>DATJXW010000016.1:0-6680 GCA_035499895.1 Polyangiaceae bacterium | reverse complement strand
CGTCACGCCGAGGTCGCGCTCGCGCTCGGTCGCTTCGGCGAGGAGGCACGCGCGCAACCGGCGGCCCGCGATCGAGCGCTCGTCCGCGCCCTGGTCACCGAGCTCGGCGGCGATCCGGAGCAAGCACGCGCGGTCTACGCGGACGCGGCCGAAGCGGATCCGAGCTTCGAAGCCGCGCTCCGCGCGCGCCTCGCCGTGCTCGACACCGGCGCGCAGGGCACGGCGCTCGCCGAGCTCGCCGCCTCGACGTCCGATGCGACGCACGCCGCCGTGCTCCTGCTCGAAGCCGCGCAGCGCCTCGGCGCCTCCGACGCGAGCCGCGTGGACGAATGGCTGAAACGCGCGGTCACGCTCGAACCGGCGCTCTCGATCGGTTTCCGGAGCGGCGAGCAGTACGCGCGGGCCGCGGCCGACGCCGAGCGGCTCACCGATTGGCTCAAAGCGCGCCGCGAAATCACGCCGGACGAGGTGGAGCGAGCGCTCGATCTCGTGCGCGAAGCCTTGCTCGTCTCCGACACCAAGCCCGCCGAAGCTCGAGCGCTGCTCGAAGGGGCGATCCAAGCGCACCCGGGCGACGTGGGCCTGCGCGAGCTCCACGAGCGACTCGGGGGCGGTCGCGACGCGGAGCGCGGCGCGTGGCGCGAAACGGCGGCCGAGCACGCGAGCGAAGGCACGCGCGCTCTGCTCGAGCTTCAGGCTGCCTTCGAGTACGAGCGAGCAGGCGATCGGGCGAACGCCGCGCGACTGGCGGCCCGCGCCGCGTCTTCGGGCGGCGCCCTCGCTCGACTCACCGCCGAACGCACCGCCGCCGGGACGCCGGAAGCGGCGCGCCTGTCGGAGGATTTGCTCGCGCGCGCCCGGGCGGCCGAAGATCGCGTGGAACAACGCGAGCTCTACGAGGCTTTGAGCGATCTCGATCGCGAGCGCGGCGACACCGCGAGCGTCGTGCTCTGGCAAAACGCGATCCTCGAGCACGCACCGGACGCGCTCCCGGCGCTGCGCCAACTCGAACAGGCGTACGCCACGGAGGGCCGTGACGAGGAGCTCGAGCCGGTGTGCGCGAAGCTCGCACGCGCGCTCCCCGACCTCGAAGGGTTCGCGCACGCGCGACTCGCAGCGCGCTTCCGCGCGAAAGCCGGCGCCTGGGGCGCGCAGCGCGAGCTCGCCGAGCTCGCCGCCGAACGGAACCCGTCGTCGGTGTGGGCCCTGCGCGCGCTCGCCGCCCACGCGCGCGCCGCCGACGAACCCGAGAAGGCGATGGACGCGCACGTTCGGCTGGAAGCGCTCGTCGAGCACCCGCTCGACAAGGCGACGCTCGCCTTGCGCGGCGCCGAAGCGGCGGCTCGGCTCGGCCGCTTCGAGCAGGCCAAAGCCGAGCTCGAGATTTGCCTCGAGCTCGTGCCGGATCACCTGGTCGGGCTCACCACGCTGTCGGAAGTGCTCGAGGGCCTGCGCGACTACGCGGGCGCCGCGCGCGCGCTCGAGGTCGTCGCCGAATCGAGCTCCGTCGACGCGCATCGCGTGAGCGCGTGGCATCAGGCGGCCGTGCTCTGGCTCGACAAGGTTTCGGACCCGGAGCGCGGGCGCGCCGCGCTCGAACACGCCATCGCAATCGATCCGGAGCACGAGGACGCGATGGCACGGCTCCAGGCTCTCCTCATCGAACAGGGCGATCGCCAGGCCCTGGCGCACGTGCTCGGCCGGCGGCTCGAGCTCGCGAAGGATCCCGAAGAGCGCATCGCGCTCGAAGTGCAGCGTGGCAAGCTGCTCGCGGGCGTCGGTGAGCACGCCGCCGCGCGGAGCGCCCTCACGGCGGCGCTCGACGCCAATCCCGAACACGCGGGCGCGCTCGAAGCGCTCGCCGAGCTCTCGAGCGCCGAGGGCGACTGGTCGAGCGCGGAGCAAGCGCTGATCCGGCTCGTTCGTCACACGCCGGACCCGGCGCGCCAGACGCAGATCTACCGCCGCCTCGGCGAGCTCTACGACACGACGCTGCCGAACCCGGAGCGCGCCGAGCTCGCCTATCAAGAGGTGCTCAAGCGCGAGCCCGACGACGAAGCCGCGACGCTCCGCCTCGTCCAGATCGCGGGCAACCTCGCGCAACCGAACCGCGCCGTCGAGCTCCAATCCGCCCTGCTCGAACGCGCGAAGACGCCCGCCGAAAAGCGCGATCGCACGCTCGGCCTCGGGCTCGTCTTCGAACAGATCGTCAAGGACAAGAAGCGCGCCGACCAGCTCTTCGAGCGCGCGCGCAAGGAGTGGCCGCAGGACGTGATCGTCCTTCGCGCCGCGGTCGAGTACCACCGGCGTTCGGGGGAACAGCGCGCGGCGCAGGTGCTCGTCGATCGCGCCGCCACCGACGCGCGTCGGGCGCTCGCGACCGGCCGCTTCGAAGCGCTGCTCTTCGAGGTGCTCGGCACCGTCGCCGATCTGCGCGGCGCGACGGACGCCGCGCTCGTCGCCGAAGCGACCCTCGCCGCTCTCGCCGGAGAGCCGGTCGCCGTGCGTGGCGCGGGCGCCGCCGTCGCGAAGCCCGAGCTCGACGAGCTCCTCGCCCCCGAAGTCGTGACGCCGGCTCTCCGCACCTTGCTCCAGCGCGCGGGCGACGTGCTCGACACCGCCTACGGCCTCGACCCCCGGACCCTCCGCGCGGCTCCGCTCCCGCCCGAAGCGAGCGCGCTCGGCGAACAGGCTCGCGAGCTTGCCGGAACGTTCGGCATCCCGGGGCTCGAAGTCTTGGTTTCGCCGGTGCTCGGCCCGACGTGCCTCGCGACGCGCTCGGTCCCCGCTCAAATCGTTTACGGCGCCGCGCTGCTCGAACGCGGCGACGACGCAACGCGCTACTTCTTGCTCGTCCGGGCGCTCAAGCTGATCCAGGTGCGCGCGGCGACGCTCGCGCGCACGGTACCGACCGATCTCGGCCCCGTCGTCGCAGGCTTCTTGTCGGCGCTCGCGGAGTACACGCCCGAGGGCGTCGATCCGAAGCGCCTCGCCGATGCGCAAAAGCGCGTCAAGGCCGCGATCACGAAACCGTTCGGCGGCGACGTGCCGATGCTCGCCCTCGAGGTCGTCGGCAGCCTCGGCAGCCGCGCGAGCCAGCTCGCCACCGCCTTGAACCAGTGGGCGAACCGCACGGCGCTCCTCGCGGTAGGTTCGCCTCTCACGGCCTTGCGCGCGCTCGCGCTCGCGAGCAGCGCCGAGCTCCCTGCACAAGGGCCGGACCGGCTGCGCTGGCTCGGCCGCCACGCCGAGGCGCGCGACGTGGCGATTTTCAGCGTGAGCGAGGCGTACGGCGAGGCGCGGAAACGTCTCGGTGTCGCGACGTAGCTCGGTCGCAGGCGCGCCCCCGACGCCGCTCGCGGCCGTCCAAATTTGACCGGTCGAGCACCGCGCGGCATGCTCGCGAGCGGTGGTTGTGGAACGGGGACGGGCCCTTCCGGGTCCTTCTATGCGCTTGGTGTCGGGATTTTCCCTGGCACTGCTTTGTGCGCCGGTCGTCGTCGACCTCGCGCTCTCGGGGCGCGCGCGCCCGTTCGGGTACGCGGCCGCCGACACGTTCTACTACCTGACCATCGCTCGAAACATGGCGCGCCACGGCGTGCCGTCCTTCGACGGGCAGCACGCGACGAACGGTTTTCATCCGCTCTGGATGCTCGTCGGCGGCGCGCTGCACTTCGCCACGGACCGCCTCGGCGTCGGTCGCTACACGCTGCTCGTGTTCATCCTCGCGAGCCTCGCGCTCGTCGCCGGCGGCGTCTGGTTTCTCGCCCGCGCCCTCTCGGAACGCGGCCGACTCACGCCGCTCTTCGCGCTCGTGCCGGTCGGCCTCTACGGCCTCTTGATCGCGCCATTTTGGCTGCCTCGCCTGCCCGAGCTGCCGAAGGAATTGGAAGGAGCGTTCCCGGTCTACGGCACGCTCTGGAGCTACGTGAACGGCATGGAGAGCGGCGCGGTGCTCTTCTGCTTCGGTCTTTCGGCGCACCTCTTCTGTGCGTACGAGGACGAACCGTCCCTGAAGCGAGCGCTCGCGACCGGCGCCGCGCTCGGCGCGCTCGTGCTCGCGCGGCTCGACCACGTCTTCGTCGCCCTGCCGCTCGCCGTCGCCCTCTTCGCCGCCGGACGCGCGCGGCTGCGGCCGGCGTCCGAAACGCTGCTGGCGCTCGCGGCCTTCGCGCTGCCGGTCGCGCTCGACGTCGCGATCAACGTCCACTTCTTCGGCAGCGCCGTCCCCGTGAGCGGCGCGCGCAAGACGAGCTTCCCCGATCTCACCTCGGCGCACATCGACGCCTGGCTCGCGTTGTGGAAGTCTTGGTCGAACTACAACCTCTGGACGCTGCAGCGCGAAGCGTCGCTCCTGATTCCGCTGCTGTTCGCCTGCGGCTATCTCGCTCTCACGTTCCGCGCTTCACGGCTCGGCGGAACGCTCATCCTGCGTTACCGCCCGTCCGCGCGACCCTACGAGCGCTTTCTCGCGCCCGCGGCGGTCGGGGTCGTCCTGCTCGCGGGCTACGACATTTGCTTCCTCACGGACGGCCCGGGCTCCTGGTACATGCCGGTCTCGACGCTCTTCGTGTCGCTCGCCGCTCTCGCGCTCGTCGATCGAGCGCCGGTCGCGCTGCCCGCACGAGCGGCGAACATCGCGCTCGTGGCGATGGCGGGAGCGAGCGTCGTCTTCTTTTTGGAGCTCGAACGGCAGCCGAGTTATCACGCCGCCTACGCCCGGTTCTATTGGGAGGACGCGCCGCGGCTCCGGCGCGAGTTCGGAGCGTCGCGCCCCCACTTGCTCGAAATCGACGACGGCGTCGTCAACTACTCGCTCGACACGCCCGCCATGTCCTTCGGCCTCGCCCTCGATCCGGAGGCGTCCGACGCCGACAAGGCGAATCAGCTGTTCGCGCTCGCCTACGAGCGCGGCTTCAACTGCCTCTCCACGCTCTTCTACGGCTCCGCGGGGAATCTCAAGACCGACAAATCGCAAGCGGCGGCGCAGCACTACGCGCAGTCGCTCCGGACCGAGGACCTTTCGAGCTATCGCTTCCACCTCGCGTACCTCACGCCGAGCGGCTCGCTCGCCATCGTCTGCGGTGACAAGCAATGAGCGCCTGCGTGCCCGACCGCCTCGCGCGCTCGCGCATCGACTACGCGCGCGCGGCGCTCGAGCTCGGCGACACGCTGCGCTCGGCTCGTGCCGCGCGCCAACGGCCCGAGCTCGTCGCGCTCGCGCTCGCGAACGTCCGGGCCGCCATTCGTTGTCTCGGTTCGCTCCCGGACGAGTCCGCTCTCACGAACGACGGCGAGAGCGAGCGCGACGGCGACGCGCGGGCGACGCTCGACACGGCGCTCCGGCGCGAGCCCTTGGACGCCCTGCTCGCCGTCGACGAGGCGAGCCGCGATCTCGAGCGCCTGCTCGCTCACGGAAAGCGCCTCCTCGACGCGCGCGAACGTCCGCTCCACCTCGCACGCGCCGCACGCCGCAAAGCCCTTGCTCGGTGGCTCGTGCCCGCGCTCGCGCTCGTCGCGGCGCTCGCCTGGGTCGCGCACGGCCTCTTCGCCCCGCGCGTGATCTCGAACGGTAAACATTGGACGACGAGCAGCGTCGCGTGGCCCTGCGACCCGGTAGGTGAAACGTGCGGCGGCTCGAAAACCAAAATTCTGTTTCACACCCTCGTCGAGAAGGATCCGTGGTTCGAGCTCGATCTCGGAAAACCCTATGCGGTGAGCGGCGTCTCCTTGAAAAATCGCAGCGACTGCTGCGCGGATCGCGCGGTTCCGCTCGTGGTCGAAACGAGCCTCGATCATGCGAGCTATCGCGCGGTGGCACGTCGTTTCACGGAATTCGATCGCTACGCTCCGCGTTTTGCGCCGGTGCGCGCGCGCTACGTGCGCGTTCGCGTGACGCGCACGAGCATGCTCCATCTCGAACAGGTCTTGGTTTACGGCGAGGAGGTCAAGTGAGGTATGGTCGCCGCGACCACGAAACGACCATGCTTTTTAGTCGATTCCACACCCTGCTGTGCGCGCTCGGGGCGACCCTCGCGTGCGGCTGCCTCGGCCAGAGCGACCAGAACACGTGCGCGGGCGTCAACGACCCCACGGTGCTCACCCTGTCCGACGTGACGCCGGCCCTCGGCGCCGTCGTCCCGAACGACTCGATCGTCCATTCGTTTTCGGTGCTGAACGACATCGCGTTCGAGGACATCGCGCTGAGCGACCTCGCCACGCACACCGCCGGCAATCCCGACCCGGCCATCGAGTTCACCTACACGATTGCCGCGGAGAGCACCGATTTCACCTCGCCTCCGGTGGTTTGGTCGCGCGCACCGGGACACGTCGAGCTCGAAGCGCCCGTCATTTACCAAACCACGGACGGATGCGCCTACGCGCTCCCCTCGCCGCTGTTCTCTTACGACGTCGAGCCGCCGTGACGGTGGCGGCTCAGCGCCCGCGAAAGCTCGCGCCCTGATCGTCCGAGTAGAGGAGTCCGTAGGTGTCGTTCGGGCGCATCGCGCTCCCGTGCAAGAGGACGCGGCGGCCGACGGTCATGAGCTCGGTCGGCATGCGCGAGCCGGCGAGGGACTGCTCGCCGCCGTCGAAAGCCACCGAAAGCGGCGTCCAGCTCGCGCCGTTGTCGCGCGAGGAAGTGACGCGCACGACGTTGCCCATCTTGAGCGCAAGGACGG
>DATJXW010000015.1:0-4107 GCA_035499895.1 Polyangiaceae bacterium | reverse complement strand
AAGACCGCCCCGAGAGCCCGCGAGAAACGCCTCACGCGAAGCCGGAGACCCTGACGCGCCGAAACGCGCTCGGGCACGTCGTCTTGCTGCCGCTCGTCGCCGCGCTCGGCGCCTGCTCGAAGACGCTGCGCTGCGAGGACACGAGCAGCCTCACGCCGGACGACGCAAAGCTCCGCAGCGAGATCGCCGCCTACACGGACGTATCGCAGGATCCCAACAAACATTGTTCGGGCTGCATGCAGTTCAACCCGGGCGGGCAGGACGCGTGCGGAACGTGCAAAGTCGTGAAGGGTCCGATCAACCCGAACGGCAGCTGCAAACTCTGGGTCAAGAAGACGTAGCGAAGGGTCGAGCGCCGCGTCAGTCGCCGACGGACGACGCCGTGAAGCTCGTGAACCCGAAGTCGCCGAACGTGCCGCACCCGCCGAGGCCGCGCCAGAAGCCGATCCCCGGGTTGCCGTCCGCGAAGGTGGCGTCGGAGACGCTCGCCCGTTCGACGCCGTTGACGGACAGCGCGATGCGATGGCCGACCACCGACGCGCTGAAGGTATCGCCGTCCTTCAAGCCTTCGGCGACGCTGCCCATCGCGAGAAAATCGAAGTCTCCGAGCGCGCCGTTCCAGCGAACGATCTCGGCGTAAGAGCCGTCCCACGCGAGATTGCACTCGTAACCGCGCGCGCTGTCGCTCGAATCGGCCCAGCGCAAGAGGAGCTCGACCTCGTGCGTGCAGCTCGGATCCATCGCGCCGAGGTGAATCACCCCTTCGGCGAGCTGATCCGGCGGAAAACCCGCGAGGTACGCGTAGGAGTCGTTGTACTCGCCGTCGGGGCCGCGCGCGGCGCCGAGAGGCTGCGTGCCGAAGGCGTTGCCGTCCGCCGTGTCGACGCTGGTCCACTCGGACCCCGCGTGGTGCCAGGCGCCGTTTTCGGAGAGCGGCGTCTCGTCGGTGTCGAAGTTCGTGCTGTAACTCACGCGGTCGTCGATGGTTCGCCGCGACAAGCCGCCGCACGCGAGCGGCAGCAGCGCGAAGAGGAGCACGACGGAGCCGCCGCGAAGCATGCCGCTCGAAACTATACACGCTGAACGCGCCACGGAGACTAAACCTCGAAGCTCGTCTCGTCGAAGTGCACCGCCGCGCGCTCCCAGCCTTCACCGCGCCGGCCGAAGCGACCCACCACGCGCAAGCCGAGCGCTCGGGCGCGCCGCGCGACCACGACCGGCAATTTGCCTTCGAGCGACGACGCGTCGAGGCAGCCTTCGCCCGTCACCACCGTGTCGCACCCCGCGCACGCCGCGTCGAAGCCGAGCACCTCGAGCATCTGCTCGCCGCCGTCGATCAACCTTGCCCCGAGCGACGCGAGCTTCGCGCCGAGGCCGCCCGCGGCGCCGGTGTGGGGACCGTGCGGCAAGCCGAGCTCGGCGAGCCGAGCGGCGAGGAGCGGCACCTGCTCGGGCCGCGCGCCCTTCTGCGGCGCGAACAGGCGCGCTGCGTCGGCGAGATCCGTGCGCACGTCGCAGAACACGGTCGTCGGAGGCAGCGCGAGCGGCGGAAAATCACGACCGCCGTCGACGGTCGCGCTCCCCCCGAGTCCCACCCACAAGCGCGGCTCGCCGCTCAATTGCGCGAGGAGCTCGCCGAAACCGCGACTCGACGCGAGCAGCGGCTCGCGCCGCTCGAGTCCCGCGAGTCCTATCACCTGCGCGCACTCGACCGCGACGCCGCCGCCGGGCAACCGGAGCACGGGCACCGGACGCACCCACCCGAACGGATCCGCCGCCGGAACGCGCTCGAGCGACCCGCCGAGTCCGTACGCGAGGCATTCGAGGAAGCCGTCGCCGCCGTCGCTCAAGGGCAAGAGTCGATCGCCCGGCGCGCCAAGGTAACGCGCCGCCGCGAGCGGACTCATGGTTCCCTTGAACGCGGTGGGCGCGACGAGCTTCACTCGCGCTCTCTCAGCCGTCCCATTCGCACACGTAGGGCAGCTGATGATCGCACACGCGATCGTTCCACCCGGGCAGCGCGTTCATCTGCTTGCCGGGCGTGTCCCACAAGAACCCGCAATGCTCGTAGCACGCGCCGTGATCGCACGAACACGGAATGCCGTCCTGACACGACGAGCGAGCGTTGTTCGGTTCACCGCTCGACCAGTTGTCGAGGGTCATCGGCTCACCCGTGAGCCAGGTGTAGAACGTCCCGTCGCCGGGCTGATGCGGCGACTTGCCGTCGGTCGCGCCGATCCAACTCTCCGTCGAACCCGCGAGCTGCCAGACGAAGGTATTTTCGGCGAGAAACTGCGCCACGGTGCGGTTCGCGGAGCTGATCGTGACGAGGTGGGCGCCGAGCGCCTGACAATCGGACACGGCGTCGTCGAACGTCTTGATGTCGGCGCGCCATGCGTAACAGTGGCCGTCGAACGGCACCGCGCTCGCGTCGTGAGGCGAGCAGTCGACCGGCGTGGGCGCTTCGCCGCCCGCGCCAGCCTCGCTCGATGTCGCAGCGCTCCCGCCGCTCGGTTCGCTCCGACCGCCCTCTCCGCCCGTCGCGCTCGTGTCGCCCGAGCCGCCCGTACTCGACGCGTCGCCGCCGGCACCGGTTCCAGCCGTCGCGCGGCTCGCTCCCGTGCCGCCGCTCGCCGACGCTTCGCCCGCCGTCGCTTCGTTGGCGCCACCGCTCACGCCGATGCCACCGCCCGTCGCATGCATGCCCGCGACGCCGCTCACGGTGCCGCCCGTTCCGGAACTCGCGCCGCCGCTCACGAGCGCGCCCGTCGATGCCGCGCCCTCGGGCGGCATCGGCGTGCCGTAAAACGGCGTGTCCTTCGCGCCGCCGCACGCGGCAACGCAGAGGAGCATGATGCCCGTGCCGGCACGCAGCGCGTGAGCTCGAGACTCGAAGCCGAACATGCCTCACCAGTATCGCAGAGAATGGCGCGCCCTCGCGCGAGGGTCGCGCGGAGCGCTCTCGGAGTTTACCTCGACGTCACGCGCGCGCTCGCGCGTTGCAACGCCGACTCAGCGCGCGCCGAGCGCGCATGCAACGAACTCACACTCACGCGCGACGCGTGCTCGGCGCGTTCGGATCACCAGAACTCGCCGACGATGCCGGCGCTCGTCGTGCCGAAGTACGGCTGGGCTGCGAAATGACGCGGCGGCTGTTTAGCCGCCTTCTTCTCGGACGAACCCGAAGTGAGAAGGAGGATGGTGCCGACGGCGACGGCGGGGATCCCGACCGCGAACGTGACCGTCGAAACGAGCGCGATGCTCTTCGCGCTGTCGAGATCGTTCTTCTGCGAGCCGGAGCAGTGATTGTCCGGACAATCGAGGCCGCTCTTCTTCTGCAATGCCATCGCGCCCGTGATGCTGCCGGCGACGACACCGGCGGCTCCGACACCGATGAGCACGTAACCGGCCGTCTTGGCGCCGTTGGAATTTGCCGTGGCGGGCGGCGGCGGTTGCTGCTCGTTCGTGAGCGGCTGCGCGGTGACGGGCGGGGCGACCACCGGCTCTTCTTTCGGCGCGTTCGGGTCGAGCGTCAGACGAAGCGTCACCGTTTCGCGTCCGGCTTCCGCCAGCGTCACGGTGGTTTTCTGCGTGAGGTAGCCGGGCGCGCTCGCGACGACCTCGTGCGTTCCCGGATCGGTCGGACGCTCCACGCCGATGAGCGCCGGCGGCACCGCGACATCGCTCACGGTCACGGTAATTTTCGCTTCCTTCGGTTCGACGTTGACCGTCAAGTGGCCGATGCGAGGCAGCGCGGCGTCGAGCGCCTTCTGCGCGCGCGCCTGCGCTTCACGGAAGGCCCGTGGCGCGTTCGGGGCGAGCTGTTCACGAACGACCTTGTTCAGGTTCTCGGTGCCGAGCACGATCTGCCCGATCTTGACCTGGCACTCGCCGAGGCGGTCGAGGATGGTCGGCGCGTGATAGAGCGACTCGGCTCGGTTGAGCTTCTCGATCGCTTGGTCGCACTTGCCCGCCTCGGCGAGCTGAACGCCGGCGATGCCGAGCGAGCGAGCGGCGGCGATGTTCTCGGCTTGGTCCTGCGACTCCTGCGCGGCGGCCGGCGATGCGGCGAGCGCAAGCGTGACCGCGACGGCCCCGAGTGCGCCC
>DATJXW010000014.1:0-31935 GCA_035499895.1 Polyangiaceae bacterium | reverse complement strand
TTTCGGTGCGCACGGCGGACAGCACCGGCACCCGCACCGTACACGCGGACGACTGCGCCTCTCTTCTGCAGGTCGCCGCGTTCAGTATCGCGCTCGCGCTCAATCCCGAGCTCGCCGCGGCCGTAAGCCCGCCCGTCGCTGAGTCGGCGGAACCCCCAAAGGCCACTCCGCTCGCGCCCGAACCGCGCGCGACCACGCCGCCGCCACCGGCCGCGCCGAAACCGCAGGCCGCAGACGAAGATGCGCCGCTCACCACAGACCCCTCCGCGCAGAATTCGGAACCGGCGCCGGCGCCCGAGCTCTGGTTCGCGGGCCATGCTCTCTTCGACAGCTCACTCTTGCCGCACCCGGCGTCCGGCCTCGAAGCACTCGGGGAAGTCCTGCTCTTCGAGCGCATCCGCCTCGGGCTCGGCGGCGAAGCGTTCCTTCCGCAACTGAAGCGGGGCGCAACGGGCGGCGGCTACTTCACGCTCTGGTCGCTCGACGCTCACGCGTGCGTGCAGGGGCGGTTCGGCATCGTGCTCGGCGCGTGCCCGACATTTCGACTCGCGCAGGAGCACGCCGCGGGGCGCGGCGTCGTGCCGGCGTTGCGTCAGACGGCCTGGGTGCCCGCGCCCGGCATGACGCTGCTCGCGCTCGCCGCGCTCTCGCCCCGCCTGGCCGCGAGCCTGCGCGCGACCGGGGTCGTCACGCTCGACCGCGCCACCTTCGTGATCCGGTCTGGCCAAGTCCATGCAATCCCTGATTTTTCTTTCGAGCTCGCGCTCGGCATGGTGGTGCGTGCGTTTTAGGTTCGACCCATCACGGTTTCGGCTCGACCCGGACACGAATCGAGCGCCCGCCATGCGAGCTCTCGAGCGCGCTCCCGAAGAACCATCCGAGGTGCCCGAACTTCCCTCTCTCGAGGCGCTTTACGACGAGCATTTCGCCTTCGTTTGGCGTTCCCTCCGCGGGCTCGGAGTCGCCCAGAGCCAGCTCGACGACGCCACGCAGGAAGTATTCGTCGTGGTTCACCGCCGCGGCGAGGAGTTCGAGCGACGGTCGTCGGTGAGGACGTGGCTTTTCGCGATCGCCTTTCGCGTCGCGGCGAACTTTCGACGGGGAGCGAAGCGCCGTGCCGCCGACCCGCTGTCGAGCGAGCTCGAGAGCGAACAACCGACGCCGGAGCAGGGCGCGGAACGAGCCGAGATGGTGCACTTCGTCGAGCGCGTCCTCGATGGCCTCGAGGACGGGCAGCGGGCGGCGTTCACCGCGTGCATCCTCGAAGGCATGAGCGCGCCGGAGGCGGCCGACGCGCTCGGCCTCAACGTGAACACGCTCTACTCGCGACTTCGAGCCGTACGCGCGAAGTTTGCTTCCGCCCTCGCGAAACGGGACGGCCGGCGATGAACGAATTCGAAGCAATCGTCCAAATCACCCGCGAAGAATACGAACCTTTGCCGGCGGATCGTGACCGGATGAAGCGCCGACTCGCCGCGACGCTCGGCCTCACGGCTTCGCTCGCCGGAGGTACGGCCGGGGCCGCGGCACCTTTGCCCACATTAACGGGTCAATCGCTCGGCGCGCTCGTGAAGGTATTTCTCGGCAGCATGCTCGCGACGTTCGCGGCGGGCGGAGTGCTCGTGGCCGTCAATCGTGCCCTCGATTCGTCCCCGAACTCACCGATGCTCGTCGTGCACCGGGCGCCCGAGGCGACTGCCACGACACCGCATGCTCAGCCGACTCTCGCCGATACGAGCGTGTCCGTCGCGCCACGGCCGAGCGCCGCCGCTTCGCCCGTCGTCACCGCGGCAACGGGCGGGCCGACCGGCATGCGTCGCGCGTCCGAGCGTGCCGCCCCGAGCGCTCTCGGGTCGGCGAGCGCGGATTTGCAACGGGAGCTCGTCGTGCTCGGTTCGGCGCGCCAGGCGGAGGCGAACGGCGATTTCGCGGAAGCGGAGCGGCTGATCGCGGAGCTCGATCGACGCTTTCCGCACGGGCTGCTCATCGAGGAACGGGCGGCGCTGCGTGCGGTCACGCACTGTGAAGCACACACGGGCGGCGCCGAAAACGCTCGTGAGTTCGCGAGCCGCTATCCGGCGTCCGTGTATGCCGAGAAGGTGCGGCGTGTTTGTGCGGGCGCTGAAAACCAGGTGGAACGCGCGGCGCCGGAGCCGAGCACTTCGTTCACGGCTGAACCGGAGCCTGGAGACTAAGGGCTCGTAGCCACTCGGGGCTAGGAGGATTGGCATGATGCGAGAACGACACGTTGCGCTGATCGCGCTGCTCGGCGCGAGCCTCTCGGGGTGTGCGGCGGACACATTGCCGCTCCAGGGTGAAATCGAAGCGACGGGCGGAAGCGGGAGCGTTTCGAGCACGGATACGCCAGGCAGTGACACCACGGGCGGCGGCGCGACCGCTCCGACGAGCGGCCTTCTGAACGTTCACGAGATCGCCGGTACGGGCGTTTGGGGCGGCGACGCCGCGTTCGTCGGCGATCTCGATCACGACGGCTTCGCCGACCTCGCCATCCTCGACCATACGGTGCGCCCGCCGCTCCTTTTGCCCTCGCTCGGGGCTTACGGCGCCGTGTACGGGTTTTACGGCCGCGCTCGATTTCCGGCCCAGATCGACACGACTGCCGCCGACTTCGTGCTCCTCGGCGCGACCACCGGCATCGGCGCGCTCGGGGACGTCGATGGTGACGGATTCGACGACTTTGGGTTCGTCTCGAACTGCGCAGTCGCTTGCGACTCGACGACCGGAGTGCACATCGTGTTCGGGGGAGCCGAACGACTCGCGGGCGTTCATCTCTCGAACACGGTCGGCATCACTTGGCAAGTGCCGAGCGGCTGGAGCCCCGTCTCCGCGCAGGGTGCGGGCGACGTGAACGGCGACGGGCTTCCCGATATCGTGATCGACACGAATTGGCCCCAGACGGCCTTGTTGTTCGGTCGCACCGACCGCGATGAGCTCGCGCACGCCATGCCCGACGCGACCTTCGACATGGACCCGAACGGTCTGGCGCCCGGAGTGGGTTCGATCGGAGCGGGAGACCTCGACGGCGACGGCTACGGGGATCTCCTCGTGCCGAGTGGCTATCCACCAGGATATCCAACCTCTTCCGGCAACTTCTTGTCACCGGCAACCCTGCTCTACTACGGCGGCGCCGAGCGCTTCCACGGCTCGCTAACTACGGCGGACGCAGACGCGGCATTCACGTTCGCGTCTCGCTCGCAAAAACCGGCCCACGATCTCGACGGCGACGGCTACGACGACCTCGAACTTCCGGCGTTCGCAACGCCGTCTCAGGATGCCAGCATTCGGGTCTTTTATGGGCAATCCTCGCGTTTCTCGGGATCGATTCAACAAGGAGACGCCCCGTTCACGCTGACGATGAGTGATCCGTCGCTCAACGGCGCGGGGGTGCATGGCACGGGAACGGGCGATATCGATGGTGACGGATACGTCGATCTCGTGTCCACCTACGTTGCGGGCACCGATGGCCAAGTGCCGCAGCCGGGCGCTCTGGCGTTGCTGCGAGGCACGCCCAGCCGGCAGGTCGGCGCACACGCCTACGACGCGAGCGACGTGATCCTGAGCGGTGAGGACGTGGGCCCCGACGGTTTCGGCTTCGGAACCGGCGTTACTACGGGCGACTTCAACGGAGACGGCATCGACGACGTCGTCGTGACCTCGAACGGGCAAGATCTCACCGCCACGGGTCACGGGTATGCGTTCCTGATCTTCGACTCGCGGCGTTGACTTGATGGGCCGTCGCCAGCATGAGAGAGTGTTCCCATGCGCCCTCTCGGAGCGGGTTTCCGTGCGTTCGCGTCGGCGGCCGGATGGGTCTTTCTCGTCGGCTGCACGAGCTCGTCCGAGGCGCCCACGAGTTCGAATCCCGGAGGGGCCGGCGCCGGTGGAACGGGCGGCAGCGCGGCGGGGGGCACGGCCGGGGGAATGACCGAGGCGACTTCGGACCCGCTCTTCACCGACCCTTCGATCCCTCACTGTGACGGGACCGGTGTCGACAACTACTACTTGCAAGGCACGGTCGACGGGCAGTCCGTTCAATTCTCGACGTACCAATCCGCGAGCATCAACGGTACCACGCTCGCCGCGGGGGAAGACGTGAACGGCACGATCCGCGCGGACGCGGCGCTGACCTTCACCCCGCCGCTGATCGAAAACAAAGCGAGTCCACTCGTCGGCACGTCGCTCTTGATCCCCGACGGCCAACCCGCGCCTGCCCAAACCCTCTGCATCACCGACGGCCAACTCGGCACGCCCACCCTCAGCAGCGGCGCCACGAATCGACCGTTCTTCTTCCACGTCACCGGCGCCAAGAGCGGCGACTGCAACGGCGCCGCCGTGACCGTCGACCTCGGAGGGTGCCTCGTCAGGTTCGGGACGGCGTTCCCCAATCTCGAAGCCCCCGACGGCGGAATCGCGAACTGAGCCGAACCGGAATCGGTCGCCCTTCGGCGATGAGGCGCTACTCGGTGAAGTCGGGCGCGCGGAACAAATACAGGCTTCCTTTGGCTGGACTCGAGGTCACGAATGCCGAAGCCTGTGAATCGACGAAGGCGAAGAGCCCGGGCTTCACTTCGACGAAATCGTGAACGGTGGTGTATTGCCCGACGAGCGCCGTTTCGAAGAGTTCACGGTAAGCCGACAGGTCGAGCTCGCGCAGGGCGAGCGTATTCGTCGCGGCGTCCGTGCTGAAGACGTCCGCGGGGGGCGAGTAGGAGAGCATCACGACCCGTTGCTGCTCGGCGTGCGGGACGAGGTTTCCCTGGTAGTCGAAGGTGCCGGCTCGAACGGGTGAGTCCGGCGTGCTCACGTCCAACACCTGCCCGCTCGATGCGAAGACGTAGCCCGCGTCGTACGTGATCTCCGTGCCGAAGCCGTCGAGCAGCCCTTCGATGTCGTTCGCCGTCGGGCCCGACGCGTCGAGCGCCAGGGTCGCAAAGTCGTAACCGGTGTCGAGGTCGTTGTAGCCGAACACGTAGCCGCTCGGGCCCGGCGCGAGTTTCGAAAGGTCGCTGACGTGATTGGGGCGCGGCGTTCCGGCATCCATCACGGCGACTTCCGCGCTGCAGCCGTCGCAACGTATGGACAGGGCGATGCTCTCCGTGCTTCCGGGCAAGACGACGAGCCTCCCCGCGTAGACGCCCTGAGCCTCGAAGCTGAGCGGCGGGACGGGATATTCGGCGCCGGGCGCCGGCGGCGACACCGTGAGATCCACTTCACGGACGGTGAAGGAGCCGTGAAGTCCGACCCAGAGCCGAGTCGCGTCGTCCGAAAGGGCGAGTGCGTCCGGGTTCGAGCCGATCGCGACGGAGGCTTCGATCGACGCATGCTCGGGATCGATGACGAGGAGCTCGTTCGCGTGCAGCGCATCGTCCTTCCCGATCACCGCGTAGAGCTTGCCGCGGCTGGGATCGGCGACGAGCGCATTCGCCTGCAGCCCGAGGCAGACGGGCGTCGTGCCGACGTCGAGCTCGCCCGCGCTGCCCGGCGCACACGCGGCGCCGGGCGCGCCTCCCACCGAGACGCCGCTGCTCGACCGGCCCGCGCTCGCTCGACCAGCGTTCGCTCCGCTGCCCCCGGTCGTGGCTCCGGTCCCGCCGGCACTCGAGCCGTTGCCGTAAGTCCCGCCGCTGCCGTACGTGGCGCCGCTGCCGTAGTCCGCGATGCCCGGGCCCGGCGTCGCACCGAGGCAGTCGCCGAAGACGCACACGCGCGAACAGTCGTCGTCCGTCGAGCAGCTTTGGGTATCGCTCGTCGTTTCGTCACAGCCGATGCCCAAGGCGACGGTCAAGAGCCAGAGCGCTCGTACTCGCGCGTTCATGCCGACTACTCCGCCAACTCCGGCGCCGGCACGACGATCACCGCCGCGCGCACGGTTCTGAGGTTTGGAGCGGAAGGAATTTGGTAATCGATGAACGCGAACAGACCCGGCTTCGGTTCGACCAGATTGGCAACGTCGTAGTAGTGGCCGTCGAGCGCAAGCTCGGCGTCCGCGGCGAAGCTCGTGAGGCTCATGTGCCGCAAAACGATCGTGTCGAGGGCCTGAGTCGTGCTCGTGGGCATCGAAGCGTCGTAAGCGCTCGGATCGTAGGTGTTCGTCAGCACGACGGCGCCGGAAGCGGCCACGTGCGGCACGACCAAGCCGCTCTCCGCGAACGTGCCCGCGACCTCGGGCGTATTGGGCGCAGTCACGTCGAGCACCTGCCCTGCACTCGTGAACAAAAAGCCGTCGTCGTAAACGAAGCTCGACGGGCCGCCCCGGGCGATGCTCGCGTGCGGCGTCGCCGTGAGTCCGTCGGCGTCCACGGCGATGGTGAGCAGGTTGCCGTCATCGTCGAGCCCGAAGAGATAGCCCACGGGCCCGAGTGCGAGCGCGTTGATCCCCGGCGGCGAGGCGAGTCGTTTCGCGCGCGGCATTCCGGAATCGACGAGCACCGCATCCGCCGCATTCGGATTCACATGCTCGTATTGATAGGCGAACGCGACACTCTCGGGCTCGCCCGCCGGCACGACGAGTGTCGCGGCGTACGCCTCGGTGTAAAGCCGTGGGAGCGGATATTGGGCGCCCGGTTCGGGTGGCGAGCGCGTGACATCCACCTCCCGCAGGGCGAGCGCGCCTTCGAGACTCACCCAGAGCCTCGTCCCGTCGTCGGAGAGCGCGAGCGCCGCCGGATCCGAACCCACGACCACCGACGCTTCGACCGTGCCCTGTTCGGGATCGATCACGACGAGCTCGTTGGCGTGCTCGCTCGCGTCGCCTTTCACGACCGCGTAGAGCAAGCCGCGCGCGGGGTCGGCGATGAGCGCGCTCGCGTCGATATCGAGACAGGTGACGACCGTGCTCTGACTCACCGCTGCGCACGCGGGCACGCCGCTGCTCGGCCCGGTCAAGATCGGCCTTCCGCCCATCGCTTCGACGGGCTCGCCTCCTGTCCCCGGCGTTCCGCCCGGTGCGGTTGCGTCTCCGCCGCTCGGTTCCCCTCCGACGCTCGTCGGCCCGCCGCCAATCGCACCTCCGCCGCCATACCCGCCACCGGGGCTACCCCCTGCCCCGTACGTGACCGGCCTCCGATTGCCCTGGCCGCTCGCCTGCGAACGGCCGTCACAAGCGGCGAGCGCAAGCAGCGCCAGCCCGAATAGCGATTCAAACCGCGAGCGCGTCAAAAGCCGATACCGAAGGTGAAGAGCAGACCCTGGCCCGTCTTGCTCGCGAAAACGAGCTCGTAGCGTAGGTCGGCAGTGATGTTGAACCCTGGAGGCATGACGATGAACGTCACGCCGGGCAAGAGGGCAAGGTCGCTCTTGTCGTTGGAGGTGCAATCGAGCGCGGGCGCGCAAGACTTCTCGTGAACGTTCGCGAGGCCGAGGCCGAGCTTCGGGCGCAAGACGAAGGCGCCGAGCCCGACGTCGTAGCCTCCTTCGGCGGAGAGCTGCCACAGGTTCGCGCTTGCACCGTTCGTGTCGTCCCCGACCTGTTCGCCGAAGAAGTACTCGAAGCTGCCGCCGAGAAACAGCGCGCTCGGCAAGGTGTAGCCGCCGTCCAAACCGAGCCCGACCGCCCACGGGTTCAGCGTATCGCCCGACGTCGCATCGACCCCGTAACGGAACCCGACCCCGAGCTGAAGCACATTAGCCGTCGCCGGCTCGGCAACCGCCGGAGCCGCAAGCAAGCAAATCCCACTCGCGACCACGCCACCCACCACCCCTCGACGGAAACCCACCTGCTTACCCCGTCAACACCCGATGCGGCCCGTCCGGAGCAAGTCGCTCGAGAACGGACCGAACGACGACCCAAACACCACCGGCACCATGTCCGCACGATACAGGACCCGTGCCGCGCGATGAAGCGCGAGTTCGGACCGACGGCTTTGTCCGCGCGGGGAAGCTGACGCTTCAGGTCGTAGCCTGATTCAGCGTGGCTTCGATGAAGATGTTGGCGGTCCAAACCTGGCCGTACGGAATTCCGGGGGGCTGCCGTGCGAAGATGGAATAGCCGTTGATGACAAAGCCGCCGCGGAGCTCCATATACGATGGATCCACTTCCTCGATGATGCAGTTGAGCTGGGTGAACTCGGGGGCCTCGCTGCTTTCGAGGGCGAGGTATTGACCGGGGGGTGCACGCCACGAAAGGTACGCCGTGCTCGGGACGATGACCGGCGCGGAGCTGACCTTGTAGAGCGAGCGACCGATGCGGGTGTCGGTGGGTTCGGGCTTCAGCGTCGGAGCTGGCTTGCCCGCCTTGCCGTGGACGAGCTGCTGGTCGGTAAACAAGGAGCGACGGCCGCCTTCCGCAGGGGGGACCAGGGATCTCGTGAGCCGCTCGAGCTCGGCGGCCAGATCAGCAACGAAGCGTCCCGCAGCCGTCGAGGTGTCGAATTCGGCAGCGACGAGGGCGGCCTGCTCTTCGCCACTCGCGGTTTGGCCCAGGTTACGCACGCTCTTGATCAGCGAGAGCGGAACATCGAGGAGCTTTCCCGTGCAGAGCCTCACGCGCGCGGACGCTCGGTCGGCAGTGAGTGCCACGACGGACGCCACGAAGCGATTGCTGCGCGCGGGCGCGCTGCCGAGCGACTGCTCGATCTGCCGCAAAGTCTGCCCGATATCCTCGAGCTCCGGAGCGTAGTTTGCCACCGACTGCACCGCAGCCTCCCCGTGTTTGCCATTACTCACCCGCCAATGAATAGCGGCGCGCACGCACTCACACCATGCGCATTTGTGCGACGCTCGTTCGCCGTCGCGATGTTGATCCGGTCGAAGCAGCAGGCCGTCTCACACGATTTGCCGCACTTGAATAGGGCGCGCCGAAGGGGGGAGCCCGCGAGCCCGACCCTGCTGAAGCCGACTCGGGAAGACCGATTCGCCGAACCAACGTGTCCGCCCCGAGAACCCGTGGATGTCTTTCGCGCGAGCGACGCGTACCCGGATTGTTGACGATCAACTCTCGCCGGGCGTCGCCGACGCGCTCCGCGCCTGGCGCGATCCTCCGCAACGCCGAAGACGAGCATCTAGTCTTCATCGACGAAAACGGCGGCGCTCTCGAACTGAACCACCTCGCCGATCGCAGGCGAGCACCTCGCCACGGCCGGCCTCACGCGCGCCGATCTCGCCGACCCCCCTAGGGTGGGCCAAACATGGGCCAAAAATGGTCGGGGCGGCCGGATTCGAACCGGCGACCCCTAGACCCCCAGTCTAGTGCGCTAACCAGGCTGCGCTACGCCCCGAACCGACCACGTCCGAGGGGGCCCGGACATCGACCCGGCGCAACCTAGTCGCTTTGCGGACGATTGCAAGCAGGTTCGCCTTCGGTCGGCGGTTCGCTCGGCGCGGCGGGCGCGCTCGGGCGTTAGCGGCCGCGGGCGGCGACGCGGGCGATGTGGGTCGCGAGGCGGCGGTAGAGCTCGGCGGCAAGGCGCGGATCGGCGCAGACTTCGGCGAAGTCGTCGGCGCGGACCCGGAGCACCCGCGTGGTTTGGTCGGCGACGGGCGGTTCGCCCGGGCCCGCGAGACCGACGAGCGATTCGGGGAAAACGAGCGCGCCGGCGCCGACCGTGCGCTCGGCGTTCGAGTAGCGGACGACGCCGTCGAGCACGATGTAAGCGACGAGGTTGTTCGTGACGAGCCGCGGGATGCGGTCGCCCGCGGCGAATTCGACTTCGACGGCCGCCGCGAGCGCGCTCAGCGCGAACGACTGCGGCAAGTCGACGAGCAGCGGGCTCTGCCGCGCGCGTTCGAGATCGCCGGCCGCGAGCCCGCGATCGTGGTCGGTGCGTTTGACGAAGCGTTCGCCGACTTCGACGACGACCGCCGTCGCGTTGTCGCGCCCGAGCTCGCCCGCGCGCGCGACGAGCGAGCCCGAAGCTTGGTTCACCGAGCCGCTCCGCACGAGATCGGCGAGCTCGGCTTCGGCTTCGACTTGGCCGTGCACGCCGTCCGTGCAGAGGAGCAGGCGATCGCCGCGCGTGAGGTCGACGAACAGCGTGTCGACTTGCACTTGATCGGCGAGCCCGATGGCGTTCGTGATGCCCGACGAGCGGCGCGCCCCCGTGACGCTCGTGCCGAGCGAGTGGTCCTGCGTGAGCTGGAGCATGGTGCGCACGCGCGCGAGGTAGACGCGCCCGTCGCCGGCGTGCGCCACGAACGCGTTGCCGCGAGCGAGCCACACGGCGTCGAGCGTCGTGCCCATGCCGAGGTGCTCCTGGTTGCCGGCCGCGTCCGCGAGCACCGCGCGATTGGCCTCTTCGAACGCGCGCCGCAAGGTGGCGTAGACGGCGCGCCGGCTCTCGAGATCCGCCTTCGCGACGTAAGCGTCGATGACGCGCTGCGCCTCGCGGCCGGAAAGCACGCGGCGCACCGTCTCGACCGCCAGCCGCGCGGCCACGTCCCCCGCCTGGTGGCCGCCCATGCCGTCGGCCACGGCAAAAAGCGCGATTTCCGGCGCGAGCAGCGCTGCGTCTTCGTAGTATTCGCGCCGCGCGCCCTTGTCGTTCGCCATCGCGAAGTCGGCGCGATAGTCGAAGCGCGGCAGGATGGTGGACATCGGCCCCTCACGATATCACCATCCCGCCGTGCGAGTTTTAGGCATCGAAACATCGACGCGGCGCGGATCGGTCGCCGTGAGCGCGAACGGCGTCGTCGTCGCCGCGCATTCTCACGAGCAGCCGAACGCCCACGCGGAACGCTTGCTCGAGCTCGTCGAACGCGCGCTCGCGGACGCGCGCGTCACGCGCCACGAGCTCGAGCGCATCGCGGTCGGCGTGGGGCCCGGGTCGTTCACGGGGCTGCGCGTCGGCATCGCGCTCGCGCAGGGCATCGCGCTCGGACTCGGCCGGCCCTTGCTCGGCATCGGCTCGCTTCTCGCCATGGCGCGCGCCGTCCCGGCGAGCGATCGGCGCGTGCGCGTGCCCGTCCTCGACGCGCGGCGCGGTGAGCTCTTCGTCGCGGCGTACGCGCCGGACGGCGCCGAGCTCTTCGCGCCGTCCGCGCTCACGGCGCCGGACGCACGCGCGGCGCTCCACACGGCGCTCGACGGCGCGAACGCCGTGCTCGTCGGTGAGAGCGCGCCCGCGCTCGGCATGGACCTCGAAGTCGCGCGCGGCGACGAGCTCGATTTGCCGCACGCGAAAACGCTCGCCGTGTTGGGCGCGACGCTCGACCCCGAAGGCGCCCGCGCCGAGCCGGTGTACGTGCGCGGGCCGGGCGCGACGCTGCCGAACCTGCCGCCTTCACCGCTCGGCTGAGCACGACGGTGGATCCGTTCGTGCCCCCGCACTAGCATTCGGACCTTGCCGATGGCGACGCCCGCTGACGGTCCGAGCGACCGCGATCACTTGCTCTCACGCTTCGGTCGTTCCTTCACCGCCGGCACGGTGCTCTTTCGCGACGGCGAGCCCGCCGATTTCGCCTACCTTCTGCAGAGCGGACGCGTGCGGCTCTTCAAGCAGGTGGGCGCCATGGAGCGCAGCCTGCGCGTGGTGCGCGCGGGCGATCTGTTCGGGGAATCGGCGCTCGAACCGGGCGCGATGCGGCGCTCGACGGCCGTCGCGCTCGACGACGTGACGGCCATCGCCGTGGATCACGCGACCTTCGACGACGTGCTCACGATGCACCCCGCCGTCGGCTCGAGCGTGCTCCAGCAGCTCTTGAGCCGCCTGCGCGACGCGGAGGATCAGATCGAGATCCTGATGATGCGCGACCATCAGTCGAAAGTCGTGGTCGCGCTGACGAAGCTCGTGCAACGCGAGATGGCGCTCGGCGAAGGCATGAACGGCGACGCCAACGACATCAGCCTGCAGATTTCTCCGCTCGAGCTCGCCGCCCGCGTCGGGCTCGACGTCGAGATCGTGAAGCGGGTCGTGTCGCAGCTCCGCGAGGGCGGCTACGTTCGGATCCAAAACGAGCGCGTCGAAGTGACCGATCTCGAGACGCTGCGCGAGCTCTACTCGCTCCTCAGCCTCAAGGATCAGCTTCGCGGCAGTCCCGATCGGGAACGAGGGCGGAGCGCGTGAAGAGCGAACGGATGGCCGGTCGGCGACCTTGGCTCTTCGTTGCGGCGTTGCTCGTCGCCTGCTCGTCGACGAACTCGGGGGGACCGCACGCGCAAGATCCGAGCCGGCAGGCGGACAGCGAGTACGACGTCGCGCGCGACCTCTGGCTTCGTCGCAACGATCCGCGCGGCGCGCTCGAGCACGCGCTCAAGGCGACCAAGCTCGATGACGACAACGCCGAGGCCGCGCACCTCGTGGCGCTCCTCTACCTCGACTTTTGCAGCCGCGACGCCGGGGAGTGCCGGTTGCCTTCAGCCGAACGCTTTGCACGGCGCGCGCTCGAAGTGAAGAGCGACTTTCGCGAAGCCAAAAACACGCTCGCCGTCATCCTCATTCACGAGAAGCGCCCGCAGGAAGCCGTACAAATCCTGCTGCCGCTGACGCAAGACATCCTCTACACGACGCCCGAGGACGCCTGGGGCAACCTCGGCTGGGCGTACCTCGAGCTCGGCAAGCTCGAGCCCGCGGTCGATGCGCTCCGCCGGAGCGTCGCGGCGCAGCCGGCGTTTTGCGTGGGAAACTACCGTCTCGGTGTAGCGTACGAGCGGCTCGGGCAGCTCTCGCTCGCCGACACCGCGTACACGCAAGCGCTCGAGACGGACGCTCCCGGGTGCGGCGGTCTGCAGGATGCCTGGTACGGGCGGGCGCGGGTACGTCTTCGCGCCGCGAACCAACCCCAAGCCCAAGCCGATTTGGAGCGCTGCGTGGCCCTCTCGAAGACGACGGCGACCGGCAAAGAATGTAGCTCCATGTTAGCGAAACTAAAGTAGTCTCTGGCTCCCCATGACGGTCGGCGAGCACCTCCGGAAGCTGCGCGAGGAGAAGCGCATGAGTCTCGCCGAGGTTTCGCGCGCGACCCGCGTGCCCATCGCGAGCGTCGAACGCATCGAGGCGGATCGCTTCGATGAGCTTCCGGGCGAAGTGTTCGTGCGGGGCTTTTTGCGAGCGTACGCCAAGGCGCTCGACGTGCCGGTGGACGACGTGCTCGCGCGCTACACCGCGAGCCGTCGTGTCGCGTGGGTGACGCCGCTGCCGATCACGAGCCCGGTGCGGCCGGCGCGGAGCCGCCGCTTCGGCGTCGCGATCGCGTTCGTGCTCCTGCTCATTCTGTTCACGCTCGCGCTCAGCATCGTGCTCCGCCCGCGCGGGGACGACATGCCGCAGGAGCTCTCGGCGCGCGTGCTTCCGGCGCTCGACGCCGGCTGACGCGTGGCCGTCGCCCGCGCGCGACCTCAAGACAGCGTTCGCTCGACGCGAGCGCTCTTGCTCAAACGCACCGAGTACGGCGAAGCCGACCTCGTGCTGTCGCTCTTCACCGAACGCTACGGCCGGGTGTCCGCGCTCGCGCGCGCCGCACGCAGGAGCGCGCGACGCTTCGGCGGCGCGCTCGAGCCGATGCACACGCTCGAGCTCGGTCTCGAAGAGCGTCCGAAGAGCGAGCTCTTCATGCTGCGCGAAGCGCAGATCGCGGTGGCGCGCACGGGACTCACCGAGAGTCTCGCGCGGCTCGAAGCGGCCGGAAAAGCGCTGTCGTGGGTGCGCCGCGCCGCGCCGCCGCGCACGCCGGAACCGGAGCTCTGGCTCGCGGTCGTAGCGCTGCTCGATCGCCTGGCGGAGCGGGGCGAGACGATCGAGCCCAAGCGCCTGATCGCGGCCGCGGGCCTGCACATCCTCGCGACGCTCGGCTGGGGTCTCGATTTCGAGCGTTGCGTGCGCTGCGGCAAGGAATGCCCGCCCGAACAGGTGGCGCTGCTCGACGCTCAGCACGGGGGCCTCGTGTGCCGTGCGTGCGGGGGCGCGCGGCTGCGACTCGAGGGTCCGGTGCGCGAGCGGCTGGCGCGGGCCGCGGCGAGCGGTGACCCCGGCGCCCTCGCGAGCGAAGACGCGGAGCTTGCCTCGACGCTCGTGGAAGCGGTGCTCAAGGCGCACGCGGGTCTCGAGTGAAGGATGATAGAAGGGCGAGCGTGAACGAGCGAAGCGCCTCCTCGTCCGCCGACGCCGGCGAGCGCCGTCAGATCGCGAAGAGCGCCGGCATCGTCGCCACCGGCACGCTCGCGAGCCGCTTGCTCGGGCTCGGACGCGACCAGACGATCGCGGCGTTCTTCCCGCGCGCGGTGACCGACGCGTTCTTCGTCGCGTTCACGATTCCGAACGTGCTCCGCCAGTTGCTCGGCGAAGGCGCGGTGCAGAACGCCGTGCTCCCGGTGCTCGTGAAGGTCAAGGAGCAGGGCGGCGAGAGCGAAGCGCGTCGGTTTTTTCGCGCGGCGCGCGGCGTGTCCGTCATCGCGCTCCTAGTGACGACGGCGCTCGGCGTGGGCTTCGCCCCGGCGCTCGTCGACCTCTTCGCGGGCGGTTACGCGAACGTCGCGGGCGAGCTCGAACGCACCGTGCTGCTCACGCGCTGGGTCTTCCCCTACATCCTCTGCATGGGTACGGCCGCGCTCGGCGCCGCCGCGCTGAACACGCACGGCCGCTTCGTCGCGACGTCGTTCGCGCCGGGCCTGCTCAACGTCTCGTTCATCGCGCTCGCGCTCGCGTTGCCGCCCGTGCTCGGCGCGCGCGGCTACGACCCCGGGCTCGCGCTCGCCGCCGGGGCCCTGCTCGGCGGGGTGCTGCAGGTGGTCGCGCAGTGGCCGAGCTTGAAGGCGATCGGCTACTTCGAGGCGCCGAGCTTCGATTTCTCGAACCCGGGCGTGCGCGACGTCGCGCGGCGCATGACACCGCTGCTCCTCGGCATGGGCGTCTATTACGTGGACGTCGTGCTCGCGCGGCGCTTTTTGTCCGAGCTCGGTCTCGGCGCGCAGAGCTACTTCTCCTGGGCGATGCGGCTCTGCGATTTCCCGCAGGGCATCTTCGTGATGGCGCTCCAGGCCGCGGCGTTGCCGAGCCTCGCGCGCCTCGCCGCACGCGCCGACCGCGAGGAGCTCGGGCGCACGTTCGCGTTCGGCATGCGACTCGCGCTTTTCGTCGCGATCCCGGCGACCGCGCTCTTCGTCGGGCTGGCCGAGCCGCTCGTCGTGCTCCTCTTCCAGCGCGGCGAGTTCGATCACGAGTCGGCGCGCCAGACGGCTCGGGCGCTCGTCGCCCAGGGCGCCGGCGTGTGGCTCGTCGCCGCGGTGCGGCAGCTTCTCGCCGTGTACTACGCCGTCGGCGACACGCGGACGCCCGTCTACGTCGCCGCGACGGATCTGATCGCCTTCGTCGCGCTGGCCGTCACGCTGCGCGGTCCGCTCGGTCACGTCGGCGTCGGCTGGGCGGTGAGCGGCTCGAGCGCCGTGCAAGCGCTGCTCCTCTGGTTCTTCCTCGCGCGCAAGGTGCCGTCCATTCGCGGCCAGGGAATTTTCGGCTCGGTCCTGCGCGTGCTCGCGGCGTCGGTCGCGGGCGTCGGGTGCGGCCGGGCGGCGGCGGCGTTCGTCGCCGCGCGGCACGGCGGGGGCGCGGTGGCGCGAGCGCTGCCGGGGCTCTTGGGCGCGGTCGTGTTCGGGGTTAGCTTCCTCGCCGTGGCGTTCGTCTTGAAGAGTCCGGAGCTCGTGACGCTGTGGTCGGAGATCCGGCGGCGTGGCGGGCGCCGGCGCGGAGGCGCTCCGTGAGCGGCAAGGCGCAAGCGCCGGTTCCGACGGCGGTCGGCTCCGAGTTCATCGCGAGCGCGAGCCGCGCCGGCGAGTTGCCCGCGTCACTCGCGGTCGAAGTCGCGTTCGCGGGCCGCTCGAACGTCGGCAAGAGCACGCTCCTGAATCTTCTGCTCGGTCGCAAGCTCGCGCACACGAGCTCGACGCCGGGGCGCACCCGCACGCTCAACTTCTTCTCGGTGAAAACCCGAGGAGGGAGCAGCCTCACGTTCGTCGATTTGCCGGGCTACGGTTTCGCGCGGCGCGCGAAGGAAGAGAAGCTTGCGTGGGCCGACTTGGCCGAGCGCTACCTGCTCGAACGCCCTGCCCTCGCGCTCGTCATCGTTCTCGTCGACGCGCGGCGCGGCCCGGAGCCCGACGATCTCGAGCTCTTGAAGATGTTGAAGGACGCCACGCCGGGCGGCCGCGAAGCGCCGCAGGCGCTCATCGTCGCGACGAAGCTCGACAAGCTCCCGCTCGCGCAGCGCAAGCCCGCGCTCGCGGCCATCGGGCGGAGCGGACTGCGCGTCGTCGGCGTGAGCGCGTCCGACCCCGAAAGCGTCGCCGCGCTCTGGCGCCGCTTGCTCGCGAGCCTCGGCCTCGACCAAGCGCCGCCGTAGTAGGCTTGCCGCCCGTGGGCTCGCTGACGAGGCGGACGTGGCGCTGCGTGGTGCGCGTCAGCATTCTGCTCGGCGTGTTCCTCGGCGCCCGGCGCGCGAGCGCTGCCGAACTAAAATGGTCTTCCCCGCCCGACTGCGAGCGGGCCCGCGCGGTCGGCGCCACGGTCGGGAACCTCGCCGGCCGCCCACTCGCCGAGGTCGAGGGCTTGAGCTTCGGCGTGAGCATCACCAAAACGGGTGACACCTGGACGCTCTCACTCGAGACGACCGAGAGCGACGGCGCGACGAGCAGTCGAACGATCTCGGGCAAAAGCTGCCGCGAAGTGGCGGCCGCGGCGGCCGTCGTGATCGGCATGGCCGTGCGCGATCGCGCGCCGGTGCCCGACGCCGAGTCGCCGCCGAAAGCGCCCCCGACGCCGCCGCCCGCGGCGCCCGTCGAACCGCCCCCGCTCAAACCCAAAATCGTTCCGGGTCCGCCTCCACCTCGACCTCGATCCCAAAAAGCTCCGAGCTTCGCGCCCATGGTGCTCCTCGGCGGCGTCGCCGACACGGGCTCGTTGCCCGCGCTCGCGCCCGGAGTCGCGTTGCTCGCCTCCGTGCGCCGTGCCGGCGTCGAAGTCGAACTCGAGGGCACCGCGCTCTTCCCGCAGAGTCGCGAGGTGAGCCCCGGCACGAGCGGCACGTTCGGTCTCTTCGCGGGCGCGCTTTTCGGGTGCCTCGCGCCGAGCAGCGGCCGCTTCAGCGTGCTCGGATGCGCGGGAGTCGAGCTCGGCGGCATGTCGGGCCGGGGCAACGGCGTCACGAACCCGAAGCTCGGAACCGCCTTCTGGGATGCCTTCCGCGCCGAGGTCGGCGGTGAGCTCGCGCTCGGCCGGATGCTGCGGCTCACCGCTCGGGCCGGCATCGTGGTGCCCTTCGCGCGCCCGGAGTTCCAGCTCGACGGCCAGGAGGTCCACCGGCCGGCCGCGTTCGGCGGCCGCGCGCTCATCGGCGTGGAGCTCTGGCCGTGACCGAGACGGAAGCGCGGGGTAGCGGAGACACACGAGAGACGGGCCCGGTGAGCACTTCCGTGACCGCATCCGAGACGAACGAGCCCCTGCCGAGGGCGAGTGATGCCCCGAACGCGGCAGCGTGCCATTTCGATGCCGTCTACAAGGAACATTTCCCTTTCGTCTGGCGCTGCCTGCGCGGCCTCGGCGTGGCCGACGAAGGGCTCGACGACGCCGCCCAGGACGTCTTCATCGTCGTCCATCGCCGTTTCGGAGATTTCGAGGGGCGCTCGAGCGTGCGCACATGGCTCTACGGCATCGTGCGCAACGTCGCGTCGAACGCGCGGCGGAGTCGAGTTCGGCGCGGGCGGACGGAAGCGCTCGACACCGAGCTCGCGAGTCACGCGCCCGGCCCGAGCGAACGGGCGCAGGACGCCGAGGCGGCCGCCTTCGTCCGGCGCTTCAGCGCGAGTCTCGACGCGAAGAAGCGCGACGTGTTCCTGCTCGCGCTGCTCGAGGAGATGAGCATGCCGGAAGTCGCCGACGCTCTCGCGATTCCGCTCAACACCGCTTACTCGCGGCTTCGGCTCGTGCGCGCCGAGCTCAAAGCGGCGCTCGGCAAGGGGGCGCGATGATCGAGGACACGGATCCGGAGCTCTCGGACCTGCTCGGCCGAGCCCGCGCGGGACTCGGTCCGACTGCGGCCGACGCGTCGCGCGTGCGCGCCGCGGTCGACGCCGCCGTCGCCGGTGGGTCCCGAGCGAGCAATGCTCGGACGGGAAGCGGCGGCGGGAGCGCGGGCTTGCACTGGCTCCGCTGGGTCGGGCTCGCGGCAGCGGTGGCTGGAGCGGGAGCCGGGGCGCTCGGCTATGCGCGCTATCGAGCGGCCGCGGAGCGTGAACGTGCGCGGCTGTCCGAGCCGACGGCCGTGCTCCAGATCCCCGTGCAACGAGCGACCGAGCCGCCGGCGAGCGCCGCACCGCCCCTCATCGAGCTTTCTGCGCCCGAACCCGCGCCGCAGGCGAGCGCCCCGGCAGCGTCGACGGCGTCCGCGCCCGCGGCGCGTGCAGCGTCGAGCGGCGAATCGTCCCTCGAGCTCGAAGCGCGCCTGCTCGCTCGCGTCGAACGGGCGCTCCGCGACGGCGATCCCCGCACCGCGCTCGGCGTGCTCGACGAGCTCGAGCGCAAAGTGCCGGGCGGCGCGCTCGCCGAGGAGCGGGCGGCCGGGCGCGTGCTCGCCGAGTGCGAGCTCGGCACGGCGCGCGCGGCCAAGCTCGCGAGCGACTTCACCGCGCGCCACGCGCACAGCGCTTACGCCGCGCGCATCGCGGACGCGTGCTCGCGCGCGGGCGCCGAGCACGGCGACGCCGGACAATGAACGGATCCGAGCCCTGGCGGAGACTCACGGAGCGGGAGGTCCAGCTCATGCATCATCGTCACTACGCCGTCCTCGCCCTGCTCGCTTCGGCAAGCTTCGGTTGCTCGGGGGGCAAGCCGGTCGACATCGGTGAAGACGCCGCGGGCGCCAAACTGGCCGATTACGCGGCAAACTGGGACGGCTACGCGGAGAACTACAACTTCGCGTCCGGGTCCGACCGCGTCCGCGTGAGCTTGGACGCGAACGGCCGGGGCCGGCTCGAGGTCGGAGCCGACGTGGATTACGGCACGCCGCAAGCGGACGTGGGGTACGCGCCCCCGCCGAACGGCCAATTCGAAGGTCTCGGCCCGCCGCGCACGCTCTTCGAGGGCTACCCCTACTCGATCGTGGGCGCGCAGGTCCAAGCGGATCGCCTGCAGTTCGGCGCGGACGGCTACGAGCTCTTCAAGCCGTGGTGCGAGCTTCAGACCGGATACTCGAACCCGGGGTTACCCTACTACACGTGCGATCCCGGAACCCAGCTCAGTTCCGTATCCGCAGACAGCACGCAATGCACCGAAATGACGAGCTCGGGCAGCGAGTCCGTCGATTGCTACAAGTGGGAGCTTTGCGCGCAATTCGGGCGGCCGTGCACCTGCTCGAGCAGCTCGTGCACCGTGGATCTCGAGACGTCACTCGACGAGACCGAAAACCTCGTCGACGTCGCGCTCACCGACGCGGGCAACTCCCTCACGGGCACGCTCGTCCTCCTCGTCGACGATTTCACGACCGAGCAGATTCAGATCTACCTCGTGCGCCAATGACGCACGAGTGCGCTACGGCACGCGACCCGACGCCGCGCCACCCTTGAGCTCGGTCCGGCAGTCGCCGTAGAGCACGAAACGCGCGCCCGTCTCCGGTTGCTCGAAGCGCCAGGCGGGGCCGCCGTGTGCTCGGTAATACTCGATGTGCGCGAGCCGGTCGGTCCTGAACCCGCGCTCGATCGCGCGCTGCCAAATCGTCGCGAGCGAGCACTGCGGATCGGGCAGCGGCTCCGGCTGCTTCGGCGGGCACGGTGCGCTCGCTTGATCGTTGTCGGCGACGAGCCCTTCTTTACGGAGCAGCACGTCCTGCCGGCCGCAGAACTGTCGTTGCGGCAGCGGGCCGACTTCGCTGTCGGGCTGGGGTCCCTGGCCGGGCGCGCTCTGAAACGCGTACCGCACTTGCCCCGAACCTTCCGTGAGATCGACCTTGCCGTCGCTGCTCACGCCCTGGGCGACGAGACCGCGGAAGATTTTGCGGCGCGTGACCTTGCGCGCGCCGATGAGCGTCGCGGTCGCGTCGACGTGCGACGGCCACCCCACGATGCCTTCCGTCGTCGGAGGGCCGGGCGGCGCGCTCGTCTCCGGCCGAGAGGCGTGCTTGGCCCAGAGCGAGATGGCGATGCCGATGAGGAAGGTCACCCCGACGATGGCCATGCCGATCCACTTGTCGCGCTGGCGCGCGAGCACCTCGCCCATCACGGGATCGGCGGGCGAAACGGACGGCGGCTCGGCCGCCGGCATCGGCCGCTCGCCCGGCGCGGCCGCCAAATCGGGCGGGAGCTCGGGGCTCGGCGGAGCGGCTACAGGCTCGTTCTGGGGTGCTTCCGGATCGCTCATCGGGAGCGCTCGTCTACTACTATTGCGGGAAGAAGCCGAGCGCGCTACACAGGCGGCGGTCTTTCGGGCGCATAACTCAGCGGTAGAGTGCGTCCTTCACACGGACGAAGTCGCAGGTTCAATCCCTGCTGCGCCCACCGGAGGTCACCGCGGCACGAAGCCCCCTGTTCCAGCATGCTCGAACAGCGGGGCTCTGCCTGGTCGCGGTCGCGTGCAGCGCGCCGAAGACCGCCGACACGCGCGTCGTGCTTCCGAGCTATTTGCTCGGCACGCTCGGCCAGCAAGAGTTCGACGTGCGCTCGTTCTGTCACGGCCAGCCGACCGAGCTCGCGATCACGACCACACCCGCCGAGGCCGCCATCGGTCTCCTCACGCTCGGCATCTACACGCCGCACGAGCTCGAGCTTCGCTGCACCGCGAACGCGCGAACGCTCGCCGTTCGGCGCCCGTGAGACGCGACGGATGCGTGCGCTCGCGCTGCCCCTCGTCGCCACGGCGCTCACCGGCTGCGCCGCGACGCACCTTTACAGCGGTCTTCCGCCGGGCGATCCGCCGCGCGGCTACGAGTCGCGCTGGCATTCGTCGTACTTCTTCGGCACGACGGAGGGACGCGGCCCGTACGATCTCGGTCGGCTTTGCCCGAGCGGCTGGTCCGAAATCGACCTCGAACCCGACTTCTTCACGACCGCCGCCGAAGCCGTGACCCTCTTTCTCTACACGCCGACTCGCCTCACCATCGTGTGCGCGCGCCCGATCGAGCTCGACGCGCCCCGCCCCGCCAAGGAGAGACCATGACCCGCCGTTACTTCGTGACGCAGGGCGAACGCGAGCGATCGGCCGTCGTCGAAGAGACGGGGCCCGCGCGCTTTCGCGTGCGGCTCGACGGCGCCGCCGAACCCGTCGAGGTCACGGTGCTCGGCCGCGGAAGCGCGACCACGGTGAGCGCAGACGGCCGGGTCGTGACCCTGTTTCGCGCCGCGAGCGGCGAGGTCGTCGCGGGGCGCACGCGCGCGAGCGCGGTCGTGAGCTCACGCGGGAAGGGCGCGGCGCGGCACGGGGCGAGCGCGGGCGACAGCGGCGCGGTGCTCGTGTCGCCGATGCCCGGCCGCGTGCTCAAAGTGCTCGTGACGGAGGGGACGCGCGTCGAGGCGGGCGCGCCGCTCGTCGTCGTCGAGGCCATGAAAATGGAAAACGAGCTCGTTGCGGCCCGGGCCGGCGTCGTGAAGCGCGTGCTCGCGCGCGCCGGCGACACCGTCGATCGCGACGCCCCGCTCCTGGAGATCGAATGACGAGACCGAAGCTTTCACTCGCCACCCTCCCGACGCCGCTCTGGCGTCACGATCGCCTCGACGCGCTCGCCGGCACGGAAGTGTGGGTGAAGCGCGACGATCTCACGGCGAGCGGCGCCGCCGGCAACAAGATCCGAAAACTCGAGTACCTCGCGGCCGCGGCGCTCGCCGAAGGCGCCACGACGCTCGTCACGTGCGGCGGCCAACAATCGAACCACGCGCGCGCAACCGCGCTCGTCGCCGCCGAGCTCGGCTTGAAGAGCGTGCTCTTGCTGCGCACGGCGAACCCGGCCGCGCCGCCGCCCGCCGTCGGCAACCTCATGCTCGACTACCTCGCCGGCGCCGAAGTGCGCTTCATCACGCCCTCGCAATATCGCGACCGCGACGCGCTGATGGCCGCGGTCGCGCGCGAGCTCTCCGCGCGCGGCGAGCGCCCGTACGTGATCCCGGAAGGCGGCTCGAACGGTTTGGGCTCGCTCGGCTACGTCGATTGCATGGCCGAGGTGCGCGCCCAGCTCGACCAAGGGCGCGGCGGCGGACCGCGCGCCTTCGACGCCGTGGTGCACGCGTGCGGCTCCGGCGGCACCGCGGCAGGCACGGCCCTCGGCGCTCGCGCGCACGGCGTCGCGCCCGTCACGCACGCCGTCGCCGTGTGCGACGACCGCGCGTATTTCGAAGCCGTCGTCGCGCGCATCAGCGGCGAAATGGCCGCGCTCGAGCCCGCGCTCGACGCGAACGCGCGCCCCGTCGTGCACGACGCGTGGAAGGGCCCCGCGTACGGCCTGCCGAGCGACGAACAAGTCGCCTTCATCGTCGAGGTGGCGCGCAAGACCGGGCTCCTCGTCGATCCCGTTTACACGGGCAAGGCGCTCTTCGGCTTGACGCGCCTCGCGCCGAAGCCGAAACGCGTGCTCTTTTTGCACACGGGCGGCATTCCGGGCCTGCTCGCGCAGAGCGAGTCGTTCGCGCCGTTTCTGCGTTCTTCGTGATTTTTTTGGGTGGGGGCGACCGCCGTTCCGCGCCGCAATGGCGCCGCGCCGCGCCGTTCCACCGCGCGAGCGAGTCGGTCGTGCGCCGTCACGTCGGCTCCGCCGAACGCCGGCGTGCCCAAAACCCAAATTCAAAAACCGCGACGGGGCCGGAGCCGCACGCGGACGGCACGCGTCTCAGTGCGGGTGCTCGAAGACTTCGTCGAGCGTCTTGCGAAACGCTTTCGTCTTCGCGAGCATCGGGCGCGCCCGCGCGTCGTCGTCCAAAAGGTCGTGCTTCTCGCCGGGGTCCGTCTTGAGGTCGAAGAGACCGAGCGCGCGTGGTCCGCTCGTGATGAGCTTCATGTCGCCTTCGATGTAAGCCTCGCGCGAGTCGTTGTACGGACCCGCGGGCATGTCGATGTAGACGACGCGCGGCGTGGGGACGTAGCCGGGCGGCGCGAGCACGTCGGGCAAGAGCGAAACGCCGTGAAAGGCGCCTTTTTCGCCGGGCGCCGGCGTGGGCACGCCGAAGATGTCGAGCACGGTCGGGACGATGTCGATCGCGCTCCGCCGCACCGAGACGCGGTGGGGCGCGACGCCCGGCACGTAGATGACGAGCGGCACGCGCACGAGCTCTTCCCAGAGCTCGAAGCCGTGGCGGTAGAGGCCGTGCTCGCCGAACGCTTCGCCGTGGTCGCTCGTGACGATCACGATGGTGCGATCCGCGAACGGCAATTTCGCGAGCGCGTCGAGCACGCGGCCGAGGTGGTGATCGACGAAGGCGAGCTCGCCGTCGTAGAGCTCGCGGCCGTGGTGGCCGAAGTCGAACTCCGGGTGCGGCACGTACTCGGCGTGCGCGTCGATGTAGTGCGACCAGAGGAAGAACTGCTTGGTCGCCATTTCGGGCCGCCCGAGCTCGGCGATGATGCGATCGCTCAAGACGTCGCCGTTCGAGCTGCGATCGCCCTCGATCGGTTGATCGGCGGGCGTCGCCTGCGTGTCGATGACGTCGTAGCCGCGCTCCATCCCGTAGTTTTTGAAGAAGTACCAGTGGCCCTGCACGCTCACGGTGTGGATGCCGGCCCGCTGCAGGCGCTCGGACACGAAGGTGTCCTCGCGCGTGAAGCGGTTGAAGTGATACCAGCCGCGGTGCGTCTCGGAGCCGTAGCGCCCGATCAGCATCGGCGCGAGGCTCTTGCTCGTGTAGGAGGCGAGCGAGTACGCGTTCTCGAACACGGTGGCCTTCGCGGCGAGCGCGTCGAGATGCGGCGAGACGTTACGCTCCTTGTAACCGAGGAAGCCGAGATCTTCGCGCGTCGCGTCGATGGTGATGAGCACGACGTTCGGCTGCTTCGGCAGGTGCTCGCGGACGAACTCGGTGCTCGCCTGCGCGAGCGGCGCGGCGGCGGCCGGCGCGGGGGCGGGCGTCGTGTCCGGCGTCGCGTCGGCGCCCGAACAATCCTCGTCGATGCCGTTGCCCGGGATGTCGTCGGCGGCCGGGTTGATCTTCGGGTTGCCCTCGGCGCAGTCACCGCCGCCGAAGGAGCCCGAAAAGCCGTCGTGATCGCGATCGGTCGCGCGCCGCGCCGCGGCGAGCAGGAGCTTGCCGAGCGGCGCGTGGCGCTCGACCGCGAGCGCCGTGTGGCGATCGAACGCGGACTTGGCGGCGGGCCAGACGGCGATGCACGGCACGAACGCCGCGAGTGCGACGACGAGCGACAGCGAGCGGCGCGAGAACGGCGGCGCGACGAGCGCGACGAGCAGGACCGCGAGCACCTCGGCCGGCGCGCGCAGATCGAGCTCCTGGCGCCGGAAGACGCCGAACACGGCGAGCACCCCGCCCGCTCCGCTCGTCGTGCCGGCGAAGACGAGGCCGGTCACCGCGAGCGCGACGAACGCCGCCGCGCCGAAGCCGACCCGCACGGGATCGGGCGACCACGTTTCGAATCCGTCGCCCGCGAAGCGGCCGGCCGCCGCCGCCCCCACGGCGACGACCGCCGTCACGCCCGCGACCACGAGGCCGAGCGCGGCGCCCGACGCGAGCGCCGGCTCCGGATCGGCGAGCACGCGCAGGGCGACGCGCGTGCCGACGACGAGCCCGAGGAGCGCGAGCACGACGGCCGCGACGAGGCGCGCCGAGAGCTCGCGCCGCCGCGCCGGCTCTTCGGCGCGCAGCGCGGCGAAGACGCCGGCGAGCCGCGGAAAACCGGACGGCAAGAAGAGCTCGGCGACGAGCGCGGCGGCGAGCCCGGCGAACGCGGCGAGCGGGGCGATCAAGCCGAGCTCGGCGGCGACGAGGTGCCGCGGCGGCGTGCCCTCGGCGGCGTACGCGGCGTCGATGAGCGACACGACGATGCCCGTGAGCATGGCGCCGGCGAGGGCGGCTCCGAGACGGCGGACGAACCGCGAGATCGCTTCGTTCATCGCCGAGGTCGCCGGACGGGGACGCTCGCGTCGCCGCGCTTCGGCAGGCGCGCGAGCGGATGGGCGCGATCGTAGACGCTCATGAGCTGATCGAGGGAAACGTGGGTGTAGCGCTGGGTGGTCGCGAGGCTCGCGTGGCCGAGCAGCTCCTGGATCGCGCGCAGATCGGCGCCGCCCTCGAGCAGGTGCGTGGCGCACGAGTGGCGGAGCGCGTGCGGATGCAGGTCGCTGCGTCCGGCGCCGAGCGCGCCGTAGCGATGCACGAGCGTCTGAACGCGCCGCACGCCGAGCCGCGTGCCGCGCCGCCCCAGAAAGAGAGCCCGCGCGTCCTGCGCACCGGTGCGCTCGTTGCGGAGCTCGGGCCGCGCGCCAAGGTACGCGACGATCGCGTCGTGCGCCTTCTTGCCGAGCGGCACGAGGCGCTCCTTGTTGCCCTTGCCGAGGACGCGCACCTCTTCGCGCTCGAACGCGACGTGGTCGAGATCGAGCCCGACGAGCTCGCTCACGCGCAGGCCGCAGCCGTAGAGCACTTCGAGGAGCGCGCTGTCACGCACCCGCTCGGCTTGCGTCACGGCCGCCGTGAGCGGCACCTCCACGACCTCGCTCGCCGCGTCGGCGTTGAGGAACGTCGGGAGCTTGCGGCGAAGCTTCGGGCTCGCGAGCGCGGTCGCCGGGTTTTTGCGCACCAAGGTCTCGCGTTCGAGCCAGCCGAAGAAGGCGCGGATGCTCGCGAGCTTGCGCGCGATGGTCGGCGCCGACACCGCGCGCGCGAGCTCCGCCAAAAACGAGCGCAAGAGCAGCTTGTCGATGTCCTCGAGCGCGAGCGCCGAGCCGCGGCGCTCGCGGGCGAAGGCGAGGAGCGCCGTCACGTCACGCACGTAGGCGAGGACGGTGTGGCGCGAGGCGCGCCGCTCGCTCGCCAAGTGCTCCCGAAAGCGCTCGACGAGGCGCTCGAGGGCGTCGGTTCGGCCGGCTTCACGCGTCACGCTTCGGTGTTCTACGCCCGGTAGGCCGCCCAGGTCCAACAAGCGACGCCGACGGCGAAGAGCGCGAGCCCGAGCACCAAGGGCCGCGCGAGAACGCGCCCTTCGCGCGTGACGCCGCGCAGCGCGACGACGCCGAGCCCGAAGCCGGCGAGTGCGAGGCCGGCGAGGAGGAGCGCCGAGGCGCCCGGCGTCGGCCCGGGCGTACGGGCGAGGAGCTCGCGCGCCTTGGCGAGCTCCTCGGTGCGAGCGTTCGCGTCGCTCGCCTGAGGTTCGGTGAGGAGCCGCGCCAAAGCGCGGTCCGCTTCGTCGCGCTCCGAGGCGTACGGCTCGACGACGAAGCGCGTCTCGACGGCCGCGGCGCGGATGGCGCCCCAGGCGAGGCGCGCGGTCAGGACGTCGCCCGTGCCCTCGGAGCCGACGGCGACCGCCCGGAGCCGCGCGAGCGCCGCCCGCGTGTGGGGCGCCCCGGGGGCGTAGGCGATGGCGGCGCGCCGCGCGTAGAGCACCGCGGTCGCCAGATCGCCGCGGTTGAACGCCCGATCGCTCTCGGCGAGGGCCGCCTCGCCGTCCCGCACGACGCGGAAGGTCATGGCCGCGAGCGCGAGCACGACGAGCGTGAGCGCGAGCGACACGCGGCGCGCGCCGATCACAAGAAGTCCCGCCGCTTGAACACGATCGCCGCGAGCGCGAGCAAGAACACGGCCCAGCACGCGGCGTAGCCCGCGGCGAGCAAGAGGTGCGTCCCGAGCGTTTCACCGACCGCTTCCCCGGTGAGGAGCGTGCGCGGCGGCACGTACCACATGAGGTTCGGCACCACCTTCGCGATCGCGGCGCAGAGGTCGTGAATCGCCGGGCCGAAGACGCGCGCGGGGAGCTTCGCGAGCGTGTCCGCCGAGCGTCCCATCACGAAGAACGACAGCGTGAAGACGGCGGTGAGAAACGGCGACGAGAACGCCGAGAACAAGGTGGCGAGCGACGCGACCACGAGCACCTCGCACAGCGTGAGCAGCCCGGAGCCGACGATGACGCGCCGGTCGTCGGGAGCGCCGTTCGCGAGCAAGAAGCCGGCGGCGAGGAGCGCGAGCGACGCGAAGATCGGCAGGTAAGTCCGGGCGCGCGGCAGCTTCCACGCGAGCGCGCCGAGCGCGGCGACGAAGCCGAGCACGCCGAGCACGACGGCGCCGAGCGAGCGGCCGCTCAGGACGGCGAGCGCAAAGAGCAGCGCCCCCCCGTTCGCCGCGACGAACACGGCCAGCGTGAGCACCGTGCCGAGCAGCTTGCCGACGAGATACTCGGCGCGTCGAATCGGCCGCGCGAGGATCGGAAAGATCGTCTTGAGCTCGAGCTCGCGGTAAAGCGAGGTCGCGCCGAGCACGATGGCGACGGCGATGGCGTAGAGCGACGTCGACGCCGCGCCGAGGTCGCTCACCACGCGCAGGCGGCTGTGACTCGCGTAGGCGCCGAACACGAGCGTGTAAGCCGCCGTGGCGAGCGACAGCACGAACAGGCCGATCAGAATGCGCGCCCGCACCGCTTCGCGGTACGCGTTCAGCGCGATGACGGCGACGCGCGTCAGCATCGAGAGGTGCGCCGCATCAACGCGCGGACGTGAGCCGCTCGGGCTCGACGTATTCGCGGATCTTGCCGGGCGCGCGCAAGATGATGCGCTCGACGCGATCGGAGAGCAGCCAGCGGGCGAGGCCGGGGCCCATGTCGAGGGCGACCGCGAGCGTCACGAGCGTCTTGTTCTTTCCGAAAGGCTTCACGCGAAAGTAGCCCCACACGTCTTTTACGTCGTGGGGCCGCGTCGGATCGAGCCAAAAACGGATGCGCTCGGCGCTCTCCTGCTCGAGGTTCAGCGTGTACGTGGCGAGAAACGGCGCCTTGCCCTGAACGAGCTCGATGCGGGTGCGCCGGCCGTCACGGCTCACGAGCGTCGCCCGCTCGGTGCGTGGCAGGGCGCGAGGCAGCGCGCCCACGTCGGAAAGCGCGGCGAGGACGCGCGCCGGGCTCGCGTTCACGACCTGATAGGCGACGCCGCCGATGTACGAACCCTCCCCGCGCTCGAAACGCACCGGCCGCGAGACGGTGGCGCCCCCTTCGAGCGCCTGGCGCTCGCCGGCGTCGAGGGCTTGGACGCCGGGCATGCGCGAGGGCGGCGCCGCTCCCGCGGGCGGCGGAGCGACGAAGAGCGCCGCGGCGAACAACGCGACAAGCCCGGTGCGCGCCATACGAACGGCAGGATAACGATTCGCGAAACGTTTCGCCAGTGTTTCCGGCCTGCGGGCCAGCCCGAACTCAGCGCCGCGGCGGCTGGCTCGGCCCGGTCATCGAGCGCGACACGGAGCGGCCCTCGACGATGCCGCCGTCGGCCGTCATGGCGACCACGAGACCGGCGTCCGCCATCAAGCTCACGAACGGGGCCCCCCAGCCGTGGTCCGCCCAGGCGGGGCGCCACGCTTCTCCGAGCGAGAAGGCGCGGGTCCAGAGCGTGCCGAGGCTCGTCACCCATTCGCGATCGAGCACGTCGAGCGCGCCCGCGGAGAGGTCCGGCTGGCCGTGCACGCGCGAAGTGCTCGTGCCGTCGGAGTCGACGCGAAGCACGATGCCTTCGCTGCCGACGACGAGGCCGATCTCGCGTTCGAGGCTGCTCGCGGTACCGACGAAGGCGCGCGTCGTCGGCACCTCCAGATCGGCGAGCTCCCACTCGAGCGGCGAGTAGACGGCGGCGAAGCCGTGGCCGGTCGAGCGACGCCCGCTCACGAGCCAGCGCAGATCGTCGAGCCGCACGAGCGAGGCGACGCTCGTCACGTCGGGGAGGAGCAGCGGCTTGAGCCAGCGTCCGCCCGAGAGGGCCCAGAGCGACGGCGGCTCGCCCGCCCGCCGTCCTACCGCGGCGACGAGATCGTCGAGCTGGCCGCTGCCGTCGGTGAACTCCACGCGTTGATCGGGTGCCTGAGCGAGACCGCGCACGCCGTCCGTGCCGAAGATCGCGAGCGTGCCCGCCGAGCCGCCGACGAGCCAGCCGCCCGCCTCGCAACGCCGGGCGAACGACATCCCGCGCGGCAACTCCGAGAGCGTGCCCGTCGCGCCGACCCATGCCTGGCCGTTCCAGAAGAGCGGCCCGCGCGGCGTGAACGCGAAGCAATGCCCGTCGGTGTCCCAGGCGGCGCTCTGAATCACGAGATCGTCGCGCGGCTTTTGCCGGACGATCCAGCTCCAGCCCGCGAGATCCTGCGGCGGCGAGATCCCGACGAGCGTGCCCATCAGCCGGCGGCTCGAGCGCGGCCCCGAAGGCTGCTCGCCGAGCCACGGCAGGATCGCCGCGGCGAGCTCGTCGGCGGTGCGCGGGCGCACGGACGGATCGTGCTCGGTCGCGCGCGCGAGCACGGCGTCGATGGCGCGACACGCCTCGGGCCGCGCGCGCAGCTCGGGGCTCAAGAGCTCGGCGTCGAGGAGCTTCGCGCGCTCTTGCCGTTCCATGGCCGCGTAGGCGGAGAGCGGCGACTGACCCTCGAAGTAATGCGTCCCGGTGAGCATGTAGTAGACGACGCACGCGAGCGCGAAGACGTCCGTCGCCGGCACGACTTTGGTCATCTCGCCGCTCTGCTCGGGCGCGGCGTAGCCGATCGTGCCGAGCCCGACCCCCGCGAACGTCCGGCCGAGCCCTTCGGGCCGCGCGAGCCCGAAATCCGAAATCTTGAAGATCTCGCTTTCGCCGAAGCCGCAGCAGAGGACGTTACCGGGCGTGAGATCGCGGTGAATCACGCCCACGGCGTGGATCGCGGAGAGGCCCGCGGCGAGACAGCGGAGCGCGTGGGCGGCGCGCACCGGATCGAACGCGAACTCCGTCTTGTGGAGCGAGTAGGTGACGCGATCTTCGAGCGTCGTGCCCTCGACGCCGCCATGCACGTACTCGATCGCGATCCAGGGCGTCGGCTTCGTGCCGAAGATGAGCGTGCTCCCGGTGTCGATGAAGCGCACGACGAAGGGGCAAGGCGGGACGCGCTCGTTCAATCGCCCGAGCGCGACCGCCTCTTTTTGAGCCAGGAGCTCGGCCGAGATCTGTCCGTCGCCTATCGTCGGGCGCACCACCTTCACGACGACGGGCCCGGCGCCGTCCGGACCTTCGCGCCGCGCGAGGTACGCTTGCCCCATGCCGCCCTCGCCCACGTGCCGCTCGAGGTAGTAGCGCACGCCGTGTTGCACCTCCGAGTCGATGTAGTGACCCCGAAGGGACGACGGCGGGAGGAGCGAAGAGAGGCTCATTGTGTCTGATCGGCGGTCACGCTGCTCGTGAAGACTTCGAGCGACCAGCGCCCGCTGTCGCCGTTGAAGCCGTCCATCTGTATGTAGTACGTCCCGGGATCGAGCACCTGATCGATGAACGAGAAGAAGGGCGCGGTGGCGCCCGCCGGACTGTACGTGAGCGAGCAGCCGTTCTCGAGCTCGACGCCGGGACATTGGTCCCCTTGGCGGAGGACCAGCATCGTTTGGTAGCTGCTGCCGGTCGCGTCGAGCACGACCCGCCGTTGCTCGGTCAGCGTGAGTGAGAGGAGCTGGTCGGGCGCGCCGCCCGGCGGCTGCCCGCCGTAGTCGCAGCTCCCGTCGTATTCCGCGTATTGGTTTGCCGTGTTGCCCTCGAAACGTCCGCCGGTTTCGGGGATGGCGTAGACGTCCGAGCAGTCGTCGGCGCCTTGCACGAACACGCTGCTCACGGCGGGCCGGGTGAAGGCCGTGAGCGTCGTCGGCTTCCCCTCGGCCGTCTCGACGACCGCCCGCACGCTGCCCGGGCCGAGCGCGTGCGCCACGGTGCGGACCGGCCACGTGTTCGCGCTCGCGCACGCCACGGCGTCGCTCTTTTGGGCGCAGGGCGGCTCGGCGATGAGCACGCCGCCGGTGTCACCGTCGGAGCCGCTTTGGACGAGCATGACGTCGGAGCTCTCGGTCAAATCGAGCGCGTAAGTGGCGTCGGGAGCGCCGACCAAGCACCCGATTTGCACGGCGTCCGTCGCCCCCGAGAGCGAAACCTGTTCGGTCGTTCCGGTCGGAAGCTCCGGGGGGGACGAGCAGCCCTCCGTCGCCGCGGGCGCGCTCGGGGCCGAAAGGTTCAGCACCATCTGGACCTCGGCCGGACCGGTGCCGCTCAACGCGACCGTGTACGTCCCTGCGGCGAGGGCGCGCGCGTAGAGCTCGGTCGGCGTCCCGGAACGGCAGGTGAGCTCGCTCGAGTCGCTCACGCACTGTTCGGTGCGGAGCGAGACCACAGGGTCCCCGAAGTCGTCGACCGCGACCGCATCGATGCGCACGTCGCTCGGCTCGCTCAGGGTGAAACGGTAAACGAGCTCGCCCGTCTCGGAGTCGTCGCACGCCGTGACGAGGTCGCGATCGATGTCGGCGAGCACCACGTCGACGGGCACTCCGGGAACGAGCTCCGCGCTCGTCCCGCACGTCTCGTTCGTCGGAGCGGGCTCGGGCGTGCGGTAATCGACGTGCACCTCCACGTCGGTCTCGCGATCGGCCGCGACGTAGACGGGATAGGCGCCCGGGGCGAGGTCGCGCAGCACGAGGCGCGAGACCGTGCCGGAGTTCGGCACCGGAACGCTCGCCGTGCAGGCGGTCTCACCCGCCGCCTTGCCGCACTCGTTGGGCGCGGCGGCCGCGAGCACGAGCGTGCCGCTCTCGGGCCGAACGACGACGACGCCCGCGGCCCACGCCACGCTCGAGTCGAGCGCGAACGACGCGGCCGGCTCGCTCCCCGCGTTCGCCGCGAGGTAGGCGGAGGCGAGCTGCATCGGCGGGTCGTCGCCGCCGTTCGCCGTCGCGCCCGCGCTCGTGTAACCGAGCGGCGGCGTCTTCAAGCCCGCGGTGCCGGCGAGCGCCGCGTACGAAAGCCAGAGGTTGTGATCGAAGCCCCACGGCGCGTTCACGGCCGGTGCCGTCGGCGACGCGCTCGACCCTTCCGCGCCGC
>DATJXW010000013.1:0-6468 GCA_035499895.1 Polyangiaceae bacterium | reverse complement strand
ACGCGCTCTCCCGAGAATTTGAGGAGCAGCCCGTCGATGTTCTCGCCGTGAACGAAGCGCGTGCGATCGGCGCCCGCTTCCACGCAGCGGAAGAAGTGTTCGCCGTCGAAGAGTCCCGGCAGCCAGCGCGTGGCGAGCCAGCGGAGCTCGCGCGGCGCGTCGCACACGAGCAGGGCCGGCGTGAGCGTGAGCGCGTCGCTCTCCGGCGGACACAGCGTGACGCGCAGCTTGGTGCCCACGGTGAGCGCGCCTTCGACGCTCGTCATGAACGGGTTCCACTCGTGGTACGCGCCGAAGTCGGTGAGGGCACGCCAGACGCGCTCGGGCGTCGCCATGATTTCGATCTCGGTTCTGAGCTCCACTTGGTCTCGCCTCCGAATCCGTTTCGACCGCGGCGGGGCGTCGAGGTTCCCCGAGCCGACGCGAAGCGTCACTCCGGCCAGATTTCCGCAAAGTAAGAATTTATTGGTAACTACGAAACAAATCTAAGAAACAAATCCGACTTCTGCGAGAAACATGAGCGGGGCTAGTGGATTTTCCGCTTCGGCAGGCGCGGAGAGGCTTCGCGGCCCGGTCGAGCGCGAGGAGAGTCCCCATGAGGAAGTGGATCTTGGCGGCGCTGCCGCTGTTTCTCGGCTTGAGCGCCGCGCCGGCGGCGGCTCAAAGCGCAGGCGCCGCGCCGGTCCGTGCACCGGCCGTCTCGGCGGCGCCGGTAGTCGCCGCGCCCGCCCCGAGCGCCCCGCCGCTGCTCGCCGTGACGCCGCCGGTCGTCCCGCCCGAACCCGCCGCCGACGCTCCTCTTCCCGTCGCGCCCGCCGCGGCCGTGCCGGACGCCGCCGAGCTCGCCAAGCGCGTGACCGATCTCGAAAACTACGTGAACAACGTCGCTCAAACGGATCCGAAGACGACGAAGGTCCCCGGTCCCGGCCCCGGCCACAACGGCTGGATGATGGTGTGCGCCGCGCTCGTGCTCTTCATGACCTTGCCCGGCCTCGCGCTCTTTTACGGCGGCCTCGTGCGCCAGAAGAACGTGCTCAGCGTGATGGCTCAGTGCATGGGCCTCGCCGGCATCGTCACGGTGCTCTGGTGGGCGTTCGGTTACAGCATGGCGTTCTCGCGCGGCAGCCCGTTCATGGGCGGTATGGAGTACGCGCTCCTCGGCGGCGTCGATGCGAGACCGAACGGCGACTACTCGCCGTGGGTCTCGCAGAACGTGTTCGCGATGTACCAGCTCATGTTCGCGATCATCACGCCGGCGCTCGTCGTCGGCTCGATCGCCGAGCGCATGAAGTACTCGTCGATCATGCTGTTTTTGTCGCTGTGGATGGTGGTCGTCTACTTTCCGCTGGCGCACATGGTGTGGGGCATCGACGGCTTCATGAACGGCGTGTGGAACAAGGACGCCGGCATCAAGGCGATCGATTTCGCGGGCGGCACGGTCGTGCACATGTCGTCGGGGTGGTCGGCCATCGTGCTCGCGCTCATCGTCGGCAAGCGCAAGGGCTTCGGCACCGAGAACTTCGCGCCGCACAGCCTCGTGCTCACGATGATCGGCACCGGCATGCTGTGGGTCGGCTGGTACGGCTTCAACGCGGGCAGCGCCGTCGCCGCGGACGGCATCGCGGCGGCCGCGTTCACGAGCACGACGCTCGCGGCCGCGGTCGGCGGTCTCTCCTGGGCCGCCACCGAGTGGTTCGCGCGCGGCAAGCCCACCGTGCTCGGCTTCTGCTCCGGCATCGTCGGCGGGCTCGTCGTGATCACGCCTGCCGCCGGTTTCGTCACTCCGGGCGCCGGGGTCGTCATCGGCGTGCTCGCGGGCGTCGTTCCGTTCCTCGCCTGCACGAAGCTCAAGAACGCGCTCGGCTACGACGACGCGCTCGACACCTTCGGCGTGCACGCCGTCGGCGGCACGCTCGGCGCGTTCGTGACGGGCATCTTCGCGACGCCCGAGGTGAACGGCAATCTCGACACTTTGTTGAAGGGCGTCGTCGGTCACACGCTCTGGCTCGAGCAGCTGAAGGCGATGGGGCTCACGCTCGTCGTCAGCATCGCCGGCACGGTCGTGCTCGCGAACATCGTGAAAGCCGTCATCGGCCTCCGCCCGACTCAAGAAGACGAAGAGACGGGTCTCGATCTCACCGATCACGGCGAGCGCGGCTACCACACCTGACCGCGCGGCCTGCGCGCGCGAAGCACGCCGAAAAGCCGGGTTCCATCCCGGCACGAGGCGGGGTAGACGATGCCCATGGTCGTCTTTTCCTCTTCGTCGCGCCGCGTGACGCGCGGTTTCGGACTCGTCGCGCTTTCGGCCCTCGCCTTCGCGGGCTGCAAGAAGGGGGACCCGGAGAAGTGCACGCAGGCGCAGACCGTGGTGCGCACGGCGGTCGGCAACGGCGACTTCGCTTCCGCGCGCCAATGGCGCGAGTACGCGTACAAGGAGTGCGAGGACACGTCCGCGTTGCCGGCGATGGACCAGAGCATCGTGCAGGGCGAGCAAGCCGCCGCCACGAAGAAGGCGCAGGAGCAGCAGGAAGTCGAGGACACGAACGCCCTCGCGAAGGTGTTCTTCCAGTTCGTGGCCGACAATCGCGCCGCGCCCGAGCACGCCTCGCAGAGCCCGGTGTGCGATCCGCCTCCGGCCGGAGCGCCCGCGACCTCGAAGGATCGCTTCTGCACCGCGACGCGCCAGGCCGGCACCCACTCGCTCGAGGCGCGCTACTTCGAGGCCGATCCCACGGCGTTTCGCTTCACGACGACCCTCGACGGGCAGCTCGACTGCAAGGCCATGGGCGGCACCGTCGCGAAGGAGTGGGACGTGCCGGCCTCGGGCGGCCGGTCCGCGAAGCGCGCGCGTTGTGAGCTCGGCGGCGCGCTCCAGGGTCTGACGGCCGTGGTCACGGCCGCGCACAAGGCGCCGCTCTACGTGGTGAGTCCCGGTTACGTCGCCCACGACCCGGGCTGGCACGCGATTTTGGAAGGCCCGTGAGCGGCACCCCGGCCGGCCCCGGCGGCGGGGAGGCGGAGTTCGACGAGGTCGAGCCTTCGTCGCGCTCGATTCAAGCGCGCCTGAACGATCAGAGGCAGCTCCTCGCGCGCTTGATGAAGCTCGACGCGCTCACGCGCGGCGACATCAACGCGGCGCTCTCGCAAGTGACCGAGCTTGCGACTTCGCTCCTCCGCGTCGAGCGGGCGAGCGTCTGGCGCTTCGATTCGCAACGGGCGAGCATCGAGTGCCTCGACTTGTTCGAGGCGACGGCGGCCAAGCATTCGCGCGGCGTCGTGATCGCGCGCGAACAGGCGCCGCACTACTTCGACGCGCTCACGCAGGAGCGCTGCATCGCCGCGGTGAACGCGTGCGAGGACCTGCGGACGCGCGAGTTCGGTAGCTGGTATTTGAGGCCGCTCGGTATCGGGTCGATGCTCGACGCGCCCGTTTTCTTGCGCGGGCAGATGATCGGCGTCGTGTGCCACGAGCACGTCGGGCCGCCGCGGCGCTGGGAATTTTGGGAAGAGCTCCTGGCCGGCACCGTCGCCGACTTCGTCGCGCTCGTGAGCGAGGCGTCGGAGCGGCTGCGCGCCGAGGCGCAACTCGGTCTCTATCGCAGTCACGTGGACGAGCTTAGGCGCATGCGCGCGACCGAGGCGAACCGCCTGACGATCGGTCTCCGCCAGCACGGCGACGAGAGCGCGGGCGAAATCGAGCGTCACGTGCTCGACGCGTCGCCCGTGCCGTTCGTGCTCGTCGAGCTCTCGACCGGGGCCGTGCGCTTCGTCAACCAGCGTGCCGCCGCGCTGTTCGACGCCTCGCAGGAAGAGCTCGTCGGACGGCAAGCGCGCGATTTCTACGTCGATCCGCTCGAACGCGACGCCATCGTGCGCGAGCTCGAGCTCGGCGGCCGCGTGGAAAACGTGGTCGTGCGCCTGAAAACGCTGTCGAGCTGGCCGTTCTGGGCGCTCCTCTCGGCCCAGCGGCTCGCTTTCGAAGGGGCGGAGTGCGCGTTCATCGGCCTGTCCGACATCACCGCGCAAAAGATCGCCGAAGGCGCCGTGCGCCGCAGCGAACAGAACGTGCGCGCCTTGTTCGCGGCCGCGCCCGTCGCGATGGCGCTCGTTCGCTCGGAGGACTCGACGGTCGTCTTCGGCAACCCACGCTGCGCCGATCTCTTCGGCATGACGCAACAGGAGCTCGAGGGCCGCAAGGCCGTCGATTACTACGTCGATCGCTCGGAGCGCGATCGCATCGTCGAGCGCGTGCTCGAAGAGGGCTATGTCGACGGCGAGACCGTGCGCATGCGCCGGCAATCGGGCCAGGAGTTTTGGGCGCTCGTCTCGGCGCGCGCGATCGAGTTCGACGGCGCGCCCGCGCTCCTCGCCGGCGTCACCGACGTGAGCGAACAGAAGGCCCTCGAAGCGCGCTTGCGCGAGCTCGCCATGCACGACGAGCTCACCGGCCTCTACAACCGCCGGCACTTCGTCGAGCTCGCCGAGGCCGAGGTCGCGCGCGCACGCCGCACGGGCATGCCGCTGAGCCTCGCCATGCTCGACATCGACCATTTCAAGGCCGTGAACGACGTGTTCGGCCACCCCGTCGGCGACGCCGCGCTCCGAGTGCTCGCGCGCTGCATGCGCGAAACGCTGCGCACCTCGGACGTGCCCGCTCGACTCGGCGGCGAGGAGTTCGTCGTGCTCTTGATGGACACCGGGCTCGAGGGCGCCGTCGCGGTCACCGAGCGCTTGCGCGAGCGCGTCGGGCGCGCCGAAGTTCCCGCCGGGCGCGAGCGGGTCGCGCGCTTCACCGTGAGCGGCGGCGTCGCCGAGCTCGCGCCGGGCGAACGCCTCGACGGCCTGCTCGCGCGCGCCGACGAAGCGCTCTACCGCGCGAAGGACGAGGGTCGTGATCGCACCGCCACGTCGCTGCCGCCGAAGCCGCGCTCGAACCCGCCCTCCGACGCGCCCGTCGGCTCCGAGCTCGAGCCGCCGTCGCGCCCCTACACCTCGCGCGTCCTCTTCACGCCGCCGTACGGCATGCCCGCCGTGCGCCCCGGGTCGGAACGGCCGCTCGGCTCGTACTCGTCGCGTCCCGGCTCGATCCCGCCGCCCGGCGCGTCCGCACGCCCCCGTTCGGAACCCCCGCCCGGCGCGCCCCCCGCGCGTCCCGGTTCGGATCCGCCGCGCACGTCGTCGTCCGCGCGCCCCGCTTCGGATCCGCCGCGCACGTCGCCCCCCGCGCGTCCCGCTTCGGAGCCGCCGCGTACGTCGTCGTCCGCGCGCCCCGCTTCGGATCCGCCGCGTACGTCGTCCGCGCGTCCCGCTTCGGAGCCGCCGCGTACGTCGTCCGCGCGCCCCGCTTCGGAGCCGCCCAAGCGCGGTTCCGAACCGCCCAAGCGCTAGCCTGGCTGCCCCCGGCCCGTCGGTGCTCGCCGCGTTGCGGCTGCGCGCGGCGCTTCGTCCGCCCCGACCAGCCCGCCTCGCCGCCAGCCCACGCGCAAGAGCCACGTGCGCGGCGCGAAATCGCTCGGCGAGCAGGCTTCGAACGGCGTGCGAAAGCGCGCGCGTTCCGCGAACGGCGGCGGTACGCCCGCCGCGAACGACCACTCGCGAAAGCCGTCGAACCACGGCGCCGACGAATACGGATCGACACCCGGACGCTGCGACCGTCGCGCGTGCTTTCGAAAATTGGCGAGCACGTAGACGATGGCGTTCCGCACCTCGCGCGGCGAGGCGAGCGCCCGACCGTGCCAGCGATCCGCCCACAGCGGCCCGCTGCGTGAAAGCAGCTCGTTCACGTAGAGCGCGATCCGAATCGCGACGCTGCGCACGCCGCTCGAGAGCGCACGCTTGTCCTTCGCCTCCACGATCAGGTGCACGTGGTCGCGCTGCACCGAGAAATGCACGATCCGAAACCGCTCCGGCGCGCGCAGCGCCGCGCCGATGAGCGCGACGCGCACCGTGGGAAACACGAATTGACTCCGCAGCGGCGCAATTCGAGCCCTGAGCGTCACGTGCACGGGCTCCGCCGCGCGCTGGTGCGGCCGGGCCCGATGCGGCACGCAAGGACGCTCCGCCACACGCTTCCGCCCCGCATTGCGCCGCGCCCCACCCCGGCGTGACCGGAGTGGCAGCGCCAGCTGCACCCCGCGCCCCGCCCCGCGCCGTGCCGCAGACTTGTCGTGCGTCGCCGAGCGCGCGGTGAGGCTTGCGGAGGGCTTGTCGTGCGTCGCCGAACGCGCGGTGAGGCTTGCGAAGGGCTTGTCGTGCGTCGCCGAACGCTTGCGAAGCCGTACCGAGGGCACGCCGATACCGGTCGTGACGGCGCTTGGATTCGCGTGTCGCGGCGGTCTGCCTGCGGTCGACCTTGGGCTCGACATTGATTAGGCTATAGTCCAAGTTGCGAGAGCGTCAAGAGGCGTCTTGGGCGTCCGAGTGCGTCGGGGGTGCGTCGAGTGCGTCGGGGGTGCGTCGAGTGCG
>DATJXW010000012.1:0-12718 GCA_035499895.1 Polyangiaceae bacterium | reverse complement strand
GACTTGAACTGCGACGCCATGATCATGAACACGACCATGACGGCGAGTCCGATCGCCACGCCGAGGCCGGAAAAGGTCGTATTCATCAGCGCCACCTCGCCGACGAAAGAGAAGTCGAGGTGACGCGTCGCCGGATTCGCGGCGAGCTTTCGGCTGAGCTCGGCCGCCGCGGTCCCGATGTCGCGGCCCTCCGTCTGCATCAGCACGTGCGCAGCGCGGAGCAGCTGATTTCGCTCGATCGCGATGGGACCGGCGGAGCGGCGAATGGTCCCGTAACCGCCGAGCGGCACCGCTTTGCCGTTGTCGAGCCGAGCGGGGATTTGCGCGAGCGAGCTCGGGTCCGGCACCGCTTTGCCGTCGTAATACGTGACGACGTAATACGACTGGCCGTTGTGCGGATCGATCCAGACGCTCGGCGTGTTGATGTTGCCGAGCGTCGATTCGAGCGTGGTTTGCGCCGCGCTCCGCAGCGACACGCCGACGAGGCCCGCCTTTTCGCGGTCGGTGTCGACGTGCACTTCGGGATAGTCGGTCTCGAGCGACACGCGCACGTCGCGAATGCCGGGCACGGTGCGCGCGACCTCCGCGACGGCGCGAGCCTGCGCGTCGAGCTCCGCGAGGTTGTCGTTCCGTACCTCGACGACGAGCGGCGCGATGTAACCGTTCGAGAAGACGCTCGCCACGAGACCGCCGGGCCACTGCAAGAACTCGACGCCCGGGTAGCGGTGCGTGAGGATCTCGCGCATTTTGTCCGCCACCTGACGCTGCGACAGCTTTCGATCTTCGGCGTCGGCGAGCTGCACGCGGATGAAACCCATGTGCGGGCCGCTGTTCGGGCTCGTCATCGCGCTGCGGGCGTTGTTCGGTGAGCCGACGTTCGCCAAGACGAGCTTCACGCTGCCGCGCGGCAATTCCTTGGCCAGCGTCTCGCCCATGTCCTGCATCATGTGGGCGGCGCTCTGCAACGACATGCCCGGCGAGACCCGGACGTAGACGCGCTCCATCGCCTCGTCGATTTCGGGGAAGAAGGTGCTCGGCAACCGCATCGAAGCCCAGACCGCTCCGACCGTGAGGACGAGGCACGCGCCGATGATGGTGAAGCGGAACGGCAGCGCGCTCCGCAGCACTCGCGCGTAGCGATCCGCGACGCCGTCGATGAGCTGCTCGATCCTCTTGCCGAAGCGGCCGTGCTCGGCGTGACCCAGGAAGAAGCGGCACGCGACCGGAGTCACGCACACGCTCACGAAATACGACGCGATCATGGCCACGGCGACCGTCAACGCGAGCGGCGCGAAGAGCTTCTTCGCGAGCCCCGCCAGCAAGAGGACCGGCAACAGGACGGCCATCGTGGTCAACGTCGAGGCGAGGACCGGCAGCGCCACCGCGTTGGTTCCGTCGAGCGCGGCGCGGTAGGCGTTCTTCCCCATGCGCTGGTGCCGGTGGATGGATTCGAGCACCACGACGGCGTCGTCGACGAGCCGCCCCATGGCGAGCGTGAGCCCTCCCAGCGTGAACGCGTTCAGGGTTTGACCCGTCGCGTAAAGGACGATCAGCGTGATCGCGAACGAGAGCGGGATCGCGACGGACACGATCATCGTGCCACGGAAGCTCTGCAAGAAGAGCAGGATCACGAGCGCGATCAGCACGAGCGCCTGCACCACCTCCTGCTTGAGCCCGTGGTACGTCGTGCGCACGAACGTCGACTGATCGAAGATGGGCTCGACCTTCATGCCCGGCGGTAGATCCTTCAGTCCGGCGACGACCTTGTCGACGGCTTCGACGATTTCGAGCGTGTTGCCACCGGGGACGCGCAGGACGTTCAGGTACACGCCGTTCTGGCCGTTCACCCACACCGACTGAGTTTCGGGACTGCCGCCGTCTTCGACGCGCGCGACGTCGCGAATGAGGACGGGCTTGCCGTCCACGAGCTTGACGAGCGCTTCGCCGATCGTCTTGACCCGCTCCGGGACGGCGTTCGTGTACACGTTCGAGTCGAACTTCGGGGAAATGAAGACACCCGAAGGCAAGAGCGCGTTCGACTGCGAGACGGCGTTCGCGACGTCCGTCGAGGTGACGCCCCGAGCCTGCGCCGCGACCGGATCGACCACGACGTTGATCTGCCGCTGACGACCGCCGTTGATCGACGCGCTGGCGACGCCGGGGATGCCCTCGAGCAGCGGCTCCACGTTGTTGAGCGCGTAATCGTAGAGCTGAGGGCCGCTGAGGCCGCCGCCGTAGACGGCCACCTGAACGACGGGCGCGTTCGACGGATCGAACTGCAGGACGAACGGCGGCAGCACGCCCAGGGATTTCGGCACCGCCGACATCGCGAACGCGGTTTGCTGCTGGACGAGCGTCTGCGCCGCGTTGAGGTCCGTACCCCACTTCATCCACACCCAGACGATGCTGAGGTTGTTGCGTGAGACGCTCTCGACGTGATCGACGCCGGGCGTCGCGCTCACGTACTTCTCGATGCGCCAGGTGAGCGTCTTCTCGACGTCCTTCGGGCCGAGGCCGGGCGCCAGCGTGCCGACCACGAGCACGGGCGGAGTGAGCTCCGGAAAGGTGTCGACCGCCATGCGCGGCGTCACGACCAGCGAAAAGACGACGAGCGCGATCCCGATCATCAGGATCGCAATCGGGTTCTTGAGCGACAAGCCCGTCATTGCTTGCTTTCGCTGCCTGCGCCCTTGACCGAGAGTGCCGGGTCCGGAGCCGCCTTGACGCGATCGCCGTCGCTGAGCAGAGCGCGGCCCTCGCTCACGACCTTGCTGCCCGGCTTCAACTGCGGGTCGAGGTAGAGGTTGCCCTGCGTCTCTCCTTTCACGAGGTAGCTCCGCTTGTGCGCGACGCCGTTCTCGACGACGAAGACGCTCGCCTTGTCACCGCGGACGGTCGCGCAAAAGAGCGGTATTTCGACGGCGGGTTCGGGCTTTCCCACCCCGATGCGAAGCTCGGCCGTGGTGCCGACAGGGAGCTCGCGTTTGGGGTCGGCGACGTCGATCTCGAAGTGGACCGTGCGCGTGGCGAGATCCGCCGCCGGCGCGCGCCGCGAAATCGTGGCGGTGAGATCGCGATTGCCCGAGACGAGATGGATCGCGACCGGCGTGCCCGGCGCGACGACGTCGAAGTCGACCTCCGGCGCGTCGCCGACCACGCGCACCGTCGAGCGGTCGACCAGCGACACGATCGAGACGCCGGGACGCACGAACGCGCCCGGATCGATGGTTCGCGCCGCGACCTCCGCGTCGAAGGGCGCGCGCAGCACGCAGTCGCTCACCTCGAGGGACGCCCCGAGCAGCTTGGCTTTCGTCGCGAGCAACTCCGCTTGTTGCGCGGAGCTCTGCGCCGTCTTCTGCTCCACTTCGTTCGGTGACACGAAGCCGCCGTCGAGCAACCCCTGAATGCGCGACGCTTCGTGCGTCGCCGCCTCCTGCTGCGCCTCGATGGCTCGCGCTTCCATGGCCACCGCCTGGTTCGTCGCTCCGGCGTTGCGGCAGTCGAGCGTCGCGAGCACCTCGCCCTTTTTGACGACCGCGCCGGGCCGCACGAGCACCGTATCGACGTAGGCCGACACGAGCTGAGGGCCGATTTTCGCCTCGACCCAGGGCTCGAGCGTGCCGACGTAAGAGCGTGAGGGGCGGAACGTGGTCGCCGTGGCCTCGATGACGGAGACGGGCTTCGCCGCGTCGCTCAGCGCAACCTTGTTCGTTTGGGCCTCGGCCCGCACCACCATCAAACCGCCGGCGACGAGCAGCGCAGCCGTGGCCGCCACGATGACGATCGGCACCGTGCGCCGCGGGCGTCGGGAAAGGTTGGGTCCGGGGGGCTCGGGGCTCTTGACCGGAGCGACGGTATCGACGCTTGTCTTCTCGGGGTTCACGCTAGATTCCTTCTGCGATGGCGCGCCCGAAGCGAGCGCGGGCGCGGGCGAGCTCGAATTGACCGAGCGCGAGTTGGATCTCGGCGTCCGTGCGCACGGCCTCCGCGTCGGCGAGCTCGACGCTCGTGCCGAGCCCGGCGTTGAAGCGCGCCTCGGCTTGCGCGTAGTTGGCGCGTGCCGCGTCGACCGCCGACGAAAGGCGAGGCAAGGCCGCGCGCGCGACGTCCGTCGCGACGTACGCTCGGCGAATGGCGGCGATCTCGCGCTGATTGGCGGCCGCGAGCTCCTCGGTGCGAACCCGCTCGCGCGCCCTCGCCGCGTCCTCGCGCGCGTTGATCACGCCGTCGAAGAGCGGCACGTTCAGCACGAGACCGGCGTCCCAGTTGGGCACGTCCGGGAGAAAGCCCGAGCCCGCCGGACGCACTCCGTTCCCGGACGGCGTCGCGCCGCCGGCTCGGCCGCTGAACGTCGCCGTGGCTGCCACGTCGGGCCGGAGCTCCGCGCCGATCGCGCGCGTGGTCGCTTCGGCCGCACGGAGCGACGCCACGGCTTCCAGCACGGCCGGGTCGCGCCGCACTCCTTGCCGAATCGCGTCGGCGAGGGACGGCAGCTCGCCCGGCGCGGGCGGCGCCTCGGCGATGTCGAGCGAGGCGTCGGGAACGCCGACGGCCGCGGCGAGCACGACCTCCGCCGTGAACACGCCGCCTTGGGCCTTGAGACGCCCAATGTCGAAGCGCGTCAAATCGGCCTCGGCGCGCGTGAGCTCGATCGGCGAGCGCAGCCCCGAAGCGACGCCGGCCTTCGCCAGATCGCGGTGCGCCTTCGAGCGCTGATACGCGTCTTCGGACGCTTTCAAGACCGCTCTCGCCGAGTAGACGGCGAAGTACGCCTCCTCCACGTCGAAGGTGACGTCGAGCTCGTCCGCCCGCGCGGCTTGCTGCTCGAGGTCGACCAGCGTGTCGACGGCGGCGGCGCGCGCGGCGATGCGTCCGAAGTCGAACAGCTCCTGGCGCGCGCCTATTCCGACGAGCGTCGAAGCCGACGGCGCCCAGTCCGGGCTCGACACGACGCGCGTCCCGCCGATTCTCGGCAGGTCGAACTGGTCGGGCCCGACGTACGTTCCGGTCGTGTTGTTGGCGGTGGCTGCGAAGATCTGCGCGGAGATGCCGGCCGTCGGATACCAGAGCGCGCGCGGGATCTCGGTGTCGGCTCGACTCGCCGCGACCCTCGCGAGCGACGCCAAGATCACCGGATGGTGCGCCCGCGCATAATCGATCGCCTCACGCAGCCCGACGCGACGAGCTTGCGAGTTGCCCTCGGACAGCGCGGGCGGCGCATCGGGGTTGACGGTGTCGGGGGGCGCCGCGAGACACGGTGCCTCCACCGAAAGGACCAGCAGCACCGGTAGGGAGCGGACGGAACGGAACATTCCGCGCCGCCTCGAAGCAAAGGCCGTACCGCGCTCGCGAGCGGCGATTTTCGGATCCGAACCCCGCGACGCCGGCCGCATTCGGAATTCTTCCGTGCGCCAAACGGAAGATTTCCGAGTGCCGGTTCTCGAGCTCCGGGATGCACGAGTGAAGGCCGGTCCGGCTGTCGGTCCGCTTCTTGCTCGGGCGCTACGAGCGTGACGCGTCCTCGGATTCTCGTCGTCGATGACGACTTGGCTTTCGTGCAGACGATTGCCGACGGCTTGCTCAGCCGCGGATTCGACGCGCTTCCGCTCGCGCCCGGGGCCGAGGCAGCGAGCCGGCTCGCGCGCGACGGCGTCGACGTGCTGCTCACCGGTTTGCGCATGCGGTCGCTCGACGGGATCGACCTCTTGAAGCTCTCCCAACGCATGTCGCCCTCGCGGCCGGTCATCCTGATGGCCGAGTACGGCGCGATCGAGTTCGCGATCGCCGCGATGCGCCAGGGCGCGTACCACTACTTGATGAAGCCGTTCCTGCTCGATGAGCTCACGCTGTTCCTCGAGCGCGCGACCGCGCCCGAGACCGCGCCGGCCACGTTTCACGGCGAGGTCGTCCCGCTGAGCGAGCTCGAGCGGCGTTACGCGCGCTGGGCGTTCGAACGCTCCGACGGCAGAAAGAGCGTGACCGCCGAGCGGCTAAAGATCGACAAACAAACCCTGAACGAGCTCCTCGGGGACACGAGCGAGGACGCGCAGCTCACCCGTTAGAGCGCCGTTCACCGGCGCGTGGCGGGGGCCGCGGATTTCGCGCTCGTCACGGATAACAAGCCGCCCGATTGAACGTGAGCGGCGTCCCCGTGCCGTCGGCGGGCCCCTTCATCACGTTCGTGTAGCAATCCATGGCGGGGTTCGCGAAGACGTGGCCGGCGAGGCCGCTCACGGTGCCGCCCGCCACGTCCGGGCCTATCGGGGGCCACGGCTTGGACGCCGGCCAGAAGTCGGGCTGCTCGGTCAGATAAAACGAAGCGGGCAGCGACTGACTCGCAGGAACCGGGTTCGCGAGCGAGCCGATGTCGCTCGGCACGTCGGACGCGTCGAAGTGAGCCTTGTTCGTGGCCACGTCGAAGTTGCCCCAGCGAAAGAGCGTGGTCGAAACCAAGGGATCGTCGGGAACGGTGACGGAGCCTTCGGTGTCGCCGCTGCCGATGTCGTAGACGACGCCGGATTGGCCGATGCCGGAGTTCACTTCGTACGTCGTCGTGTAGCCGGGCGTGCCGAGGACGTTGCCGACGACGTTGTGATAGCGATTGTACGAGGAGAGCGTGACGGCGATGGTGGCGTCGGTGCGCCCCGGATCCGAACCCAAGAACCAGTTTCGGAACAGAGTGTTCGCGAGCTGATTGCCGTGGATGACGTCGCCGCCCGCGCCGGGCCCGATGTTGCCTTCGTAGAGGTTGTACTCGACACCCGCGTTGTGCTGGTCGGCCATGCCGATCATCCAATGCAGCGGATTCGAGGCGAAGCCGTCGTCGTACGTGTCGTTGATGGCGTAGTTGTACGCGAACACCGAGCCGAGAGCAGGCTGCACCATCATCGGCGCGACGACGTGCTGGAGAATGTTGTTCGCGACGAGGTCGTCCGAGGCGACGTAGGATTCGATGCCGTAGTTCACCGATTTGCCCTGCGTGCCGAACAAGTAGTTGCTCTCGATCGTGCAATGACTCGAGTCCTCGAGCTGTACGAGGTCGCGCTGGCACTCGCAGGTGCGCACGAGGCGCACGCCCTCGACCCAATCGTTCGCGGCGTTGACCATGCTGACGTTGGTCATGCCGCCGGACGCCGTCGCGTCCACGGACAGCTCCTCGACGCCGGCATTCTCGAGCAGCGTCGAGGGCCACCACGCCGCGGGCTTTTGACCGGCGCGCCAGTTCGGCGAATAGAGCGGCGGGTCGATGGTGTACGTGTCGCCGTTCACGGCCGTCACCTTCACGATCTGCACCTGACTGCGGAGTAAGCCGTCGATCGTGCGGCCGCCGTTGCCGCCCTCGAGCGAGCACGGCGCCGTGGTGTTGTCGCACACGAAGAAATCGGCGCCGACGCTCTGGTCGTTCGCCTGGTCGAGATGGATGGATTGGCCGACCGCGATCGCGCTACCCACGTTTTCGAGGGTGATTTGCGTGCTGCCCTGCGCGTAGCCGCCCGTCCAGTCGGCGTAGTTCGAGCCGCCGGGCAGCGCGCGCGCGTCGCCGCCCCACTCGTTCGAGCCGGCGAAGCAGATGCACGCGTCTTGGTTGTTGCAATACGTGGTCGCGCTGAACACGAGCAGCGTCTGGTCGGCGCCGGCGCCCCGCAGCGTCACGCCGCTCTTCATCACGATGCCGTCGTCCGAGAGATTGTACGTACCGGCGCTCAACATCACGACCTGGCCTGCGGGGCACGCTTGAATGGCGTCGTTGATCGCGGCGGCCGTGACACCCGGGTTCAGCGTGGCGCAGAGCGTCGTGCGGGTCGGGATGCCGCCGACGACACCAGCGTGCGTCCAATCGGCAGCGCGACTCGGATCGATGATGCCATGCCAGAGCGAGCCACCGGGCGCCGCGCCGCTCGCGCCCGCTTCACCGGCCGTCGCGGCGCCGCCGGAGCCGGACACCGTGCCTCCCGCCGACACGGCGCCGCCCGAGCCGCCCGTCGCCGCGCCACCGCCGCCTCCCCCTTTGCCCGACGCACCGCCCGAAGCGGACTCCGTGCCTCCCGTCGTCACGGAGCCGCTCGACCCGCCCGTCGCCGCGCCGCCCGACGTCTTCCCCGACACGCCACCCGCGCCGGGGCCCCCTGCCGAAGCGGCAGTGCTCCCGCCGGTCGCCGAGTTGCCGCCCGAGCTCTCGTTCGACGAGCCGCAGCCCCCCGTGACCACGAAAGCGACGACCACCCCTGCCACGACGATGGAGCGTTGAGTCATCATCCGAGGCACCAAACAGCATCTTACACCTCAATGCGGGCCCTTTGCATCCGCACGCGGGCCGAGCTCACGGCCGCGTTGGGCTCCGCGCGCGTGTCATATTTGGGGCGATGTTCGTGACGCGAGTCGGGTCGCCAACGTTGGTTGCACTCTGCGTCGTGGGCGGCGCGGTGGCAGCAAGCTCTTGTGGCGGTCTGTCGGCAGATCATGCAGCGAGCAGGGGCGCCTCCGCCGGACCTGCCTCATCCGGAGCCGCGTCGGCGGTCGGAGGTGCCGGCATCGGCGGTCAGCAAAGCATTCAGGACGACGCCGGCTCTGGTTCGGATGAGCCGGGTTGTGACTTGGTCTCCTGCTTACCCACGGCCGGCTGCGCTTCAAGCACGCATGTCGACCGCGAACCTGGCGCTTGCTGCCCGGCGTGCGTCCCCAATGGCACCCCGGACTGCGGCGGTACGAGCTGCGCCGATCCGAGCAGCTGCCCGCTCGGCTACACGCCGGGAGACGGGACGAACGGCTGTTGTTCCGAGTGCGTGCCGGACCCCTATTATTGCGGCGTCGATAGCGACTGTCTTCTTGCGGGGAATACTAACGCCTGCTGCGGCTATCTCACTGCGATCAGCATGAGACTCTACAACGACAACCCGTGCTATCGAGCGCCCGGTCTGATGCGCTCGGTGCCAGCATCTTGTGCCGGCCCGGTCTGCTCCTGCGGTCCCGCGCCCCCCGACCCGACGGCAACGTGCGTGAATCACCGGTGCGTTACCATGCTGCCTCCTCCGACAGGTCAGCCGGAGAAGTAAACGCGAGGTCCGTCTCGCCCGCGATAAGTGTCAAATCACGACTGGCACTTCTTCACGTCGCTCGGCCGAATTTTCCGCGCGGGTGCTCGGGTTGCTTTCGTGCGCGCGTTCCGTAAGACTACGCGCATGTCGGGTCGGGAGCAGTTGCGAAAGCACGCGGTGGCGTGGCTCGCGGTGGGCGCCGTCAGCGTGAGTTGTGGCGGTCGCTCGGGGGACCCTGCGCGAGCCGAGATGGACGGCGCCGCCGGCGGTACCGCTTCGCCGGCTGCCGGTGACGCCGGCAAGCCGAACGCGAGCGCGGGAAACAGCGGCACGGGCGGCGCGCAAGGCCCCGGCGCGCAAGGCCCGGGCGCGGCTTCGACCGCGGGAAGCGCCCCGGCAGCGGGCGGGAATTCGAGTCACGCCGGCGGCTCGAGCTCGGCGGGCGCGGCAGGGTTTGCCATCGGGGGTTCGAGCGGCAACGGCAATAGCGTGAGCGCGAGCGGCGGAGTCGGTGTCGCGGGCGGCGGTGTTGCGAGTGGAGCGGGCGGGCCGAACTACGGTGGATTCGGCGGCAGCGCGGCCGGCGGTGGGAACGGCGCGGGCCGCGGCAGCGCCGGCGACTCGAGCGAAGCGGGCGGTGCCTCCGACGCCGAGGTCACGCAAGGCGGCATCATGATCGCCGTCAATCGCCAGGCCGCGGATACGGGGCTCACGTGCAAGAGCGGAAGCGGCCTCGTTTACCGCATTGCCGACACGTTGAACGGACACCTCACGACGAGCGGCACGAACGGCGTGGTCCTTGCTTGCAAGTTCATCGATCACGGCGACGGCACCTTCGACTTTTCGGGCAACATCTCCGGCGTCGCCACGGTCGAGAGCGACGCCATTTCGTACGCTGGGAGTCCCAGTACGCCCCCGGGTCAAGCGACGCTGTCCGTCTCGTTCGCGAGTCACGGCTCGTACACGGAAGACACGCCGGAAATGACCCTCTCGTATTTTTCTTCGGATCTGGGAACGCTCGAACTCGCCCCGGGCGAACAACCGTGCACGCTCGAGCCCGCGTCGCTGAATAGCAACTTCGTGCTCACCGACTTTGCATGCCCCTTTGCCGTGTCGCCGGATGACGACACGGTCGGTTGCCGCTTCGACGGCGCGCTCGAGTTCTTTTACTGCGACACCCAATAGCGAGCTTGGCGCAAACCGCGCCAACTCGGCGCAACACGCGCCAAGCTTCGGCGCGAGTTGCGCGCCGTGGCTCGAGTCGATCGCAAAACCGCCGCAGGCTTTGCGGCCCGGATGTTGCTTATGCGCGCTGCCGCACCAAGGAGGCAGAGATGCAGCATTCCGGATCCACTTCGAACACGCTCGTTGCCCGTTCACCCCGACGCACGGCGAGGCTTTGGAGGGCCGCGCTACTCCTGCCTTGGCTCGTCGCGTGCAGCGGTGAAGGGCGGAGTCCCGAGCTCGGAAGCAGCGCCGAAGCGTTGACGGATCCGTATAACCCCGGCCACGAATTCGACGGAAAGGCGGGCACCGAAGGGCCGAGCGTCGCGAGCAACGACATCGTTCATTATTCCGATCCGGCGCTCTGCAGCGACGAAGTCGCGACGTTTCTCATCGTATCCACGGATTCGCAACACCACTATCGCACTCTTTTCAACGATCAGGAGGTGCGGCCGTCGACGTGGGGCAGTTACGGCACCAAGCAGTTTTCCTCGCGGCCGGCGTGCGCGATGCGCGAGCTCGGTGCGTCCGGCGGTCACGGCTTCGTGCTCGTCGGCAAGGGGACGGACAACGTGCTCTACGCGAGCCCCGGCAGCTGGGACCCGCACATGCACGACGGCACGCCCGTGAACCCGACCGCCGACACGGCCTGGACGGCCATCGACAGCACGACGTATCCGACGAGCGGCAGTCCGGCGCTCGCGACCAACGCGGCGACGAACGCGATGGTGGTGACTTACGTCAACGCGAACGGCGGCAACAAAGTCGTCGTGCGCGAACATGCGCTGCCCTACGAGCAACAGGGCAGCAACTGGAGCGCCGAGATCGCGGCGCCGGCGCTCCCCGCCGGCTGGTCGGGAGTGGGCACTCCGGGTATCACTTGGGAGCCGAACTTCAACAACCTGTTTCAGATCGTGGTGCACGTGAAGAGCGGCACGCAATCGAGATTGCTCATGACCTATTTCGACCCCGCGACGCGCAAGTTCTCCGGCGCGATTCCGGGCAGTCCGCCCGGCTGGAAGCAACTCCCCATCGCGGACACGGTCGACAGCGATCCGGCGCTCGCCTATTCGCCGACGCTCAACACGACGACGCTCTATTTCCGGAGCGGCACCCAGCTCAAACAGACCTCGGGTTACGGTGATTTTCTCGGGACGAACCTCGTGCACGTCGTCGGGACGACCGCGGGCGTGACGTACCCGAACGGCACGGGCGGCACCCAAGCGGTGTCACCCTCGGCGCTCTCGATCCCACTCGAGAACAGCAACAACATCGTCATCGCGCGCATCAGCACGAACCAGCTGTGGGCTTCCTTCAGCGAGCAGGACGCGTTCCTCGTCCCGTAGCCGAGAACCGCGCGGCGCCCATCGTTCGACCCACGCGGCGCCCATCGTTCGACGGTCTCGAGGTCGCGCGCTTCACCGCGTCGCGACCTCGAGACTGTACGTCGACGCTCCGCCCGACGTGTCGATGCGCACGAAATAGAGCGTGCGGCAATCCGCGCTGAGCTCGGGCGCTTTATACGAAACGGTGCTTTTCGTGCCGGAAAAGACCGGGCTCGTCGCGCCGAAGGGTTCGCCGGGTGCCGGCCGCGAGGCGAAGACGAGATCCGGGTCGACGCCGCCGTAGAGCGTGAGGCCGTCCGCAGCGAGAAACGGCGTTCCGAGAGCGACGCTTTCGAGACCGGGCACCGCTTGCCCCATCGCGAACGGGTCGCTCGCGGACGAGCGCGAGTATTGCCGCGGGGGGCTCGTGGTGTTCATTTCCGAGGACGTGAACGCGGTGAGCTCGTCGGGCGTGACGTCGATTTGGGGGCCGACGGTGCCGTACGTGGCCGAGTCGATCGTGAAGGAAGCGTTGCGGCTCGCGCGCCGCGCGACGTGCACGAGTCCGGGCGTGAAGGTGCTCGTGCCCATGTAGCAATCGACGTAGAGGCGCAGGCCGTCGCCGGTGAGGGAAATACCGCGCTCGTCGGTGGACGCGCACACGCTGTCGAGCTCGGCGACCGGCGCACCGTCGCCGAACATGGCCCCCTGCGTGGCGCGCATGATGCGCGGAGCGCCGCCTTGCGCGAGATCGTGCTCGACGAAGAAGAGCTCGAGTCCGTCGTCGGGCACGGTCGGGCTCGACAAGATCACCTGTTTGGCGCCGGCGACGAGCACTTGCGGACTGCCGAACGCGCCGCTGCAGTCGGCCGTGCTCGCGGCGCCGCCCGCGCTCGCGCCCGCAGTGCCGCCGCGGCCGCCGTTGTCGTCCAGGCGGCCACCGCTCCCCGCCGCCGCCCCGAGCCCCGCGGCGCCCGTTCCGCCGCTCGCGCCCGCGCCGCCCGTTCCCGCGCCGCTTCCGCCGACGCCCGCTCCGGCGTTCGCGGGCGCGGCGCCTCCATTCGCGCCAGCCGCGGAGCCGCTCATCGAGCCACCCGCGCCCGCGCTCGAGCTCCCCGCGCCACCGCCGGTCGC
>DATJXW010000011.1:0-24054 GCA_035499895.1 Polyangiaceae bacterium | reverse complement strand
GATCGAGGTCGCCGACCGTGAGCCGGGCCACGCCGAGCGCGTCGCGGCAGACGTCGAACGTCTGGTCGATGATGGGCCCGGCGATCCGCTCGAGCTCGCCGCGCGTCAGCGTGAAGTTGAGATCGAGCGCTTTGCCGCCCGGGCCGTGCGTCACCTCGCGCACGACCGTCGTCGCGGACTCCTCGACCGACAGGCGATGTTTGAGCTCCTCCGCCGCGAGCCGGAAACGGTCGAACAGGATCGGATCGGAGCGTGGATCGTAGCGGTGCTGGCGCAGCGCCTCGTCGGCCATGCGCTCGGCGATCGCGAGGTCGATGTCGTCGCCGCCGAGAAAGGTGTTGCCCGCGGTCGCGAGCACCTCGAACACGTTGTTCGAGAGATCGAGCAACGTCACGTCGAAGGTGCCGCCGCCGAAGTCGTAGACGGCCAGACGCTCGGACGCGCCTTTGCCGTAGCCGTAGGCGAGCGCGGCGGCCGTCGGCTCGTTCAAGATGCGGAGCACCTCGAGCCCCGCGACGCGCGCGGCGACCTTGGTGGCCGCGCGCTGGAGGTCGTTGAAGTTCGCCGGCACCGTGATGACCGCACGCTCGACGCCCGTGCCGAGCGCGTTCTCGGCGACGGTGCGTGCCTTGCGCAGCACGAACGCGCTGATCTCGGGCAACGTGTAGGTCTCGCCGCGCACGGCGATGAGCGCGGCTTGGCCCGGACCCTCGCGCATGTCGAACGGGAGCCGCGAGCGCGCCTTGCGCACCTCCTCGGTGTCCCAGCTGCGCCCGATGAGCCGCTTCACCGAGTAGACGGTGCTCTTCGGATCGATCGTGCGCCGCTCGCGCGCCGGACGCCCGACGAGCACGCTGCCGTTCGGATGGAAAGAGACGACCGAAGGAATGAGCGTGCGCCCTTCCTCGTCCGGGAGCGCGGACGCGGCGCCGTTCTTCATCGCGCCGACCACGGTGTTGGTCGTTCCGAGGTCGATGCCGACGACTTCGCTCACGGTGCCACCCTCGTCTTTAGCTCGGCGAGAACGCCGTCGTACCAACGTTCGACCTGGCCCCTGAACGGCCACATCCAGCCGTAGTCGCCGCCCGTGAAGCGCTTCACGATGCCGGCGCGGAGCGCGGCGTCGCGCGCGCGGTCGATGCCGCAGAGCTCGGCCGTCGCGCGCAGCGTCTCCGCGTAGGCTTCCCACTCGAGTCGCGCGCGCCCGTAGGCGAGGCCGAGCGGGAAGAACGGCACGAAGTAGAGAAACGCCATCAGCGGCAGACCGTAGCGCCGCCGCTGCCGCAAATGAATGCGCTCGTGCCGGAGCACGATCACCCGATCGATCTCGGCGGTGGTCGCCCAGGTATCGGGCGTGTAAAGAGTCTTGCCGATGACGGTGTGGTAGCGGGTGAGATACGCGCGCTGGGCACCGAGAGTCACGAGCTTGAGCGCCCAGTCGATGGCGACCGAAAACCGGCTCGTCCTCTTCGGGACCAGACGAAACCCCGGAAATTCGCGGGCGATCTCGGCGATGAGCTCGGCCGAGCTCGGGCAATTCACCGCGCCGTCCGTCACGCCTCGCCCCGGCGAGCCTAGCAGTTTCACCCTCCGAGCACGAGCTCGGACCGCAACACCCGGCCGTTCACGAGATCGCGCCCGCTCGCGACGCGCTTGCCTTCGAGCTGCGCGGACACGATTTCGAGCGACCCGACGCCTGTCGCGACCCACGGGACGCCGCTCTCGACGTGAACCGTGCCGGGCGGGCCGGGTCGTGAAGCTTCACTTAGTCCTACGCTCGCGACCCGCAGCGTTTTTGCGCCGACCGTCGTGTAGGCGCCGGGTCGCGGAGCGAGTCCGCGCACCAGGTTTTTGAGCTCGCGTGCGGGGCGAGTGAAATCGAGCCGGCCGAGGTCGCGTTCGAGCGGCGGCGCGAGCGTCGCGCGCGCCTCGTCTTGCGGCTCCGGGGTGAGCTCGCCCGTGAGCGCGCGCGGCAAATCCTGGCGCAGAACCGCCGCCGCAAGCTCGCCGAGCCGGACCGTGAGCTCGCCGGCCGTCTCGTCCTCACCGATGGAAAGTGCGTGCCGGCTCAAGACCGGCCCGGTGTCCATCCCGGCGTCCATCCGCATCAGGGAGACACCCGTCTCGGTCTCGCCGCGTATGATCGACCATGCGATGGGAGCGGCCCCGCGGTAGCGCGGTAAGAGCGAGGCGTGGAGGTTGATGGCGCCGTGCGGCGCGACCTCGAGCACGTCGTTCGGGAGAATGCGTCCGTACGCGAGCACCACGAGCACGTCCGGTCGGCGCGCGCGGAGCCAGTCACGGAGCTCGCCGGTGCGCACCTTGGCCGGCTGCGTCACGTCGAGACCGAGCTCGAGCGCGAGCGTCTTCACTTCGGGCGCTTGGAGCTCGAGCCCCCGGCCCCTAGGCCGATCAGGCTGCGTCACGACCCCGACGACTTCCGCGATCTCCCCGAGGGTGCGCAAGGAAGGGAGCGCGATGGCGGGCGTTCCGAAAAAAACTGCGCGGAAGGGGACTGGCTTTCCGTTCATGACTGATTACTTTGCGATCCTATGCCGTTCCTGTCGTCACAGCGAGGCGCGCGGTCGCGACCGGACACCACGTGACGAATGACTGGAGCAGAACATGACTGAGAAGAAGAAGCCCCCTCCGCCACCACTGCCGGCATCGGGTCCTCCGCCGAGTGAGGACGAGCTCAAGTTCGGGGACGATTTGCCCGTGCTGCCCATCCGGAACGCGGTGCTCTTTCCGGGCGCCGTCGCTCCGTTCGACGTGGGCCGCGAAAAATCCGTCGCGCTCGTGGAGGACGTTCACAACCTCCAGAGCCCCGTCATCGCGATCTTCGCGCAGCGCGATCCGTCGACGGACGATCCGAGCGGCGACGATCTCTACCCCGTCGGCTGCGCGGCGCGCGTGCTCAAGGCGCTGAAGCACAGCTCCGGCAACTACTCGCTGATTTTGCAGGGCCTCACGCGCATTCGCCTCGACCAGGTGACGGCGACGGCGCCGTACATGCGCGCGAAGATTGCGCGCGTGGAAACGGCCGGCGCCGAAGACGTCGAGGCCGAAGCGCTCGCGATGAGCCTGCGCGACGTCGCAAAACAGGTGATCCAGCTGATGCCCGAGCTGCCGCGCGAGGCGGGCTCGCTCATCGACTCGATCCAGGCGCCGGGCGCGCTCGCCGATCTCGTGGCCGCGAACCTCGACGCTCCCGTCGAGGAAAAGGCGCAGCTCATCGAGACGGTGGAGGTGAAGGAGCGCATCCGCAAGGTGCTGAAGCTCCTCACGCGCCAGCTCGAGATCTTGAAGATGCGCGAGCGCATCAACTCCCAGATCAAGGAGGAGATGGGCAAAAACCAGCGCGAGTACGTGCTCCGCCAGCAGCTCAAGGCGATCAAGGAAGAGCTCGGCGAGGACGACGGCGATCAAGGCGATCTCGACGGGCTCGAAGAGCGCATCGCGAAGGCGAACCTGCCGAGCGAAGCCGACAACGTCGCGAAGAAGCAGCTCAAGCGCTTGCGCTCGATGCAGGTGGGGAGCGCCGAGTACACGGTCGTCCGCACCTACCTCGACTGGATCCTCGATCTGCCGTGGACGCACTCGACCGAGGACAACATGGACATCGCCGAAGTGCGGCGCGTCCTCGACGAGGATCACTACGGCCTCGACAAGGTGAAAAAGCGCATCGTCGAGTACCTCGCCGTGCGCAAGCTGAAGAAGGACAAGAAGGGGCCGATCCTCTGCCTCATCGGGCCGCCCGGCGTCGGCAAGACGTCGCTCGGCCGGAGCATCGCGCGCTCGCTCGGGCGAAAGTTCGTGCGCGTGTCGCTCGGCGGCGTGCACGACGAGGCGGCCATTCGCGGCCACCGGCGTACGTACGTCGGCGCGCTCCCCGGACAGATCATCCAGGGCATGAAGAAGTCGGGGACCATCAACCCCGTCTTCATGATGGACGAGGTGGACAAGATCGGTCACGACTTCCGCGGCGATCCGAGCGCCGCGCTGCTCGAGGTGCTCGACCCCGAGCAGAACAACTCCTTCGCGGACCATTACCTCGAGATCCCGTACGACCTCTCGAACGTGATGTTCGTCGCGACGGCCAACGTCTCCGATCCGATCCCGCCGCCGCTCCGCGACCGCATGGAGATCCTCGAGATCCCCGGCTACACGCGGCGTGAAAAGCTCGCCATCGCGCGCCAGCACCTGATCCCGAAGCAGCTCGAGGAGCACGGCTTGAAGCCGGAGCAGCTCAGCATCACGGACGAAGCCGTGGAGGAGATCATCGAGCATTACACGCGCGAAGCCGGCGTTCGTTCACTCGAACGCACGGTGGCGAGCGTGATCCGCGGCGTGGCGGTGAAGGTGGCCGAAGGCGACACGAACCCGCGCGTCATCAAGAGCGAGGAGGACCTTCACCAGTTCCTCGGTCCGATCAAGTACACGAGCGAAGTCGCGGAGCGCACGGAAGAGACCGGCGTCGCGACGGGCCTCGCTTGGACGGCCGTGGGCGGTGAAATCCTCTTCATCGAGGTCACGCGCATGTTCGGCACCGGCAAGCTCCAGCTCACCGGCCAGCTCGGCGACGTGATGAAGGAGAGCGCGCACGCGGCGTTGAGCTACGTGCGCACGAACGCGGAGAAGTACGGGCTCGCCAAGGACTTCCTCGAGAAGAGCGACATCCACGTGCACATCCCCGCGGGCGCGATGCCGAAGGACGGTCCGTCCGCGGGCATCACGATGTTCACCGCCATCGTCTCGCTGCTCACGGGCATCCGCGTGCGGCACGACGTGGCGATGACGGGTGAAATCTCTTTGCGCGGCCGCGTGCTCCCCATCGGCGGCCTGAAGGAGAAGACGCTCGCGGCGCACCGCGCCGGCATCAAGCGCGTCATCGTGCCGGAGCGGAACAAGGCGGATCTCGACGAGGTGCCGAAAGAGGTGCGCGACGAGCTCGAGTTCGTGTTCGTGAATCGCCTCGACGAGGTGCTGCACGCCGCGCTCGAGTCGATGCCGCAGCCTTCGCAGGCGTATCTCGACGAGCTCGCGAAGGCTCAGGCGCAACCGAGCAGCAACTGAGCGAGCTGCCACGAGAGAAGACGAGCCCGGCGCAAGCTGGGCTCGTTTTTTTGTGGGTCAGGGTGGCGCTGCGGGTCCCAAGCGCGGACGGCGGATCTCGCGGCCGTCCTCCTTCGAGACCATGACCAAGCCGCTCGGGCCCCGCTCGAAACGAACGCGCAATTCCAAGAGCTTCGCGAAGAAGCCGCCGCCCGCTTCGGGGTAGAGCAGGATGGGTCGCTCCCCGGGCACTTCGACGACGAGGTGCCCGCCCGCGAGCGCGAGGGTGAAGGCCCTTTCGCGCGAGAGCGGGTAGGAGCCCGTGTATTCGGCGAGCGTCTCGGGGCGAACGCGCACTTCGCGCGGCAGCGACGGCACGCTCGGCTCGCGACCGCGAGCGAGCTCGAGCAGCGCGTTGCCGAGGTCCCTCACGCCGACGTTCAGTCCGGCATTCGTCAAGAGCACGACCGCGACCCCGCGCGCCCGATCGACGAGCAGCTCGGAGGCGTAGCCGCCCGTGAGCCCGGAGTGGCTGAGCGTGCCGTCGCGTCGCACGATCCAGCCGAGCGACGCGCGGCTGCCGTCGGAGCCGTCGGCGCGGGCGAGGAGTTGTTCGCGCAGCGCGGCATCGAGCGGGGAGTGAAGCGTGCCGAGCAGCAATTGTTCGTAGCGAGCGAGATCGCGCGCGGTCGAGTGCAGCGCACCGGCGCCCTCGAGCACGCCGAGCGTCCAGTTTTCGGCGGGCGAGAGATCGGCGTCGTACGGCGGCGCGAGCCGAGGCGTTTCGGCAGGCGCGAGCGTGACGCGCGTTTCGCGGAGCCCCGCCGGAGAACAGACGAGGAGCTCGAGGGCGGCTTCGTAGGGGACGCGGAGGCGGCTCGCCAAGACGAACCCGAGGAGACCGAAGCCGAGATTGCTGTACGCGTAGAGCGTGCCGGGAATGCTCGTGAGTTTCGCGCCCGCGAGGTAGGCGTAGAGCCGATCGGCGTCGTAGCCGAGGTACGGATTGTTCACGTCGGCGCTCTCGAGATTCGAGGGGACGCGCGGCAGGCCGGAGCGGTGCGTCGCGAGCTCGAGCAGCGTGACGTTTCCGACGTCTTCAGGCAGCCGAGCGTCCGGCAGCGACGCCCGCAGCGTCTGCTCGAGCGTCACGTACCGTTTCTCGACCATCTCGGCGAGCAGAAGGCCCGTGAACGTCTTCGTCAGCGACCCGATTTCGTAGAACGTGTCTTCGCGCGGCGGCGCCTGCTTTCCGTCGAGCGTCCCGACGTTGACGAACTCGACGCCGTGCGCGTCCACGAACGCGAGCGACGCTCCGAAAACCCATCCACCGGCGAGGTAAGGGGCGAGGACGCGTTCGGCGCCGGCCGCGCGCCCGCTCGGTTTGGCCGGAGCGCTCGGCGGCGCGAGCGCTCGCTCGGCGTGCCCTCCGCAGCCGGTCACGGTCAGCGTGAAACTACAGAGCCACGCCGCTCCGCCCGAACGCCGGGAGGCGCGCACCGTCGCGGCTCAGCTCTCCCAGAGCTTGATGCCGCCGGTCATGCCGTCGACGTTCGTGAAGGTGCGCACGTTCTTCGGCAGCTGCCCGCGCAGGTGTCCGACGTTGCCGCCTCCGAGGTAGATGACGCGCGGATTGAACGTGAGCGTCACCTGCTCGAGCTCCTCGTGCACGCGGCGCGTCCAATCCTTCTTGCCGATGCGCTTGAGTGCGCGATCCATCACGCGTTCCTCGTACGTTTTGCCCTTTTTGAACGGGTGATGGCCGAGCTCGAGATTCGGGACGAGCTTGCCGTCGAGAAAGAGCGCCGAACCGAGGCCGGTGCCGAGGGTCAGGACGAGTTCGACGCCGCGGCCCTCGATGACGCCGTAGCCTTGCAGATCGGCGTCGTTGATGACGCGGGCGGGGGCGCCCGCGAGCCGCGAAATCTCCCGCTGGAGATCGTGTCCGCGCCAGGCTTCCGTGCCGAGGTTCGCCGCCGTGTAGACGACGCCCTCGACGACGACTCCGGGGAAGCCGACCGACACGCGATCGAAGTGCGGCTGTCCGGGCAGCATGCGGCGAATCACGTCGAGCACGGCGACCGGGCGCGCCGGGTGCGGCGTGAGCATGCGCGCGCGCTCCGTCATCGGACGCCCGCTCGCGTCGAGCGTGATCATCTTGATGCCGGTGCCGCCGATGTCGATGCAGAGCGTGGCGAGCCCTCCGGCGGGCGCTGCGTCCGGAGCGTCGAGCGGCCGGCTGCGCGCGAGGGCGTGCCGAGCCGCGACGCCTTTACCGCTCGAGCCGCGCGGAGTTTTGGGCTTGGTGAGTGGCATGCGGGAAAACGAGCCTTACTCCTAGCGGAATCCGGGGCGGATGTCTCAAGCGAAAACGCAGTGAAAAGAGCGGCCGCGCTCGGGCGGCTTGCGGCTCGTGTCTCGGAGCGAGAAGATGTTTTTGCGTGCGGCTTCCCGCGCTACGGCCAGTCGGGTGGGGTCTCGCGCTCGCGCTCGCGAGCACGACCGCTCTTTTTGCGGGCTGTCGCGCCGAGCACGGCCGCGACGCCGCGGCCAGGCCGCCGGGTTCCGGCTCCGCGCGCCCGCCGACCGCGCCCGCGCGAACGCGGGAGGCCCCCGTCGTGGAGGATGCCGACTGCACTCGACGCCTCACGCGCGCGCGCGCCCTCGCCGGGCAGGCGCCGAGCGATCTCGCTCCGCTCGCACGCGCCGCGCTGCTCGCCCAGGTGAAGGCGACCCCGGTCGTCTTTCTCGAAAGGCCGGCGACGGCACCGGCGGATCCCGTGGTGCGCTACTGGCGTCACGAGCTTCTGCGGAGCGAGCTCCCGGGTCGCGTGCTCGCGCGGCTCTACCACGGCTTTCGGCGATTTCCGGCTTTCCTGCGCGAAGTGCTGCTCACCGACGGCTACCTCTACGCCGAGACGCCGGCCCTCGGCGCGACGCTCGCCGAGGGCGTCACGCCGGGCGCGCTCTTTCGCGAGCCGCGCATCGTGATCGAGCGTGGCTCGGCGGAGCTTCACGCGGAGCTCGATGCCCTCGGCGTCTACCGCTACGTGGACGGTCCGGAGCGCGGCAAGCCGTCGCGGCTCGTGCTGTTCGACCGCGTGCGCGCGGAGAGCGCGCCGCCGCTCGCCCCGCGTCACGTCGACCTCGAGCCGCTGCGCGACACGCTCGGCTTCGACAGCATGACGCTCGAGCGCGTCACGAGCGACGGAGTCGTCGCGCTCGCGCACTACGGCGAGACGGCCGTGCCGACGCTCCTCGTCCGCCACGGCGCCGAGCTCGAGCTCGCCTGCGAAGCGCCGGGGCCCGCGCGCGCCGCCCTCGACGAGCGCCGCCAGACCGCGCTCGGCCGCGCGCGGGCGCTCGAACGGGTGCGCGGCGCCGTCCTCGCCGCCGTCGACGAGAGCCTGCCGTTCGACGAGCCGAAGACCGAGTTCGGGCAGCAAGACGGCAAGCTCAGGCAAGAGTGGCGGCAGGCGTACTTCAGGGGCGCGCGGCACTACGACTTCAACGGCGACACGTACGCGGTCTTCGACGGCGGCGGTCGGCCGTTCGTGCCCGAAGTGTGCATCGACTTCATCGTGGACAGCTTCGAGCGCGCGGGCGGCGCCTGGTACGCGCCCGAGAGCGCCCCGCGCGCGCATCTCGCCGGGCGCATCGATTTCGACGGGACCGGCATGCTGAACCGCCGCAACGTCGAGGAGTTCATCGCCCTCGCGCGCCGCCGGCCGGATTGGTTCGAGCTCCGCCCGACGCCGCCCGAGGAACAAGTGCCGTTCAAATGGCGCGACCGCTTTTTCGCGACGCTCTTTCAGGAGCGCCGGGAATACCAGCCGGGTGACATCGTCGTGATCCTGGGCGAACGGGACGACGAGAAGCTCCACTATCACTCGTTCTTCGTGTTCGACGCCGATCCGGTGACGGCGATGCCGACGCTCGTGGCGGGTAATTCGGGGCGGCCGCGCGTGCGCGCGTGGGCGGCCGAAATGGCCTCGGCGCCGAAGCGCAGCATCTTCGCGCGAGTGCGGCCGCGCGCCGCGTTCCTCGAACAAACGCTCGAAGGTTCGGCGCGGGGGGCGCCGAGACCCTTGACCGCCAAGGCCGAGCCACTAAGGTCTCCCGCGCCATGAAGAGCGACCTCGGATCCAGCGTGCGCGTCGCGCTGCTCGGCTGCGGCACGGTCGGCGGCGGCGTTCTACGCCTGCTGCGCGACAACGGTTCGGTGCTGTTTCCGCGCGTGGGCGCGCCCATCGAGGTGACGCACGTGCTCGTGCGCAATCTCGACAAGCCCCGCGTTCCCGAGTGCCGGCGTGAATGGCTCACGACCGATCCCGAGGTGATCTTCAACGACGAGAAGGTCGACGTCGTGCTCGAGGTGATGGGCGGGGAAGAGCCCGCCTGGAGCTACATCGAACGCGCGATCCAGTCGGGCAAGGCGGCGGTCACCGCCAACAAGCTCCTCATCGCCAAGCACGGCCCGGCGCTCGTCGCCGGCGCGATCGCGAAGGGGACGGACCTCGCGTTCGAGGCGTCCGTCGGCGGCGGCATCCCCATCATCCGCACGCTGCGCGAGGCGCTCTCGAGCGACTCGGTTTCGAGCGTCCACGCCATCCTGAACGGCACCTCGAACTACATCCTCACCCGCATGCGCGACGCCGGCCTCTCGTTCGCGACCGCGCTCAAGGAAGCGCAGGAGCTCGGCTACGCCGAGGCCGACCCGACGCTCGACGTCGACGGGCACGACGCCGCTCAGAAGCTCATCGTGATGGCGATGCTCGCGTTCGGCGCCAAGGTCGACACCGCGAAAATGGTCGTCGAAGGCATTCGCGCGCTCGACGAGGCCGATTTCGCTTTCGCCGAGCGCTTCGGCTTCACCTTGAAGCACCTCGGCATCGGGCACGACCGGGGGGAGAACGTGGAGCTCCGCGTGCACCCCGCGCTCGTGCGCAAAAACAGCGTGCTCGCGAACGTCGACGGCGTGCTGAACGGCATGTTCGTGATGGGGCGGGCGCTCGGTCCGTGCCTGCTCGTCGGGCGCGGCGCGGGCGACATGCCGACGGCGGTGAGCGTCGTCGCCGATCTGGTCGACGTGGCGCGCGCGCGCATCGAAGGCCAGCCCGGCCTCATGACGCGCGGTATCCAGCTGAAGCCGCGCGGGCTGCTCTCCCAAGACGAGGTGGTCACGCGCTACTACCTGCGCTTCGACGTGGGCGATCACCCCGGTGTCATCGGCATCATCGCGTCCGCGCTCGGCGCCGAGGGCGTCAGCATCGAGCAGATGGTGCAAGAAGGACGCGCCGACGGCGACGGCGCCGCGGTGCCCGTCTGCATCATCACGCACGCGAGCCGTGAGGGCGCCGTTCGTCGCGCCATCGCCGCCATCGAAAAGCAGCCGTTCCTCAAGGGACGCCCGCGGCTCCTGCGCATCGAAGAGGTGTGACACCAGTGAATTTTGCGGGCCTCACCCGAGTGGGCTCGAAAATTCACGCGTGGTCTCGGCTGTAGGGAAGGCAGCGCGGCTTCAGGCCGTAAAGCGGCTGGAGTATCAACGGCGTCGTGGACTCGGATGTGGAGGTCGCCCGAGCGAGGCTCGGCCGCACGGTGGGCGACCGCTGGCGGCTCGAGCGGTTGCTCGGCACGGGCGGCATGGGCGCGGTCTACGCCGCGCGCGCGCCGGACGGCAGCGTCGCGGCGTTGAAAATGCTGCACCCGGAGATGGGAGCGCGCCCCGAAGTCCGCGAGCGTTTCCTGCGCGAGGGTTGGGTGGCACACCGGATCGGGCATCCGGGCGTCGTGCGGATGCTCGCGCAGGGCGACGGCGAAGAAGCGTTTTTGGTGATGGAGCTTCTCGAAGGGGAAACCCTGCGCGAGCGGATGAGCCGCCACGGTCGTTTGCCGCTCGAAGAGGTGCTCGACGTCGCCGCGGAGGTGCTCGCCGCGCTCGCCGCCGCGCACGAGCACGGCGTGATTCACCGCGATCTGAAGCCGGACAATCTGTTCGTCACGCGGGGCGGGCGCGTCAAAGTGCTCGACTTCGGCCTCGCGCGCTTGCTCGACGACGTTCCCGGTCAACACCAGACGCGCACGGGCGTCGCGCTCGGTACGCTCGCGTACATGGCGCCTGAGCAAGCGCTCGGCCGCCGCGCGGAGGTCGACGGGCGCGCGGATCTGTTCGCGCTCGGGGCGACGCTCTTTCGCTTGATTTCCGGGCGCCGCGTGCACGAAGCGGAGAGCGAAGCCGAGCTTTTGATGGCGATGGCCTCGCGTCCGGCGCCGCCGCTCAAGGCCGTGTTGCCGGAGGCTTCGGCCGGCGTCGCGGCGGTGATCGATCTGGCTCTCGCTTTCGCTCGCGACGCTCGCTACCCCGACGCGCGCACCATGCTCGCCGACGTCGTCGCGGTGCGGCGCGGCGGCGTGCCGCCCTTCGCGAGCGCGCGGCTCGCGTCCCGCGAGGAGAAGACGCGCGCGGATCTGCCGGTGTTCCCCCCGCGTTCGCCGCTGGAAGCGCCGCCCGCGCCGCAGAGTCAGCGCACTCAGCCGATGCCGGTGAGTCAGCGCACGGTGCCCCTCGCGGAGTACGCCGAGCCCACCGCCCAATACGGAACGCCCGCCGCGGCGCGCGCGCCCGCTCCTCCCGCTCCCGCGCCGTCGTCGACGCGCACGGAACCGCTCGTACGCGTGCCGCTCGCATCCGCGCAGGTTTCGCCGCCTTTGCCGCTGCCCCCGGCGCAAGGGCACGCCGGCGAGCGGCGGCGCGGCCTGCTCGTCTGGTTCGTGGTGCTCGGTGCGCTCGCGCTCGCGGCGGTGGGCGCGGCGTTCGCTTACTTCGCGCTCGGCACGGCGAGCTCTCCCCGGACGGCGGCGTCGACCGGGTCGCCGCTCACGAGCCCCGTCGCGACGGTGAGCGCCCCGGCGTCGAGCCCGACCGGCGCCGCCGCGTCAGCCGTGTCGCCCGTCGCGGCGCCGGCGCCGCATGACGAAGCAGGCACGCGCGGCCACGCCCCGCGCGTGCAGTCGCTCAAACCGCACCGCTGAGGGCTCGCGGCGTCAGCTCGGGTTCGAAGCGCAAAACTCGAGCACGGCCATGCGCACCGCGACGCCCGCCTCGACCTGATCGAGGATCGCGCTCGTGGCGCCGTCCGCCACGTCGTCGGAGACCTCGACGCCGCGATTGAGCGGCCCCGGGTGCATCACGATGGCGCCGGGCTTGGCGAGATCGAGCCGCGTGCGGCTCAAGCCGAACTCACGCGAGTATTCGCGGAGCGACGGCAAGAGCGCCGCGCCGAGCCGCTCCTGCTGGATGCGCAGCATCATCACCGCGTCCGCGCCGTCCAGCGCCGGTTCGATGCGGTCGAACGCGCGCACGCCGAGCGCTTCGCGCGCGTGGGGGAGGAGCGTGAGCGGCCCCGCGAGCCGCACTTCCGCGCCGAGCAGGGAGAGGAGCAGCACGTTCGAGCGCGCGACGCGGCTGTGCAAAATGTCGCCGCAGATCGCGACGACGACGCCGTCGAGGCTGCGCCCGAGGCGGCGCCTGATCGTGAACGCGTCGAGCAGCGCCTGCGTCGGGTGCTCGTGCATGCCGTCCCCGGCGTTGACGACCGGCGCGCGAATGCGGCTCGCGACGTAATGCGGAGCGCCCGAAGCCGTGTGCCGGATCACGATGGCGTCGGCGTGCATGGCGTCGACCGTCGCGACGGTGTCGAGCAAGGACTCTCCCTTGCTCATGCTCGAGGACGAGCCGCCGAGGTTCACCACGTCCGCGCCGAGGCGCTTGCCGGCGAGTTCGAAGCTCGTGCGCGTGCGCGTGGACGCCTCGAAGAAGAGATTGATGATGGTCTTGCCGCTCAGGACCGGAACCTTGCGGACCGCGCGGCGGCCGACCTCGTAAAACTCCTCCGCCTTGGCGAGCAGGGCGAGAGCCGTGTCACGCTCGAGACCTTGGATGCCGAGCAGGTGCCGCAAGCGGGTCGCCAAAGCGGATGCCCTCCTACCAAAGGCGCGCGGTCAGGCCAACCTGGTGCGAGAAAACGCGGACTTTTGCGGGGAATTCCCTACATCGCAAGCCGCTGCGGACTCTGCATTCTTTGCGTTGAAATAGGCGGTACGACAGGGGCTCCCGCCTATCTAACCCCTTGAAACCAAAGGGCGTTCTCGCTGGAACCGCGGGCACGCAAATTGCTAAACTCGCTGGGTTCATGCTTTGTCCCCCTAGGCGCCGATGGCCGACACGCTCCATCGCCATCGTTTTCTTGACGCTCATCGGGCTCACCGGGTGCGATAAGAAACATCAGTCGCTCGCGGGGATCGGCGCCGGTGATTTGCCGCCGGGTCACGTCGACGATCCGTGCGCCTCGCACCAGACGGGCTGCGCGTGCACTCCCGAGGGGTCGACGGTCGAGTGCGGGACCGTCGAGGAGAAAATCGGCGAGTACGTGATGTGCTCCGAGGGCACGCGCACGTGCTCGAGCGGACAGTGGGGCGACTGCATCGCCGATCACGAAGAGAAGAAGCCGCTCGTTTATCACGCGCCGATGCAGGGCGGCTACACGCTCGAGGGCCTCGGCGCATCGACGAGCTGCAACAACCCGTGTGACCCTGGTTGCCAGAACTTCGTCGACGACGCGAACGGTCTCAGCGTCGACGTGGATCTTTCGGCGGGGCCGAACGGCGTGACCTTGCCCGGCAGTCCCGGCGGCGGCGGCGGGATGATCTGCAACAACATGCAGCTCACGCCGAAGACGAAGACGGTCACGGTGACGGCGATCGCGTCCGACGGCACCATCACGGCCACGCCGAGCAACGGCAAGATCGATTTCGACGCGACCTGCTCGGGCGGCACGACGACGGAGCCGAGCTGGACCCTCGACTCCTACGACCGCGCGACCGTGAGCTCGCACGGCATCGTGACCGTGTACTCGGGCGTCGCGGGGCCGATTCAGGTGACGGGCCAGGGGCCGTCGAACTCCGACACCGCCGTCCTCACGGTGGTCGACGTGATCGGCGACACACCCGTTGCCGCGGGCTCGACGGCCGACCCCGGCGCGATGCTCTACCCCTACAACACGACGCTCTTCCCGCTCGGGCTCAAGGCGCCGCTCGTGCAGTGGACCGAGGGCGGCATCACGCCGACGCAGACGCAGACGATGCTCTGCTACCCGAAGAACACGTGCGCCAAGTTTCAGTACGTCTCGACCTGGCCGTCTTCGAGCACCAGCACGACCTTGAAGGAACCGCGCGACGGCTCGCTCGACAACACCGTCCCGGCTTGGCAAATCCCGCAACAGATCTGGAGCGCGTTCGATCGGTCCGCGTCGGGGGACACCGGGCAAATCATCGTCCGGCGGCAGGTCGGCTCGACCAAGTACGCGCAGCTCTCGATCGACGTTCAGTTCGCGACGGACGCCCTGCGCGGCACCGTCTATTACACGCAGTACCTGAAGTCGCTCCACACGTCGGACTCGCAGCAGAGCTTCAACTACAGCGCGACGAGCTACGTGCCGGGTCAAACCTGCCAGGTCGGCAACAACACGCACCCGAGCACGACCGCCGGCTCGCAGACGCGCGCGATCGATCTCTCGACGTACGCGGCGACGAACACGGATCCGTTCGCCGCGGGCGGCACGACCGCGGGCTGTCCGGTGTGTCACTCCATTTCGGCGAACGGCAGCATCGCCGTCTCGGGCGGTAAGAATTGGCAAACGTCGGGCGGCGGTACCGGCTTGGGCGTCAACTCGATCGGGCTCAATTCGTCGAACGTTCCGGCGTTCACCGGGCTCTTCGACGCGCCGAACTACAGCGCCGCGACGACCGCCGACGGCTCGGGCGAGGACAGCCGCGGCTTTTCCTACGGCGCCATCACGCCCGACGGCGGCGTCGTGCTCCAGGGGCCGAACTTCTGGGGCAGCACCACCGGCACCCCGTCGGCGAACAACACGCAGAACGCCGACTTCCTGGGGGTTGCGGGGCAGCCGAAGCCGTACTTCTTCGTCTCGACGAAGTCGCCGAACCCGGGCTTCGGCGTTCAATTCGCGACGACGGGCGCGCTGCCGACGTATTCGGCGAGCGCCACGAGCTATTCGGGAACGCCGTGCGGCACCGGCACCCCGTCGAGCGTCACGCTCACGACTCTGACCGGAAGCGGCACGCTCACGGTCGACGGCTACAGCATGGGCTCGACGTCGTACTCGCTGCTCGTGAAGGACGAGACCGGCGCGAACGCGAAGTACAACGGCATCTACACCGTTTACGCCACGAGCCCGTGGAAGCTCCGGCAGCGCTGTGACGCGTACAGCACCACGGCGGTGAAGGCGCAATCCGAAGCGCGCATCAGCGACGGCCAGCTGAACCGCGGCAACGTGTATTACGTCTCGTCGCCGACCTCGGGGACGATCACGCCCGGGACGACGGCGGTCACCTTCACGCAGCGTGCTTACCCGCCGCTCGTCTTCGGGGGCACGACGCACAACACCGGCTACGCGACGACCGGCGCCCTCACGCCCGCGACGGTCACCCAGTCCGGCAACGTGCTCACGGGCGGCGCGCTCGGGGCGCTCGTCGCCGACGGCCACACGATGGCGCTCGGCGAGACGCTGCTCGTGAAGGACCAGACCTCCGCCTCGCAGAACGGCACCTACAAGGTCACGATTGCGGGCGCGGCGGGCACCGGCACGCCGGTGGGCGTGTCGTATGCGACGACGACCTCGCTGCCGGCGAACACCGACAACGCGGGGGTGCTCACGGCCACGGCGAACGGAGCGCTGCCGACCATCGACGGCATCACGCCGGCCGTCAACGACACCTTGCTCGTGAAGGACGAGGGCAACGGCGCGAGCAACGGCATTTACACGGTGACGGCGGTCGGCGTGAAGGGCACGGGTCCGACGCTCGGAGCGACCGTGTGCGCGACCACCGCCGCGCTGCCCGCGAACACGAACTCGTCGGGGGTGCTGACGGCGAGTGCGTTCGGCTCCATCAACTCCGCCAACGTCGACGGCTGCACCTTCGCGACGGGCGACCGCGTGCTCGTGAAGAACGAAGCCGCCTCGCAGAACAACGGCGTCTACACGGTGACGCAGCTCGGCACCGGCAACGGCACCTCGCACGCCGCCGCCAAGGTGGGCACGACCGGTGCGCTGCCGGCGAACACGGCGTCCGGAGGCGTGCTCACGGCGACCAACTGGGGCGTGCTCCCGAGCATCGACGGTCAAACGGTCGCCGCCGGCGATCGCGTGGTCGTGATGAACGAGACGACGCAGGCGAACAACGGCATCTACACGGTGACGAGCGCGGGCACCGGGACGAACGTCGTCCACACGGCCGTGCGCGCCGCGACGACCGGGTCCTTGCCGACGAACACGAACACGCTCGGCGTGCTCAACCCGAGCGCGTTCGGCGGCCTGAGCATCGACGGGGTCGCGGTGAGCGTGGGCGATCGCGTCCTCGTGAAGAACGAGGTGACGCAGGCGAACAACGGCATTTACACCGTCACTTCGGCCGGGCTCGGCGTCGGCAACGCGCACAACCCCGTACGGCTCGCCACGGCGACGGCGCTCCCCACGAACACCGGGACGACCGGCGTGCTCACCGCGAGCGGCTACGGACCCCTGTCCGTCGACAGCACGGTCGTGAACCAGGGTGACCGCGTGCTCGTGAAGAACGAGGCGAACGGAGCGAACAACGGCATCTACGTCCTCACCACGCAGGGCACGGGCGGCACCACCGCGCACACGGCTTCGCGCGCCGCCACGATCGCCGCGCTGCCCGCCAACACGAATACGGCCGGCGTGCTCACGGCGACGAACTACGGGCCGCTCGGCAACATCGACGGCGTCGCGGTGACGGCGGGCGATCGCGTCCTCGTGAAGAACGAGGTGACGCAGGCGAACAACGGCGTTTACACCGTCACCTCGACGGGCGTGAACGGCGCCGTGCACACCGCGGCGGTCGCCGCGACGACCGCCGGCCTGCCGGGTTACACCGTCTCGGGCAACGTCCTCACCTCGTCGACGTACCTCACGCTGAACATCGACGGCGTCACGTTCTCGACGGGCACCGAACGCGTGCTCGTGAAGAACGAGGTGAACCAGCAGTACAACGGCATCTACACGGTGACGAACGGCGGCGCCGGCATCGCGGGCGGCACGACGCACACCGCCGTGAAGGCCGCGACGACCGGAGCTTTGCCGGCGAACACCGGTACCGCCGGCACGATCACGGAGACGCTCGGCGGACCGCTCGTGGTCGACGGCCTGACGCTCGCCGTGAACGATCGCGTGCTCTTGATGAACGAGGGCACGCAGTCGAACAACGGCATCTACGTCGTGACGACCGCGGGCCTCGGCACGACGACGTTCGCCTCGGGCGGAGCCGTGGTGGCCGCGACGACGGGGACGCTCCCAGGTTACACCCGCAACACGACCGCCCACACGCTGACCGGGACGACCGGGACGACCACGCTCACGATCGACGGCGTCACGATCGCGAACGGCAATCGGGTGCTCATCAAGAACGAAGGCACGAGCGCCGCCGACGGTATCTACACGAAGAGCACGAGCGGCTCGAACTGGGTGCTCACGCGCGCCGCGGACACGCTCACGGGCGGCCTGCAAGTGAGCGTGACCGGCGGCACCAGCAACGGCGGCAAGACCTTCTACATTTCGACGCCCGCGAGCGGCTCGATCACCCTCGAGACGACGAGCCTGACCTTCACCCTCAGCCCGCAAGTCGTGCTGCAGCGCGCCTCCGACGCGAACAGCGCGGGGTCGCTCAAGCCGGGTGACGTCGTCCCGGTCAACACCGGCGGCACCGCGAACGGCGGGAAAACCTTCTACATTTCGACCCCGGCGTCGGGCACGATCACGCTCAACACGACGGCCATCGGCTTCAGCGTCGCGGCCAAGTGGGTGCTCACGCGCGCGACGGACGCCGACGCGACGGGCGAGCTTTTGCCGAACGACCAGATCCCGATCACGGGCGGCTCGGTCAACGGGAACTCGGGGTTTTACATCTCGTCGCCCACCTCGCCGCCGATCACCATCAACACGACCGCGATGAGCTGGAGCGGGGCCTCGAAGTGGGTGCTCACGCGCGCCGCCGATACCATCAACCCGGGTGACCAATTCCCGATCCAGCAAGGCGGCACCAACGCCAACACGACGTACTACCTGTCGTCGCCGACCACGGGCCCCATCACGCTGAATTCGACCGCGCTCGGATTCTCGCTCACCTCGGTCTGGGTGCTCACGCGCGATGCCGACGCCAACGGCGCGGGTGATCTCACGGGCGGCGATACGGTCCCGGTGACCAACGGCCTCACGAACGCCGGCGTCACCTTCTACATCTCGACGCCGGGCACGGGCGTCGCGGTGACCATCAACACGACCGCCACGACCTGGAGCCCGAGCGCCAAATGGCAGCTCACGCGCGCGCTCGACACGTTCGCCCCGGGCGACCAGGTGCCGATCACGCAAGGCACGGTCAACGCGGGCACGACGTATTACCTCTCGTCGCCGACGAGCGGCCTCATCGTCGTCAACGTGACGGCCCTCTCGTTCTCGCTGAGCTCGAAGTGGAGCCTCACGCGCGCGACCGACGCCGACGGGCCGAACGAGCTCAACGCGGGCGACATGGTGGCCATCACGAGCGGCACCACGAACGGCGGGAAGACCTTCTACGTCTCCACGCCGTCGACGGGCACGGTCACGATCAACACGACGCCGGTCGCGTTTTCGCAGGCGTCGAAGTGGGTGCTCACGCGCGCGACCGACGCCGATCAGAGCTCGGAGCTCGTGCCGAGTCTCCAGGTCCCGGTGACGGGCGGCGCGACCAACGCCGGCAAGACGTATTACATCTCGTCGCCCGCGTCGGGCACGATCAGCGTGAACTCGACGGCCATCACGTTCTCGCTCGAGGTGCCGTGGCAGCTCACGCGCAAAGCGCCTTACACGGCGGCCGGCGGCGGCCTCGTGCCGGGACTTCAGGTGACGGTCTCGAGCGGCACGACCAACGGCGGCAAGACGTACTTCGTCTCGTCGCCCTCCTCGGGCAGCATCGCGGTCGACTCCACGACCATCGTGTTCACGCTCGGCGCGGCTTGGCAGCTCACGCGCACGACGGACGCGGACACGACGGGTGAAATCACGCCCGGCATGGAAGTGCAGGTCGCCAATGGCGCGATCAACGGCGGCCGCGTCTTCTACGTGTCGTCGCCGACGAACGGCTCGATCACGATCAACTCGACGGGCATCACGTTCTCGTACGGCCTGCCGTCGATGATGGCGCCCGTGATCTCACCCGACGGCACGAAGGTCGCCTACGTGAACGGCGACGCGGACGTGGACGGCGGCCTCACGGAGACGGGCTGGCGCCGCGGCCTCTCGATGTTCTCGTTCGACCAGCCGTCGATGACGCTGTCGAACAAGAAGCGCCTCATCAACAACTGGAACGCGACCACGGCGGGCATGGCCGTCAAATGGCCGTTTTTCGAGGGCGACAGCCGGAGCTTGCTCTACGTCGAGACGAGCCCGAACGAGTATTGCAGCGCCGCGGCGAACGCCGGCAACTGCGGCACCGTCACGAACGACTCGAACTACGCGACCGTGTCGTGCAGCGGGACGGGCTCGACGCTGGTCGATACCAACATCGAGCGGGCGTGCTTCCAAGCGGCCTACGGCAGCATGAGCCCGACGACGCGCGGCTATTGGCCCGGGCGCATCTACTCGATCGACACGCAGGCGACCACGCCGTCGTCGACCCGGGCCGAGCTCGCGAACCTCGACAACGCTCAGGACTCGACCGACGCGGGCAAGGCGTACCAGCCCACGATGCTGCCGTTCACGGCGGGCGGAAAGCGCTGGGTCATTTTCACGAGCCCGCGCGCGTACGGCAACCAATTCAACCAGAAGTCGAGCGCCGGCGTGCCCACGGACCTGAGCTGCGCGGCGAGCATGCTCTGGGTCGCGGCGGTCGACGACCAGGTGCCGGACGGACACACCGATCGCAGCCATCAAGCGTTTTTCATGCCCGGCCAGCAGGTCGCCAAGATCACCGCCACGACCCACTACGTGAACGAGCGCGGTTACCTCGTGCCTTCGCCGTGCAAGGCGAACGGCGTCTCGTGCTCCGTCAACTCCGAGTGCTGCGGCGCGGCCACGAACCCGGCCACCTCCGCGTGCCGCGTGCCCACGGGCTGGGATCCTTCGACGGGCGCGCCGGCGAAGACGTGCCAGGCGCTCTCGGGAACGTGCAGCGCGGCCGGCCAGAGCTGCAGCGTGGACAGCGATTGTTGCGGCGGCGCCTCCTGCGTGAACTTCGCCTGCGGTTCCGCCGGCATGCAGTACTCGGCGGCGACGTTCACGCGCGAGTACGTGGCGTCGTGTCCGAGCGGCCAGCTCCCCGTCTGGACGCTCTACAGCTACCACGCGACCACGCCCGACGACAGCTCGCTCATCTTCAGCGCGCAGTCGAGCAACGATCTCTCGACGCTCGACGCCGCCACCGTCGTGGGCCTCGGAACTTCGACCGTCGACCTCGCGAACACGGATCCGGCGGCGACGATCGACGTGGGTTCGGCGCTCGACGCGGGGATGGTTTCGAAGAACCTCACGTACCTGCGCATCCTCGTGAAGCTCGTGCCGTCCACCAACGGTGAGAGCGCCCCGACGCTCCACGACTGGACGATGACGTACTCCTGCACCGATCAGCTGTGAACGGCGCGGTCCGCGCGCCGCGCCGCCGTCAGTTGGTGTCCGCGAGACGGATGGTCGCCCCCGCGCCGTCGCCGTAGTTCTGCCCGCTGCCGCTCGTGACCTCGAGCACGCCCGGCGAGCTCGCCGGCGCGTATTGCCCGTTCTCGTCGGCGCCTTGCACGCTCGGCGTCCACGTGTTTCCGACCGCGGCCACGAACGTGATCGCGTCGCTTTGCACGTCGAGCGCCGTCGTCGTGGCGGTGAGCACGTTCGCGCCCGGCGCGGCCTTGGTCCCGAAATCCCACGTCGACGAAGCGTCGGCGTCGAGCTCGAAGCCGGACGCCACGGAGTAGATTTGCGTGCCGCTCACCGAGACGTCGAAACTGCCGGCACCGCTGCTGCCGAACCGCACGGCGCGCGTCGCCTCGTCGTGGAAGAGCGACGCCGTGATGGTCACGCTGCTCGTCGCTCCGCCCGTGAGATCGAGCCCGCTCGCGGTCATCGCGTAGATTTCGGTGTCGTCGACCGTGAGGGTCTTCGGGGACGGGCCGACGAGCGCGCCCTCGCAGTCGTGGAGGACGGCGTGCTCCAAAGCGAGCGCCGTGGCGGCGCCGTCGGTCGTCTGGATGCAGGCGTCCGGATTCGGCACCGAAGGGTCGAGCGAGAGCGCGCTGCTCGTCACCGCGAGCGAAGCGTTGCCGTGGAGCTCGACCACGTGCGTCGCGAGCGTCTGCACCGTCGAGGTCGCGAGCGTCGACGTCGAGTTACCGCCGAGCACGAGGAGCGGCAGGTTGCCGTCGGTCGCGATGAGGTTCGACAGATCGAGCTCGGCCGCGTCCTCCGTGACGAACATGCCGCTCTCGCCGTTGCCGGTGAAGTGCAGGAGCTCGCCGTCGACGGCGAGCTTGCCGTCACCGTAAACGTGGCCGAGCGCCGGGCAATCGCCGAGGTCGTGCGTCACGTCGTCCGTCAGCGTGACGGACGCGCCGCCGCCGACCTCGAGGACGCTCTTGCCGCTCGCGCTCGGGCAGTTCGTGAAGGTGACCCCGGTGACGCTCACGCTGCCTCTGCTCGCGGAGGCGCTGATGGCCGTCTCGAAACCGTCGAAGCGCAGGCCGTCGATGTGCGAGTCGCCCGCGAGCTCGAGCAACGTGCCGCCGTCGCCGTAGAACGCGGCGAAGCGCGGGTTGTCCGCCGCGACGCCCACGCCGTCCGGAATCGTCACGGCGTCGGAGCCCGCAGGGATCGGGTAGCTGCCGTCCAAGAACACGATCGTGTCGCCTTGCTCGGCGACGCGCACCGCGCCCGCGAGCGTCAAGAGCGGCGCGTCGCGCGAGCCGATGGCGCCGTCGTAACCGCCGGGCCCGACGAAAATATGGCCCGCGCCGTCGCCCGGCCCGGGAGCGCCGCCGTTGCTCGTCCCGCCGCTGCCCATGTCGCCCGAATAGGGGATGCCGCCGCCGCCCGCGGTCTCGGGCGCGCCCGCTTCGCCGTTGCCGGTGCCGCTCGAGCCGCCGCTGTGGCCCGGGTGCTTCGTGCCCGCGCTCGAGCCCGCCGTCGCGCCGCCCTCGCCGCTTTCGCCCGCCGCGGTCCCCTTCGTCCCGCCGCTGCCTCGGCCCGCGACGCCGCCGTGCGTGCCGCCCGAGCCCGGGAGCACCGAGGAGGGCGGCGGCGCGGAATCGTCGTGGTGGCTGCACGAGGCGATCACGCCCGTGCTCACGCCGAGTGCGAGTCCGAGTCGAACGCCGAGCCTCATCCCTCTTCCTTCGCGCTCAGTTGAGCCAGCCGCCGTTCGGGCCCTTGCGGCCGTCCCCGTCGGGGGAGCCGTCCTCGGCCGCCTCCGATTTGCCGCCCTCGATCACCTTGAAGCCGCCGCGCGCGACGCGCTTCTTGCGGGCGTCGGCCTCGCGGCGCGCCTCGGCGTCGAGCTGCGCGAGGCGGAGCTTGAGCCAGACGCGCCGGAACGGCGACGGGCTGCCGCTCAAGAGCCACCCGGCGAGCATGCCGCCGAACGGAGCGATCTGACCTTCGGGGCGGCCCGCTCCGGCGATGAGATACATCAAGTTGAAGAAGAGGACGATGATGATGAGGGCGCGCGAGGTGACCGGCACGACGAACATCAAGTTGATCGTGCGGTGCTTGAAGCTGAGCGCCCACGCGACGGAGAGCGCGGAGAGCAGCGGCACCGAGCCGAACCAATATTCCGGCACGAGCCGCGCGGCGAGGAGCGGCGGCAGCGCGAGCTCGACCGCCATTTGCACCACGTAACTCAGGATCGCGGAGAGCCCGAGGAAGCGCAGGAAGCGCCCGCTGCCGAGGTGGCTTTCGAGCGACGCTCCGAAAAAATAGAGGCCGAGCAAGACCCAGAGCACGTGCCCGATGTCGTGCCGCACCTCGTGCATGAGAGGCGCCGTGAAGAGCCGCCAGACTTGGCCGTGCAAAATCGCGCTCGTGTTGCCGCAGAGCGCGAGGAACAAGGAGTCGGGCGCGCCTGCCCAGTTGAGGCCGATCGCGAACGCGAGCCAGACGGCGAACAGAGTGAGGAGCACGCCGCGAAGCGCGGGCCCCGGCTTCGGCAAGCTCACCGAGGGCTCTGCTCCGTAGCCGCGCGCCATCAGGGCTCCGTGCCGCACTCGGCGGTGACTTGGCTCGCCGGAACGACGTTGCCGCTGCAGGCGGCGTGACCGAGCGTGGTCGTACCCATGAAGAGCGAGGCGTCGACGGTCGCGGCGCCCTGCGGGAAGTTCGAGAAGCGAACGGCTTGCCCGCAGGTGCTCGCGTCCACGTAGACGGGGCGCCGGGTCGGATCGGTCGGGCTTGCCACGTCCAAGCGCAGCTCGGCGGGCAACGTGCCGAGGTCGCTGCAATCGTATCCGAGCGCGGCGAGCGCCTGGGACGGGTCCACGTCGAGCGCGCCCTCCGCGAAGAGCGGGGCGCAGGCCGCGGTCACGGTGAGCCCCGGAATGGGCGTGGCGGTGCAGGAAGTGCCCCAGGTCGCCTCGGGGTTGCCTGCTTCGTACGCCAACACGGCAATAGTCAGGGTGCCACGGACCTGCACGTCGTCCAGCTCGATCTGCTCGCCGCAGGCGGCGCTCGCGCTCGTGGTGAGCCCGGACGCGACGTAGCTCACGCTGAAATGATCGAGCTCGCCGCTGTCGGCGCCGCACGCGGGGTTCCCCGCGAGGCCGTCGAGCCCGACGAGCACCGTCTGCGGGCCGGTGGGTGCGGCGGGGCCTTTGAGCAGCGTGCAGTCACCGACCGAGCGATCGAGGTAGCCGTAGGCGTTCTCGGGACATTCGTCGCCGCAGCTCCA
>DATJXW010000010.1:0-75240 GCA_035499895.1 Polyangiaceae bacterium | reverse complement strand
GCGCAAGAACCACGGCCCCGACTCCCAGCGCCCTCCGCCCGTCGGACGGATCGGCAGCGTGTGCCCGATGACGCTCTTTAGCCCACGCTCGAACACGCGCGCGACGCGCGTGCGCTCCATCTCGTCCTCGATGCGGTTGTCGAGCACGTCGACGTTCACCGGCAGCCGGCGTTCGCGCAGCATGTAGTAGTAGGCGTCCTCGTAACCCGGCTGCGCGTGCTTGCCGTCGACGCCGAGCCGCGTCGCGAGCCGGGCCACGAAGCGGCGCGCGTCGTCGCTCGTGACGCCGTCGAATTGGCCGTCGAGCGCGTAGCGCTTTTGGTCGAGCCAAATCGGCTCGCCGTCTTTGCGCCAATAGCAACCGAGCGCCCAGCGCGGGAGTTGCTCGCCCGGGTACCACTTGCCCTGACCGTAATGGAGCAGCGGTCCCTGCGCGAAACGCTCGGCAAGGCGCCGAAACAGGACGCCCGCGCGCTTGCGCTTGTCGGGCCCGAGCGCTCCGTAGTTCCACTCGTGACCCTCCATGTCGTCGATCGAGACGAACGTGGGCTCGCCGCCCATCGTCAGGCGCACGTCGTTGCGCAAGAGGTCGCGATCGACGCGCGCGCCGAGCGCTTCCACGCGCGCCCACTCCGCGTCCGAGTACGGTGACGTGACGCGCGGCGACTCGTAGACGCGCGCGACGCTCATCTCGTGCACGAGCTCGGACTCGCATTCGTCGAGCGCGCCGCTCAGCGGCGCCGCGCTCGCCGGATCGGGCGTGCACGCGAGCGGGATGTGACCCTCCGACGTGAGCAAGCCGGACGTAGCGTCGAGGCCGATCCAACCGGCGCCCGGCAGGTACACTTCCGCCCACGCGTGCAGGTCGGTGAAGTCGTTTTCGGGGCCCGAGGGTCCGTCGAGCGACTTCTGATCGGCCTTGAGCTGAATCAGGTAGCCGGAGGCGAAACGCGCGGCGAGGCCCAAACGCCGCAGGATTTGCACGAGAAGCCAGGCCGAATCACGACACGAACCGCTCCGCAGCTCGAGTGTCTGATCCGGAGTCTGCACGCCGGGCTCGAGGCGAATCAGGTATTTGGTTCGCTCGTGGATCTTGCGGTTGAGCTCCACCAAAAAGTCGATGGTGCGCCCTTCGGGCTTGAGCGAGCGCGCGAGATCGTCGACGAGTGGACCCTGGGAAGTGACGCGCAGGTACGGCGCGAGCTCTTCGGCGAGCACCGGATCGTATTTGAACGGCAGCTCCTCGGCGTCCGGCTCGAGGAAGAAGTCGAACGGGTTTTGGACGTTGAGCTCCGCCACGAGCTCGACCTCGAGCGTGAGGTGCGTCGTCGGTTCGGGGAAGACGAGCCGCGCGAGCCAGTTGCCCTGCGGGTCTTGTTGCCAGTTCAGAAAGTGTTGGCTCGGCGAGACCTTGAGCGAGTAGCTCGGCACGGCCGTGCGTGAATGCGGCGCCGGGCGGAGCCGCACGACTTGCGGTCCGAGCCGGATGCGCCGGTCGTAGACGTAATGAGTGCGGTGGTGGAGGGCGACGCGAATAGTCACGTGGGGTTGCGACTGTCTCGATGTGCAGTGACCCGGGGGGTTTTAGCTGTGTTTCAGAGGTTTTTCGCCCCACTTGGCCGGCCACTCAATTTTCTCATCTGTCCATCTTTTCAGCTAAATTTGGCCGTTTCGTTTCATATACCCCACATGTACGGATCTGTGGGACGATGCGGGCATTAGGAGGGTCGGAAACATGCCGGCCAGACGCCAAACCCCTCGGAGCGGAACCAAGGTTCTTGCCGACGTGGCGACGACGCGCGGCGGCGCCGCGCACGCGCTGCGTCATCGCACGTGGACGCCTGACAACGATACGAGCGCGGACGATCGTCCGGCGGCGCGTAGGGACCACCCGATGCGACGTTCGTCATCGTTCACCGCTCCATTGCGCGAGAGCTTCTTCGATCTCGCGCAGCGTTACCACCGTTTGCGCGAGGCGGCGTTCAGTCGCTCGAAGCCGGCCCCGAAGTCGCTGCCCCCTCCGATCCCCCTCACGCGTGAGCGCCGGCTGACCGACCTTCCGCCGCCGCCCGCGGACGACAGTGCGACCGAGTCGATGTTCGCCGACCGCTACGTGGACGAGGCGCCCGAGGAAGAAACACTCGTCCAGCCGCTCGCACGCCGGCCGTCCGATGCGCCGCCTGCATCCGAGCGCCGTCAGTTCACGACCGTCCGGCCGCCGCCGCCTCCGGATCCGCTGCCGCGCATTCTGCCGAGCACGGCGCCGCTCGCCCTCGCGACCGTCCCGCCGTTGCCCCCGTCGCCGCCGCCGAGCATCTGGCGGCCGATGCTGGTTACCGCCGCGATGAGCGCGACGATCGGCGCGATCGTCTCGGTCGGAATGTGGGCGGTGCGCTCGCCTGCTTCGTCCGAAAAGGCGCGCGCCGAGGTTCCCGCGGCGACCGCGACCACGACCTCGAGCCCCGCCGCGGCCAACACCATCGGCCCCTGTCCGATCCCGACCAGCGCGTCGCTGTCGAGCTCGAGCTCGCTGTCGTCGTCGCAGTCGAGCTCCTCGAGCGCGTCGCACGCGAATTCGTCGGGCCTCCACGAGGTCTCGCTCGAAGCCCTCCCGGTCGAGACCACGTCGCCGCGCGCGGCCGCCGTGGTGACACCGGTCCTGCGCGCGCCCGCTCCGGCGGCGCCGGCCCGCATCGCGCACCTCGATCTCACCGAGCACACGCCGAAGCACGCCGCCGCGCCGGAACCGCCGCGTGCCGCACCCGAGCGCCCGGCCGCTCCGGAACGTGCAGCTCCCGTCGAGAGCGAGAAGCCGTCGAAGCACGGGCGCAAGGCGAAGGCCGAAGCGTCCGACGCCGCGGACAACGAGGCCGCGCTCGCCGCGGCCGGTGCTCCCGAGCCGGCGCCGACTCCGACGGCCGGTCCCGACCGCGCGGCGATCGCGAAGGCGGTCGGTCGCGCCGCCGCGGCGGCGTCCTCGTGTGAAGCGAGCCCGCAGAGCGGCCGCGCGCAAATCACCTTCGCTCCTTCGGGGAACGTGGCGTCGGTTCAGCTGCTCGAGCCGTTCAGCGACAACGCGGTGAACGGCTGCGTGCTGCGCGCGCTCGGTCGTGCCCACGTTCCGCCGTTCGCGGGCGAGCCGGTCATCGTGCGCAAGGGTCTGAGCTGGTAACGCCGCGGCGCGCGCCCGCGCGCGGCGCGCGCCGTCAGGAGTTCGGCGTGCGCTGCGGCCGGCCCATGCCGCGATAGACGAGCCCCGCGTCGACCACGGCGCCCGGGACGAGCACGTTGCGCCCGTCGAAGACGTGCCGGCCGCGCATCGTGTTCGCGATGCGCGGCAGATCGGGCGCCCGGTACTCGCTCCACTCCGTCGCGAGCACGAGACAGTCCGCGCCTTCGCACGCGGCGTATTCGTCCTCGACGAACTTCACCTTGTCGAGCACGCCGTCGCCGTGGAGCTGCTGCTGCGCGGTGCCGAGCGCCTCCGGATCCGTCGCCTGGACGCGCGCGCCGCGCTTCACGAGCTCGCGGATGAGCTTGAGGGCCGGCGCTTCGCGTACGTCGTCGGTGCGCGGCTTGAAGGCGAGCCCCCACACCGCAATCACCTTGTCCTTCAACCCGCCGAGATCACTCTCCATGTGCCGGAGCAAGAAGCTCACCGGGCCGGCGTTCGCCTGCCACGCGGCGTTCGCGACCGAGAGCTCGACGTCGAGCTCCTTGCCGGTCTGCACGAGCGCGCGGAGGTCCTTCGGGAAGCAGCTGCCGCCGAAGCCGAGGCCCGGATAGAGGAACTGCATGCCGATGCGCTCGTCCGAGCCGACGGCGAGCCGCACGTGTTCGGCGTCGCCGCCCGCCACGTCGCAGAGGCGCGCTATTTCGTTCATGAACGAGATCTTGGTCGCGAGCAGGGCGTTCGCCGCGTACTTCACGATCTCGGCGCTCTTCGGGCTCATGCGCAGCAGCCGGTTGCGCTGCCGGTTGAACGGCGCGTACAGGCGCGAGAGCGATTCGAATGCCCTGTCGTCCTCGGTGCCGACGACGATGCGATCGGGCTTCAAGAAGTCGTTGACCGCGTCGCCTTCCTTCAAAAATTCCGGATTGCTGACGACGCTGATGTGGTGCTTCGCGTGCTTCTTCACCACCTCGCGCACGCGCTCGTTCGTGCCGACGGGCACGGTGCTCTTCGTGACGAGCGCCAGATCGTGCTTGGCCGTCTTCGCCACCTGCTCGGCGACCGTGAGCACGTGACTCAAATCGGCGGAGCCGTCTTCCTGCGGGGGCGTGCCGACCGCGATGAACACGACCTCGCGGCCGTCGATGGCTTGCGCGAGGTTCGACGTGAAGTCGAGACGGTGCGGCCAATTGCGCTTCACGAGCTCCGCCAGATTCGGCTCGAAGAACGGCACCTCGCCGCGCCGGAGCTTCTCGAGCTTGCTCTCGTCCACGTCCACACACGTCACGTGCGTTCCGGAATCGGCAAAGCAAGCACCTGCGACCAGCCCCACGTAGCCCGTACCAACGACTGCAATTTTCACGGTGATGGCCTTCTAGCCCGACAGGCTCGCTCCAGCAAAGCGGTCCGACTCGCGCCGCGGCCGGCGAGTGGGATACTCGAAGGCTATGGGCCAGCGAATTCGGTCGCGTCGGCTCGCCGCATTGCTCCTGCTCGGCGCCACGGCGGGCCTCCTCGGCGTGGCCACGGGGTTCGCCCGGAGTCACGGCGAGACCGCGATTCGCGCGCCGGCGGCCGTTTCCGTCGCGCCGCCCGTCGCCGCCGACGCGGATCGCGCGCTCGCTCCGCTCGTGCCCGCGGTCGCGGCCGCGGCGAGCGCGCCGGTTCAGCGCGAAAAAGCCCCCTTCGTGATCGTCGCGGGCGGCGACGTGAATCTCGGCCGCGAGTGCGGCCAGGCGATCCTCGCCGACCCGCACTACGACCCCTTCCGCTTCATGGGTCCGATTTGGGGTGACGCGGACGTGCGCTTCGTGAACCTCGAATCGCAGCTGAGCGATCAGGACGGCGAGACGCAGTCGCCGCGCAATCGCTTGGTGTTCACCGGACCGCCCGGCGGCGGCGCGACGCTCGCGCAGGCGGGCATCGCCGTCGTCTCGACCGCGAACAATCACGCTTGGGACTACGGGCGCGGCGCGCTCTTCGAGACGCTCGACAACCTCGCGCGCGCGAACGTGAAGAAAGCCGGCACGGGTCGCACGCTCGACGAGGCCTACGAGCCCGCCGTCGTCGAAGCGCGCGGGCGTCGCATCGCGGTCGTCGCCGTCACGCAGATCTGGAACGACGGGCCCATCGAGCGACACGAAGGGCGCAATTACGTGGCCTGGGCGCGCCTGCGCCGCGTCGCCGGCGCGCTCGAACGCGCGCGCCGGGCCGCCGATTTCGTGATTCTCTCGTATCACGGCGGGGTCGAGTACGTGGACGCGCCCATCGACGCCACGCGCCGCTTCATCGACGGCGCGCTCAAGACCGGCCTCGTCGACGTCGTCATCGGCCATCATCCCCACGTGCCGCAGGGCGTCGGCTTCGTGCGCGGGCGGCCCGTCTTCTACAGCCTCGGCAACTTCGTGTTCGCCGGACACGACTGGGCGCCGTGGACGCTCACGGGTTTCGTCGCGCGCCTCGAGCTCGACGGCGACCGCGGTCTACGCACGAGCGTGTGTCCGGTCGCGCTCGACGGCCACGTGCCGAAGCCGATCGCGCCCGGCGACGCGCAATCCGACAAGGCGCGCCAACACCTGATCGACACCGTCACGAGCGTCGGCGGCGCGCGCGTCGGTACGGCGGATGCGCGCGGCTGCTTTCCGGTCGAGCCGCCCGCGCCGCGCTGACCTCGCGCGCGGCGCGCTACGCGTCCGTCTTGTCTTCTTCGATCTGATCGAGAATCGCCGACGCGCGTTCTTGGCTGATGCCGAACCAGCCCGCGAGCTGATTGATGAAGGCGTTTTCTTCCTCGGCCACGTCGTCGTCCGCCAGCGCCACGGCCGCCGCGAGCGCGAACGCACTCTCGGCTTCGCTCGCCTGGTCGGCGATCGATTCCGCAATCTGACGGAGCCTCTCGTCGCGTCCTTCGGCTTTGAGGCGCCGCTGGTAGTTCTCGAGCATCACGTTGATGGTGCCGAGCCGGAGCACGTCGTCGGTGAGCCCGCGAATGCCGCCCCGCACCGCGTCGTGCTCGTCCGCGGTGAGCTTTCCGTCGGCCGCCATCATCAAGAACATCGTCTCGGCGAGCGGGTCGACGCGATTGAGCGCCGCGACCTCTTCCGTCGAGAGCAACCCCTCGCGTGTGAGCGTCTCGTAAGCCGAACTCACGACGACGCTCGGCCGCCGTCCGCTCTCGAGGAGCGCGTCACGCAATCGCTCGATCGTTCTGGTCTTGAGCTTCACCGATCGTCGAGCCTATCCCGCGCTCCCACCGAGCCCTAGAGCCAATCGAATTTTGGTGAGTGTTGGATTTCTACAGTAGAGCTAATAGTTTTGCGTCAAAGCTCGCGCAATTGAAGGTGTTTTTGTGGGTTTGAGGCTCGCTGGAACCCCACTTCAAAGCTAAGCTCGAACGTCACACCCCGCGAGCACTCGCTGCTCGCACCTGGAGGCCAATCGCATGGAAAGCTCCGAGACCGAGGACCGCTGGTACGTGAATGTGGGCGGCACGCCCAAGGTGATGAACCTCGACCAAATCGTCGAAGCGTTCGAAGCAGGCACGATCAACGGCAAGACCCTGGTCACCGAAGTCGGAGGCTCCGAGTGGAAGCCGCTCAAAGAAGTGGCCGATCTGGGTGACGACGAAGAGCCCGCTCCGCCGAGCGTGCAGGTGCCCGTCGCGGCGGCGCCCGTGGCGGCAGCTCCCGTGGCGAAGGCGAGCATGCCCCCCTCCGTGCGCCCCGCCCAACCGACGCAGAGCGGCTGGCCGCCGGTGGTCGCCGCCTCGCGACCGCCCATGTCCGTGGCGCCTGCCGGAACCGCTTCCGCAAGCCCCTCCATCGCTCCTTCGGCCCCCTCGCCGTCGATGGCGCCGCTCAGCACCATGCCGGTGGTTCAGGATCTGGGTCTCGCTCTCGACGCGGAGTTCAAGCCGCGGAAGAGCAAGGCGCCGATCTTCGCCGCGGTCGCGGTCGTGCTCTTCATCGGCGGCGTCTTCGGCGTCGGCCGGCTCACGGGCGGCGGTGAAGTCACGCGTCCGATTCCGGTGCCCGCGGCCGCGCCCGTCGCGGTGAACACGGCGGCGACGACGAGCGACACCGCAGCGACGCCCGCACCCGCCGCGGCGCCCGCGCCCACGACGACGAGCGATTCGTCCGGCAGCGCCGCGAGCGGCAGCAGCGCCTCGAGCGACAAGCCCAGCGAGACGGCGAGCAGCGACACGCGCCTGTCCGACGACGTGAAGGCGAAGCTCAAGGACTCCGACAAGTCGCGCGCTGACAAGAAGAAGGCGGCGAAGAGCGCCCGTCACGTCGCGTCGCGCTCGAAGGGTTCGTCGTCGTCCGGCGTCTTCCGCGCCGGCGGGAACGCGAACGATCCGCTGAATTCGAAGCTCTGAGTCACGCGCGAGGTCGAGCGGCGCGACTCCATCCCGCGCCGCTCGACGCCGCGCGCTGTCGCTCAGCTGTCGCGAATGCCCGATTCGGTGCGCCGCGGGGCCGCGGTCGGCACCACGACGAGGCTCGCGTCTTCCGGCAGCGGAAGCTCGCCGAGTTGTTCGCGCAGCCGTCGCTCGAGCCCTTCGTGGCTCTCGGCGGCGAGCTCGAAGCTGCTCGCCGGCAAACCGAGCGACGCCCAGAGCTGGTTCGTGTCCTCGAGCGAACCGCCGGTCGCGCCGTCCGACGCGACGAACCAGATGCTGCCGGGCGCGAGCGGGATGAGCTCGTACGGGTGCGCGCGGTGCGAGCGCGGACCCACATCGCCCGACAGGGCCGGCATCTGCAAGAGCCGGCCGTCCGGCAGAGCGCACGCGACGGGCGGCATCCCCGCGTTCAAGAGCTCGACGCGGCCGTGCATCGGGTGAACCCGGAGCGCCGTCACACCTACACTCGCCGCGACAGCTTGGCAGACGATCGTGCGCAAGCTGTTCGCCAACACGTGCATCGGCTCCCGTTCCGCGAGCGAGACGAGCGCGCTCGAAGCGAGTCGTGAACGCAGCGATTCCTGCTCCCGTGCCGCGCGCACGTCGAGAACGACGACGCTGACCGCTCCGTCGCGCTCCGTGACGATCTCGATGGCGTCGGAAGCGCGGCGGCCGCGCAGAGTGCAGGCGATCACGCCGTGCAAGAGACTCGGGTTTCGATCGGAAGCGGGGCTCATGGCACACCCCTTCCGCAAGACCCGTTCCATCTCGCGGCGCGAGCGAGCGCGCGCGGAAACGCGCGGAAAAGCGTCGCGCGCACTCGCGCCTACCCGAGTTTCACGCGCGCTCCGTTTCAATCCGAGACTCGCGGGTGTCCCGCAACGAGAACGTCGCGACGTGCGGAGACGGTGTAGGTGCGCTGGATCCGCGGAATTTCAGCCGGTTCATGCTCGGACAGGGGCCCCTAATCCCTGGCGCGTTTCGTGCCGTTCTGTCCGACGTGACCCTGCAATCCTCAACTCAGGACCCGAACCTCGGGATCCTCCCCACCGCAGGCGACGTCGTCGCTGTCGTCGAGGACGATCCGACCACGCGCTTGCTCACGAAGAGTTGGCTCGAGGGCGCAGGGTACACGGTCAAGGAATACGATTCCGAACGCGCCGTTCGCGACGAGCACGGCCCCGCGCCGACCGTCGCGTGCGTCGACCTCGGGCTCGGTGAGCAGAGCGGCTTCGACGTGATGAGCTTCCTGCGCGAGCGCGATCCGGAGCTCCCGACCATCGTCGTCACGGCGGAGCGCGAGGTGGAGACGGCCGTCGCCGCGATGCGCGCGGGCGCGTACGACTACCTCACCAAGCCCGTCGATCGCGATCGGTTGCTCCACTCCGTGCGCCGCGCGTGCGAGCGGCGGCGGCTGATCGACCGCGTGAAGAACCTCCAGAGCGAGCTCGGTTCGAGCCCGCTCACGGGCAACGTCGTGGGCGCGAGCTCGGCGATGGTCGAGCTTTCACGCCAGGTCGAGCGCGTGATCGAGAGCGACGTCGCCGTGTGTCTGCTCGGCGAGAGCGGCACCGGCAAGGAGCTCGTCGCGCGCGCCATCCACCGCGGCGGGCCGCGCCGCGCGGGGCCGTTCGTCGCCATCAACTGCGCCGCGATTCCAGCGTCGCTCCAGGAGTCGGAGCTCTTCGGTCACGAGCGCGGCGCCTTCACCGGCGCGACGCAGAACCGACTCGGCTGCTTCGAGCGCGCGCGCGGCGGCACGCTCCTGCTCGACGAGGTCGGCGAGATGAGCCCGGCGACGCAAGCCGTGCTCTTGCGCACGCTGCAGGAACGCACCGTGCGCCGCGTCGGCGGCAGTCAGGAAATTCCGGTCGACGTGCGCATCGTGTGCGCGACGCACCGCGACTTGCGGAGCGAGGTCGACGCGGGCCGCTTCCGCGAGGATTTGTACTTCCGTCTCGTCGTGTACCCGATTCGGCTGCCGCCGCTGCGGGAGCGCGTCGAGGACATCCCGCTGCTCGTCGTGCACTTTCTCGAGAAGCTCCGGGCGCGGGCGCCGCACGGCGTGCGCGGGCTCTCGGCCGAGGCGCTCGACGCGCTCGCGCGCCACCCGTGGCCGGGCAACGTGCGCGAGCTCGAGAACGTGATTCACCGGAGCGTGCTCGCCTGCCGCCACGACGAGATTGCGCTCGCGGATTTGCCGCCCGATTTGCGCTCGCTCCCGGCCGCGCCGGCCGACGTGACGCCGCGCGAGTCGCACGAGGATTTGCTCGGCGACGACGAAGAAGTCGTGCCGCTCCGCGAGCTCGAACAGCGCGCCATCAGGAAGGCGTTGCGCTTGACGCGCGGCAGCGTCGGGCGCGCCGCGAAGCTCCTCGGCATCGGTCGCGCGACGCTGTACCGGCGTCTCGCGGAGCTCGATCTGGCTCCGGAAGCGGTCGGGAGAATCGTCGCGTGAGCCCGCCGTGGGGTGGGGACAACGGCCCGCCGAGCGTCCCGACGCTCAATCGCGGCCGTCTCGACGCGATCGAACGCGACGTCTCGCGTGAATTCTTGGTCGAGCTCGTGGGGCTCTTCGTGACGGACGTCGCGGCCCGGCTCGAGCGCTTGTCGGACGCCGTGAAGGCGCGCCAGACCAAGCGTGCGTCGAGTCTCGCGCACGCGCTCCAGGGTTCGGCGGCGAGCCTCGGCGTGCTCCGGCTGCGCGCCGTGGCCCAGCGGCTCGAGGAGCTCACGGAAGCCGACGAATGGGGCGCGTCGGACGCGACGCTCGCGCGGCTGATCGACGAGTTTCAACACGTGCGGCAAGTGCTCGTGGCGATCGGCTCCGAAGCGTCGTCGGACCGCGCGGCGAAGCCGTAGCGCGGCACGGTGAGCACGGGTTTCTCCGCGCGACCGGGCGCACCGGCTGCGGTTTCCCTGAACACGGTTCGGCGCGGCCCGCTCAGCCGCGGAGCGCGGCGGCGACGGCGTTCGGGTCGGTGATGGGAGCCGCGCACACGTAGCCGCTGCACACGTAGAGCGCGGCGTGGCCGCCGACCGGCGCTTTGTCGCGCAAGAGCGGGAGCGGGCTCGTCGCGGGCGTCGGGCCCGGCGCGTGCGCGACGATGCGGTGAGGCAGGTAGTGCGACGCGAGCGCGGCTTCGAGCGCTTCGCGCTCGGGCGAACCAGGGTCGCCGACGACGGCGAGCTCGACGGGCGCCGCCTCGATGAGCTCGATCACGCCGAGCGACGTCGCGAACGCGCGCGGCGCGCGGCGCACGAACTCACCGTACGCCTCGACGGCCTCGCGCGCCCGCTCGACGAGCTCCGGGCGATCGAAGTGTCGACCGAGACGCACGAGCAGGCGCGCGGCGACCGCGTTCGCGCTCGGGAGCGCGCCGTCGTGGGTGTCCTTCGGCCGCGCGACGAGCGACTCGTGCTGCGCGGCCGTGCCGAAAAAGCCGCCGCCCGCGTCACCGAAGTCGCGCAGGAGACGCTCGGCGAGCTCGAGCGCGCGTTCGAGGAACGAAGCGTCGCTGCCCGCTTCGTAGAGCGTGACGAGCGCGTCGCCGAGGAACGCGTAGTCCTCGAGATAGCCGTCGAGGTGCGCGCGTCCGTCGCGCAGCGTGCGGAAGAGGCCGCCGTCCGGGCGCCGCAGCTTTTCGAGCGCGTGGCGCGCCGCGCGCTCGGCCGACGCGAGGTAGCGCCGGTCGCGCAGTACGCGAAACCCCTCGGCCATCGCGCCGATCATCAGGCCGTTCCACGCCGTGATCACTTTGTCGTCGAGGAGCGGCGGCACGCGTTCGGCTCGCACGGCGAGGAGCGCCGCCCGTGACTCGGCGAGCGAGCGCTCGAGCGCGTCGGGCGTGAGTCCGAGCGCGCTCGCGGCTTCGGCGAGCGTGCGCGTGCGGTGCAATACCGAACGCTCCTCCCAGTTGCCCTCCGGCGTCACGTCGTAGAAGAACGCGAAGTGCTCGGCCGCGTCGCGCGGGAGCGCCGCCTGGATTTCGTCGAGCGTCCAGACGAAGTATTTGCCCTCGACGCCTTCGCTGTCGGCGTCCGTCGCGGAGAAGTAGCCGCCCGCTGCGCTCTGCATTTCGCGCGCGACGTAATCGAGGGTCTCGCGCGCGACGCGGCGGTATTCCGGATCGGCCGTGACTTGGAACGCGTCGAGGTAGACGCGCGCGAGCTCGGCGTTGTCGTAGAGCATTTTCTCGAAGTGCGGCACGAGCCAGCGCTCGTCCGTCGAGTAGCGGGCGAAGCCGCCGCCGAGTTGGTCGTACATGCCCCCGTCCTTCATGCCGTCGAGCGTCTTTTTCACCATCGCGAGCGCGCCTTCGTCGCCGCTCGCGTGGTGGCGCCGGAGGAGGAGCGCGAGCGCGGCCGACGGCGGAAACTTCGGCGCCGCGCCGAAGCCGCCGTAACGCGCGTCGAACGTGCGCGTGAGCTCGCGTACGGCGCCGAGCGCCGCGTCGGACTCCACGCGCGCCGTGGCCTCGAGCTCGAACTCCGCGCGCACGTGCGAAACGAGCTCGGCCGCGTGCTTCGCGAGCGTGCTCCGCTCCGTCTTCCAGAGCTCGGCGATGCGTTCGCACAGGCCGCGAAAGCTCGGCTTGCCCCAGCGCTCGACGGGCGGAAAGTACGTGCCCGCGAAGAACGGCCGCTGCTCCGTGTCGAGGAAGACGCTCATCGGCCATCCGCCGCCGCCCGACACCGCAACGGTCGCGGCCATGTAGATCTCGTCGAGATCGGGACGCTCTTCGCGATCGACTTTGATGCTGACGAACTCGCGATTGAGGAGCGCGGCCACGTCCGCGTGCTCGAAACTTTCGCGCTCCATGACGTGGCACCAGTGACACGCCGCGTAGCCGATGCTCAAAAAGATCGGCTTGTCTTCGCGCCGGGCCCGCGCGAGCGCCTCCTCGCCCCACGGGTACCAGTCCACCGGATTATTGGCGTGCTGAAGCAGGTACGGGCTGGTCTCGTGGGCGAGGCGATTGGGCACGTGCGAAGTGGTGGTAGGCTAGCGCCCGTGGTGAGGAAAAACAGCCGTTCGCGGGTCGTTCGTCTGGGGATGGAGCGCCGGGCGGCGATCGTGCTCGGCGTCGCGGGGATGGCGAGCCTCGGCGCTTGTGGTCGCTCGGACGTCTTGTACAAGGACGACCAATACGGCGCGTACGGCACGCACGGGGGCAGCGGCGGCGGCGGCGGAACGATTGGCACGGGCGCGAGCGGCGGCACCGTCGCGCACACGGGCGGCACCGGTTTCGGCGGCACGGGGGGCACCGGCGGTACGCTGACCGGGGGTACGGGCGGGACTGGCGGCACCGTCTCGAAAGGAGGCGGACCGGGCAAGGGCGGGACGGGCGGCGCCGTCGGCGTCGGGGGCAGCCTGATCGTCGGCGGGACCGGGGGCAGCGGCGGCACGACGGCCGGCGCGGCCGGCATGAGCGGGCAAGGTCCGTACGCGTGCGCGCACGTCTCGCCGACGTGCGACACCTTCACGAATTTCTCGACCGACACCGGGCAAACCTGGGGCATCGGCGGCTTCACGGGCGGCATCTCGGTGTTCGGCGCGGGCATCACGCGCGACACCGCCGAAGATCGCATTCACGTGACGGGCACCGTCACCGATTACGGCGAGGGCATCGGCATCTACTTCACGTCGTGCGCGAACCTCTCGGGTTACGCGGGCGTCTACTTCACGATGAGCGGCATGACCGGCGACAACGACGAATTCCAAATTTCGCCGCTCACGAACTCGGACTACTCGTGGGAAGCGCAGCCCATGAGCATGATCGGCGGCTGCACGCCGTCGAACCTGAACCCGTCCGTGGATTGCACGGCGCCCGATCTCATCGCCACGCTCTACTCGTCGCGCCAGTACGCGTACTGGTCCGATTTTTCGGGCGGCACGCCCGTGTCGTGGAACTCGGCGACGAGCCCGAACGAGATCGTCGGCGTCGAATGGATCTTCCCGTACGACCCGACGCTCGGCTCGTACTCCGTCGACGTGACGCTCGACGACGTGGGCTTCATTCGTTCGGGCAGCGCGGCGCCCGACTGCGGTCCGGCGATGGTCGGCGCCGGCGGCATGGGTGGGATGGCGGGCTTCGCCGGCATGGCGACGGCCGGCACTGGAAACCTCGCCGGCTTCGCGGGCGTGGGCGCGGGCGGCATGGCGGGCGGCGGCGGATTCTCCGGCGACGTTTCGTCCGGCGGGGTCTCGACGGGCGGCGTTTCGTCCGGCGGCGTTTCCACGGGCGGGCTCTCGTCAGGTGGGATTTCGTCGGGCGGCGACGCGACCGGCGGTGTTGCGACGGGCGGTCAGGCGACGGCCGGCATGGCGGGCGGCGGGGTGTCGAGCGGCGGACTCTCGGGCTCCGGCGACTGAACCGCGCCGTCAGTTCGGTTGCCAGCCGCCGAGCACGGCGCTCGGGTCGCGCATGGTCGCGGCTTCGGAGTCGGAGATTTGCGTGGACCCGGCGAGGCGCTTGCTCACGTCGAGCGGGTTCCCGTCGAGATCGGTGCTCTGGTACTCCCAGAAGCGGAGCGACGACGTCGGCGAGCCGCCCGTGACGAGCCAACCCGCGGGAGTGATGTGGCTGCCGATCGCGCAGTTCACGTACGCGACGTGGCTGCCCGGATACTGGCTCACGTCGATGCGCGCGAGCACGCTGCCGGTGATGCCGGCGTCGGCGGTGATCTTCGAATCGACGAAGACGTAACCGTAGCCGCTCGTCGGGTTACGCGACTGCACGACGTAGCCGTTGCGCCCGACGGTGCGGATCTCGCATTGGTCGAAATAAGCGGCCCCGGTGCCCCAGATGAAATCGACGTTGCCCTCGATCAGGCAATTTTTGGCGTAGAGGGTGCCGCTCCAGAGCAGCGTGTCCTGCAAGCTCTGAATGGTGGCGTCGTGGATCGTGCAGTGCGTGCAGCTCTCGAGCCGGAGCGCTTCCGCCTGCGAACCGCCCTGCGGCGTCAGATTTTGGATCGTCAGGTTCGCGATGACGAGATTCTGGTTGCCGTCGCCGCCGACGAGCGCGCGCCCCTTGGTGCTCGGATTGAGATTGTTGTTGTTGGTGCCGAGGATCACGGTGCCGGTGCGGCTCTGACCCTGCAGCGTGACGTTGTTCTTGTTCTTGAAGTAGACGACCTCGTGATAGTTGCCGTCCGCGAGCGTGATGGTCGTCGCGGCGCTGCCGGCGTTCGGCAACGCGTCGAACGCTCCCTGGAGCGAGCAAAACGCACCCGAGCCGTCGAGCGCGACGGCGACGTTCGCGAAGCTCGCGGGCGCCGCGCTCGCGGTCGTGAAGCGCCAAGCCGTCGTCCCGCCGATCGAAAACGAACCGCCGCCGCTCGGCACGATTGCGCCGGACGGCACCGTCACCGAATACGTCTTGCCGTACGCGAGGCCCTTCGAGGGCAGGTAAATCACGGCAGTATTGCCGTCGACGTACGCGCGCCGCTCGAGCGTCACGCTCATCCCGCCGAGGGTGTCGGTGACCGACATCGCCGACATGTCGACGCTCGCGGCGACCGCGCCGGACGAGTCGAGCACCTGGATAGTGCCCGTGCTCCCGAGCGTCGGCGGCTTGTCGAACGTGAGACGGAGCTGCGGGTCCTTGCAGACGTTCGTCGCATCGGGTCCGGGGAAGAGGCCGCTCACTCCCGCGGGTAGGTTTGCCATGCCGCCCGTGCCGCTCGTCGCGCCGCTTCCCGCCGCGCCCGTGTGACCACCGGCGCTCGTCCCGCCGTTCGCGCCGCCGCTGCCGCCGCTCGCGCCCGCCGAGCCGCCCGTCGCGTTGGCCGCGCCGCCGCGCGCGCTCGCGCCGCCCGTCGCCGTCGAACCACCCGACGCCGGCGAGCCGGCCGACGACGTGGTGCCGCCCGACGAGGTCGTGCCGCCCGACGAGGTGCCACCCGTCGCTGTCGAACCGCCGCTCGCCGAGCTCGTGCCGCCGCTCCCGTTCGAAGAGCCCGCCGAGCTTCCGCCCGCACCGCCCGCTCCAACAGCCGAGCCGCCCGAGCCGCCCGTCGGTGAGCTCGTGCCCGCGCTGCCTCCGCTCGCGCCCACGTGACCGCCCCCGCCGCCCGTCCCCGCAGCGTCGTCGCCGTGAGCGCCGCCGCACGCGCCAAGCCCGAGCGCGAACGCCGCCGCGCCCAATGATTTCACGATTTTTCGCTGCTTTTGGGACACCACCGTCACTTCAGTTGCCCGCCGGCGCCGCCGTCAGTCACAAATGCTAGCTCTTCGCCCGCGATGCAGCGCTTCGATCACCCCTACGCGAAGTTTCTCGACCGCGTCGAGAAGCCGAGCCGCTACACCGGCGCCGAGCACGGTTCGCGGAAGAAGGCGTGGGACGGGGTGCGCGCGCGCATCTGTCTCGCGTTCCCCGACATCTACGACATCGGGATGAGCCACCTCGGTTTCAGGATGCTCTACAAGATCCTGAACGACGACACGCGGACGCTCGCCGAACGCGCGTACACGCCGTGGGTCGACATGCAGCGCGAGCTCCGAGCGCACGGCAAATTCCTCGTGTCGCTCGAGAGCGCGCGGCCGCTCGCCGACTTCGACGTGGTCGGCTTCTCGCTGCAATACGAGCTCACGTACACGAACATCCTCACGATGCTCGAGCTCGGCGGCATTCCGCTGCGGAGCGAGCACCGCAGCGACGCCGACCCGCTCGTCGTCGCGGGAGGTCCCGTCGGGACGCACGCGGAGCCGATGTCGCCGTTCCTCGACGCCGTGCTCATCGGCGACGGCGAGGAAGCCGCGCTCGAGATTGCGCTCGCGTGGGTCGAAGGCAAGCGGCTCGGAGAGTCGCGCGCCGAGCGGCTCCTCCGCCTGGCGCGCATCCCCGGCGTTTACGTGCCGTCGCTCTACGCAACGGCGCTCGACGCCGAGAGCGGCTTCGAGGTCGTCACGCGCGCGAAAGCGCCGGGCGTGCCGTATCCGGTCGAACGCCGCATGCTCGCGGACATTTCGCGCTTTCCGTTCCCCGACGACGGACCGGTCGGCGGCCCCGAAGCGATCTTCGATCGCATGAGCATCGAGATCGCGCGCGGCTGCACGGAAGGCTGCCGCTTCTGTCAGGCGGGTATGATCTATCGTCCGGTGCGCGAGCGCGACCCCGCCGAGGTCATCGACACGGTGCTGCGCGCGCTCGACAAGTCGGGACAAGACGAAGTCAGCCTGACGGCGCTCTCGACGGCCGACGTGAGCTCGATTTCGCCGCTGATCAAGCGCTTGGTGGAGAAGACGGCGCCGGAACGCGTGAGCCTCGGCGTGGCCTCGCTCCGGGCGTACGGGCTCGCGGAGGACTTGCTCGACGATCTCGGTCGCGTGCGCGCGAGCGGGCTCACGTTCGCGCCCGAAGCCGGCACGCAGCGCATGCGCGACGTCATCAGCAAGAACGTGACCGAGGCGCAGCTGCTCGAAACCGCGGAGCGGTCGTTCTCGCGCGGCTTCGACAAGATGAAGCTCTACTTCATCGTCGGGTTGCCGACCGAGGAAGACGAGGACGTGCTCGGCATCGTCGAGGTCGGCAAGAACGCGCTCGGTGTCGGCAAACGGCTCGGACGCAACGTGAAGGTGAACGTCAGCGTTTCGACACACGTGCCGAAGCCGCACACGCCGTTTCAGTGGTGCGCAATGGACCCGCTCTCCGAAATCGAGCGAAAGCAGCAGCTTTTACGCGAGAACGTGCGCCGCGTGCGCGGGCTCGGACTGAAGCTCCACGACGCGCCGACGAGCGTGCTCGAAGGCATCCTCGCGCGCGGCGACCGCCGGCTCGCTGACGTGATCGAGCGCGCGTTCCTCGGCGGGGCGCGCTTCGATTCGTGGGACGACCATCTGCGACTCGATCTCTGGGAAGAGGCGCTCGTGCACTTCGGCATCGACACGAGCACGTTCCTCGGCACCATCGCCGTCGGCGCGCGCGTGCCGTGGGATCACCTCGACGTCGGCCTTGAGGAAGGGTTTCTCGCTCGCGAGTACCGCAAAGCTCTGGCCGGACGCTCGAGTCCGCCGTGCGGCAAGGTCGCCGGCGCGTTCATCCACGCGACGAACGCGGCGGACGCCGAAGCCGAGCAGCGGCGTCTCGTCTGTTACGACTGCGGCATCGCCTGCGACCTCGGGAAAATGCGGCAAGAACGGCTGGTTTTCTTGCGCAAGCTCGGCGCGCACGAGCGCCCCGCGCCGCCCGTCGTCGTCGTGAGCGAGGCGGTCGATGGGGAGCCGGCGACGGAACTCGCGCCCGCCGCGCCGGCGCCGCGCCTCCGCCGCACGCGTCCCGAGGCGCAGCGGCCCGTGCGTCCGGGCGGCGCGCCCGTGCGCTTTCGCCTGCGCTTCACCAAGGTCGGCCCCGCGGCGCTGCTCGGCCACCTCGATCTCGCGCGCGAGCTCCCGCGTGCGATTCGGCGCGCGGGCGTGCGGCTTCGTTACAGCGAGGGCTTCCACCCGAAGCCCGATCTGTCGTTCGGCCCCGCGCTCTCGCTCGGCGTGGCGAGCCTCGAAGAGTACGTCGATGCGAAGCTCATCGACGCGCCGCCCGTCGACGAGCTCCTCGCGCGGCTCGCGAATGCGACCTCGGGCGGCCTGCGCTTCACCGCGGCCGTCCCGCTCACCTCGGAGGACCCCGCCGTGGCGAGCGTCGTCACCGGCGCGCACTACGTCGTCGCCCTCGCGCGCGACGTGATCGAAGAACACGGCGGCATGGACGCCGTGCACGAGCGCGTCCGCGAGTTTCTCGCGAAGAGCGAGGCGAAGGTGCGGCGCAACATCGAGGGCGTCGGCAAGATCGTCGACGTGCGGCGCTTCGTGCTCGCGCTCGGCCCGGCGACTCCGGCGGCCGAGCGGCAACTCGCGCAAGCGGGCGTGCTCGGACGGCTCGAGGCGCTCGAGGCGACGCTCGCGATCGGTCAGAGCGGCTCGGCCAAGGTGAGCGAGCTCGTCGAAGCGATCTTCGGACAAGCGCTGCCGCACCTCGCGGTGCGCACGGCGCTCGTCGCCGGCACGGGTACGCCGCTCGACGTCGAGCTCTTCCGTCGTCCGCCGCGTGAAACGCCGGTCGTCGTGCACGCGTGAGGCGCGGTCTTCGCCCGCCGAATCGGCGCTTCAACTCACGATCTTCGCGCACTGGGCGACGACTTCCGTACTCGTCGCGTCCCCCGCGTAAACCACCCATTTTTCCGCGAGCGCCGAGATCGTGCACATGCGCGCGTGGAGGTGAGGCTGCACGCCCCACAGAATCACGGTCGTTCCCGCGGGGAGCTCGTCGGCGAGCGCGGCGAGCGTGAGCGGACGGACGCCGGGGTTCTTGCCGTCGAGCACGATCACCGCGCGCGGTCCGCCGACCTCGGCGAGACGCACTACGAGTGCGGTCGCGCCGGAGGCTTGCTCGACCGCGGCGCGCAGGTCGAGCCACGCGGTGAACAGTCGCAAGAGCTCGGGGTCCGTGCTCGCGAGAAGCACCGTCGGGCGCCGGCTCGGACGCGGGTCGACCGACGCCGTCCCGATCACCCCGAGCGCCTTGGCCACGCCGCGCGGGTAGTCGGCCGAGACGGGTAACGGCGCGGCCTTCGCGTGGATGGCCTCCTCGCGGGCGCCGCTCGGCGGGCGCGCGGGCGGAGCTTGAACTCGGCGTCCCGCGGGTTCCGTCGGCGCGATCGCGCGCCGCTCCTTTTCCGCCCAGCGCTCGTCCGGCGCCTTCACGCTGCCGGGCGGCAGCATTTCCGGTGAAGGCAGCGTCGAACGCGGCTTGCGGCGGCCGCTCGTAGGAACTGCCTTGGTGCGCGCGCCGGGCCGGACCGTGTCGCGCTCGCGCCGCGTGGTGGATTCACGCGAGACGGCGACTTGCTGCGGCGTCGTTCCGGACGGTCGCGTCGCGACCGCCGCGATGCGCTCGAGCTCGGTCGAGACGGAGAGTCCGAGCTCGGGTCCGAGCGCCTTGATCAGCGCGTCGTGCAGCGCGCCTTGCAGAAACTCCTCGAGCTCGCGCGGCTCCGTCGGCACTTCGTCGCGTTTCGCCAGGGCGAGCGCGCGAGAGAGAATCGTGTCACGCACGCTCGGTGTCACGACGCTGTCGAGCGTTTCACGCAGTGCGCTGGCTATGTTTCTGCCGCCCGGAGTCTTCGCCATGTCTGTCGGCCCGCCCCCGCCACCGGTTGCCGCGGCGTGGTAGAGCCACGCATCCGACGGCGAGCGACGCAGTGAATATCCCACAGCCGCATTCGTGCGGCTAGGACTTAGGGGCGTAGTACAAACTCGAGTTCACACATGCGAAGAGTGATCGTCAACAAGCCCGGGGGCACGCGCGCCCTCGTGATCGAATCTGCTCCCGAACCCACTCCCTCGGGTGACGAGGTGTGTGTGGAAGTGCGCGCGATCGGCGTGAACTTCGCCGATCTCGTGGTGCGCTTGGGCCTTTACGGCTCGGCCAAGAAATACGCGGGACCGGTCGTCGTGCCGGGCTTCGAGGTTTCGGGAACGGTTCGCGCCGTAGGCGAACGCGTGACGAGTTTTCGTCCCGGTGACGAGGTGATCGGCGTGACGCGTTTCGGCGCTTACGCGACCGCGATTTGTATCCCGGAGGCGCAAGTCCTCAGGCTGCCGCGCGGCGTGAGCTTCACGCAAGGCGCGACGTTTCCCGTGGCGTTTCTCACGGCTTGGTACGCGCTCGTCGAGCTCTCGCGGCTCCGGCCCGGTTACGTCGTGCTCGTGCATTCGGCCGCGGGCGGCGTCGGCAGCGCGCTCGTCGCGCTCGCGAAGCGCGCCGGTTGTCGCGTGATCGGGGTGGTCGGCAGCACGCACAAGGTCGCGGCCGTCGAGGCGCTCGGCGCCGACGTCGTCATCGACAAGAGCCGTGAAAAGCTGTGGGCCGCGGTCGAGCGCGCCGCGCCCGACGGCTGTCACGTCGTGTGCGACGCCAACGGTTCGGAGACGCTGCGCCAGAGCTACGCGCACTTACGCCCGATGGGTCGCGTCATCGTGTACGGCTTTCACGGCTTGCTTCGGCGCGGCAGCGATCGCTTGAACCCGCTCCATGCGCTCATCGGTTTGATGCAAGTGCCGCGCTTCAACCCACTCAAGATGGTCGAGAAAAATACGGGCGTTTTGGCCTTCAATCTCTCGTATCTGTTCGACGAGCTCCCGCTCTTTCGGGAGGCGATGACCGAGCTCATGACGGCGCTCGAGCGAGGCGAGCTCCGACTTCCGGCCGTCACGGAGGTGCCGTTCGACCAGGTCGCCCGCGCGCACGAGCTACTTCACTCGGGCACGACGATCGGGAAAGTGGCGCTCGTCGTGTGACGTACGCTCGGCGCGCCGCCGATCGTGCGTCGGGAGCACGACGGTGAAGATGCTGCCGTGGCCCCAGTCGGTCTCGACGTTCACGCGGCCGCCGTGATCGGCGACGATGCCGTAGGTCACCGCCAGGCCGAGGCCGGTGCCTTCGCCCACGTCCTTGGTCGTGAAGAACGGATCGAAGACCTTGGGCACGTCTTCCGGGCGGATGCCCGTGCCCTCGTCGCTGACCGAGAGGACGGCGACTTCGATGCCGCGCTCGCGTTCGAGCCGGAGCTCGATTACCGAGCGTCCGCCGTTCGGCATCGCTTGGACGGCGTTCAGCACCAGATTGCTCAGAACCTGGCCGATTTCGAGTGCGTTCACGGACGCCCGCACCGTCGTCTTCGGCAGCGCGAGCGACAGCTCGACCCGTCGTTTGCGCGCGAGCGGGCGGAGCAACGCGACCGTGCTCTGACCGAGGGCGCCGAGGTCGGTCGGTGAACGATCGGTGCCGCCGCGCCGGCCGAAGTCGAGCAGCTGGCGGATGATGGCGGTCATGCGTTCGGACTGGTCGATGATGACGCGACACGACGCGTGCACCATGTCGGAAGCGCCGCGGTCCGCGTCGACGAGCTCGGCCGTGGTCGCGATCACGTTGAGCGGCGTCCCGAGCTCGTGCGCGACGCCCGCCGCGAGCTTGCCGACCACGTTCAGACGCTCGGCATGGCGAAGCTGTTCGATCGCGCTCCGGCGTTCGACGCGCTCGCGCTCCACGTAGGCGCGGAGCCGGCAGAGGACCTCGGCGCACAGCGCGAAGATCCCGAGCGACCCGCCGTGGTTCCAGAGCAGCCAAAACGGCTTGACGTGGCCGCCATGCTCGAGCCGCCAGCCGACCTCGGACGCCGCCGAAATCACCGCGCAGAGCACGGCGAGCGACATTCCGAAGCGGCGATCGCGGTACCAGGTCCCGAGCGCGATCGGAAACACGTAGAGCAGGGTCAACGCAACGTCGACGCCCGTGTAGAAGTCGCCGATGCCGATGAGCACCGCGGCCACGAGCGCGATGGGCACGACGTTCGTCGCCGTCACGCGGTCGCGCAACCAATCCGTCTTCGGCGCGAGGGAGCGCAGACCTCCGAGCGGCGGCGCCTGCGCGGTCAGCATGCCCCGCGTCGCGCTTTGCGCAGCGCCTGGCGCACGCTGCGCGAGAGGTCCGCGAGCGTGAACGGCTTCGGCAGGAGCGTCGCGCCGAGCTCGGCCACGCGTTTGGTGAGCACGTCGTCCGGAAAAGCCGTGATCACGATGAGCGGGTGGAAGGGCGCCGACTCGACCCACGCCGAGAGTACGTCGAGCCCGTTGTACGCCGGCATGTAGACGTCGGCGATCACGAGCTCCGGCTCGGCCGCCGGCTTGCGCGCGAGCCCTTCGAGCGCCCAGAAGAGCTCGCGGCCGTCGGCGGCCTCGTGCACTTCGAAGCCCATCATCGAGAGCGCGAGCCGCAACGTCCAGCGCTGCTCGGCGGAATCGTCCGCCACGAGTACGCGTGGTGGTCGCCGCGGTTCCGAACGAGGACCGGGAATCGATTGTTCCGCCATGAGCGACCTCTCTTGCAAAAACCAACGCCCCCCTTCGTTCATTCCCGGAAGCGGCGCGCTGTGTTCGCGCCCGAGCGTGCGGGACGCTTTCTAAAATTAGTTTGCGTCGTCTCACGCGCGGCGTGAGTAGCATCGGCGGCGCGCATGAAATTTCGGAGCGATTTGGTTCTCGCAGTCGCGTGCGCAGTTCTCTCGAGTTCGCTCTCGCCGCGCGCGTACGCGCAGCCGCTCGCGCCGACGGACGGCTATCGCATCTCGGTGCTCACTATGGGTCCCGGCGATCAATTCGTGTCGCGGTTCGGCCACGACGCCCTGCTCGTCGAGCGTGGCGGTTTGCCGTCCCTCGTCTACAATTTCGGCACCTACACCGATCAGGCCATTCTGCCCCACCACGTGCTCGGCGGGACGCTCCTCTACTACCTGAGCGTCGATTATCTGGCGCGCACGGTCCCCGTGTACCGCGCGCAGAATCGCACGGTCACGCAGCAAGTCTTGAACCTCGATCAGCCGACCGCGGAGAGACTCGCGCGCGCGCTGTCACTCAACTCCGAGCCGGCCAACACCACTTATCACTACGATTTCGCGCGCGACAATTGCACGACGCGCGTCCGCGACGCGCTCGATCGTGCGCTCGGCGGCGCCCTGCGCAGCGAGCTCGGCGGCGCGAGCCATTACACCTATCGCGACCACGCGCTCCGCTTCAGCGCGAATACCCCGCTGCTCGCGTTGCTCTTCGACGTGGGTTTGGGCAAGAACGCGGACCAACCGCTCGACGAGTGGGACGACGCGTTCTTGCCGGACCGACTCGCTCATTACCTGGCAGAGGCGCGGATCACGGATGCGACGGGGTCGCACCCGCTCGTCGCGCGCGAAGCCACGCTGTTCGCGGCCGCACGCGAGGCGGTTCCCGCGCGTCCGCCGCCGCGGGCGCCGTTTTACGGGCTCGCGAGCGCGACGTTCGGCGTGCTCCTCGCGCGAGCCGCACGGCGCCCGCGGCTGCGACGCCTGCTCGGGTTCGCGGGAGCATGCGTCGGCGTGTTCGTCGGCGGGCTCGGCACGTTCGTGCTGCTGCTGCTCGCGACCCACGTGCATCCCGCGTCGCACGCGAACTTCAACGCGCTCGTCTGCCCGGCATGGGCGCTCTTGCTCGTGCCGGCAGGGCTCGCGGTGACGTTCGGCTCCGCCAAGCGCCTGCGCGCGCTCGAGCTCGCGGCCGCTTCGTCCCTGCTCTTCGCCACGGCGGGGACGCTCGTGGCGGCCGGCTACGGGCAGGACAGCGCGCGCGTCGCCGTCCTCGTCGTGCCGTTGCTCAGCGGAGTTTGGCTCGCTGCGCGAGCAGCCACGCGTGCAGCGTGACGAAATCCTGCGCCGCATGCGCGAGATTGCTCTGCCAGTCGCCGGCGGCGGCGCCGTCCGCGCCGTCCGTCACGTACTTCGCGCACGCGAACGGCACCTCCTCGAGCCAGCACACCTTCGCGAGCGCGTACGCCTCCATGTCGACCACGTCCCACGGCAGCGCGTCCGAGTGCGCTTCGAAGCGGTCGCCCGTGCCGCACGTCGCGTGCGTGAGCCCCTCGAGCACTTCGGGAAATTCGAGCTCGTCGGGCACCGCGTCCTCGAACGGCGTGCGACCGACCGGGAACCCGAGTCCGCTCACGTCCATGTCGCGCTGAACGAAGCGCCGGCACGCGAGGAGCGAGCCCGTCCGGTGCACGCGGCTCCCCGCCGTGCCGAGGTTCAGGACGAGCGGCGCGTGACCGGCGGCGCGCTCGGCGGCCAAGCGACGCGTGAGGGCGTACGCCGCGTTCACTTTGCCGACGCCGGTGTAGAGCACCTCGACGCCGCGCTCTCGAAAGCGTCCTTGCGACTCGAGCTCGAGCGCCATCACGACGAGGATCGGCTCGGGGTGCGCCATCGGGGTCCGCCTCACTCGAGCTTCAGGCGCTTGTACTTGATGCGGTGCGGCTGATCGGCGTCTTCACCGAAGCGCCGGCGCCGATCGTCCTCGTACATGCGGTAGTTCCCTTCGAACCACTCGACGTGACTGTTGCCCTCGAACGCGAGGATGTGGGTCGCGATGCGATCCAAAAACCAGCGATCGTGCGTGATGATCACCGCGCAACCCGGGAAATCGAGCAGCGCCTGTTCGAGCGCGCGCAGCGTTTCCACGTCGAGATCGTTCGTCGGCTCGTCGAGCAAGAGGAGATTGCCGCCCTCCTTCAATAGCTTCGCGAGCTGAACGCGATTGCGCTCGCCGCCCGAGAGCGACCCGACCTTCTTCTGCTGATCGGCGCCCTTGAAGCCGAACCACGCGCAATACGCGCGGGACGCGACCTCGCGCTTGCCGAGCGCGAGTTTTTCCTCGCCGCGCGAGATCTCCTGCCAGACGCTGTTGTCGCCGCCGAGGCTCGCGCGCGATTGATCGACGTACGCGATTTTGACGGTTTCACCGGTGCGCAGCGTGCCCGCGTCGGGCTTGTCTTGTCCGACGAGCATGCGAAAGAGCGTCGTCTTGCCCGCGCCGTTCGCGCCGATCACGCCGACGATGCCGCTCCGCGGGAGACGGAACGTCAAGTCGTCGATCAGCATGCGATCCCCGAAACCCTTCTTCAGGTGATCGCACTCGATCACGACGTCGCCGAGACGCGGACCCGGGGGGATGCTGATTTCCGCCGGATCGCTCGGACCCTTGTTGGCTTTGCTGAGCAAGTCCTCGTACGCGGCGAGACGCGCCTTGCTCTTCGCCTGGCGCGCGCGTGGCGACGCCTGGACCCACTCGAGCTCTTGCTTGAGTTTGCGCTGGCGCGCGCTCTCTTGCTTCTCCTCTTGCGCGAGACGCTTCTGCTTCTGCTCGAGCCACGACGAGTAGTTGCCCTTGAACGGAATGCCACGCCCGCGATCGAGCTCCAAAATCCACTCCGCGGCGTTGTCCAAGAAGTAGCGGTCGTGGGTCACGGCGACGACCGTGCCCGTGTATTCGTGCAAAAAGCGCTCGAGCCACGCGACGGATTCGGCGTCGAGATGGTTCGTCGGCTCGTCGAGCAAGAGCATGTCGGGGCGGCTCAAGAGGATGCGGCAGAGCGCCACGCGCCGTCGCTCGCCGCCCGAGAGGTCTTTGATCTTCGCGTCCCCCGGCGGCACGCGGAGCGCCTCCATCGCGATGTCGACGCGCGAGTCGAGGTTCCACAAGTCGAGCGCGTCGATCTTGTCCTGCAACGCCGCCTGCTTCTCGAGGAGCTTCGTCATCGCGTCGTCCGACATCGGCTCGCCGAGCTTCATGCTGAGCTCTTCGAACTCCTTCACGACGCCGCGCAAATCGGTGACCGCCTCGTCGACGGCTTCGCGCACCGTCTCGGCCGGGCCGAGCTCCGGTTCTTGCGCGAAGTAGCCGATGCGAATGCCGTCGGCGGGCCGCGCCTCGCCCAAGAAATCCTTGTCGACGCCCGCCATGATGCGCAGGAGCGAGCTCTTGCCGGAGCCGTTCGTGCCGATGACGCCGATCTTCGCGCCGTAGAAAAAGGCGAGCGTGATGTTTTCGAGGACGCGCTTATCCGGCGGATGGACGCGCGACACGTCCTGCATGGTGAAGATGAACTCGGGCATGCCGAGTAGAAGTACCACCGATTTTGCGCAGCAAGAGACCCTCGCGCAAACCGCCGGGCGTCACGCGCGTCGCGGGCGCGGCGAACGCTTCGGCGAGCGTCGCGAGCACGAGCACCCCCAGGCCGAAGCCGCGCGCACGCGCCGGATCCACGCCGTGGCCGATGAGTCGAGCGGCGTCTTCGCGCGCGAAGCGGACGGCCTCGCCGGCGAGCTTCAGCGTCGAGAGGGCGGCGCCGGGCTCGAGCGCGAGCACGCGGCCGAGCGCTCGCGCCGTACCCCCGCTCAAAAGCCAGGCGCGCGGCGCGAGCTCGGCGAGCTCCGGCGCGAGCGGTTCGGCGACCGCGCGCACGTGCGCCGTCACTTTGGCGAGGCCCGCGGCGTCGAGGCCGCCCCGCACGTCGAGCGACCGCGCGAGCCGCAAGAAGCCGAGCGGAAGACTCGCCGAAAACAGACACGCCTCACCGTCGCCCACCGCGACCTCGACCGAGCCGCCGCCGAGGTCGAGCACCCCGACGCGCGTCGGGAGCTCGTCGAGCCGCGAACGCGCGCCGTGATAAACGAGCCGGGCCTCGTCTTCGCCCGAGAGGATTTCGACGGGTACGCCGTGGCGCGCGCGAACGGCCTTGGCGAAAGCGGCGCCGTTCTCCGCCTCGCGGAGCGCGCTCGTGCCGGCGACGATCACGTCGTCCGCGTCGTGGTCGCGCGCGACGGCGAGGAGCTCGCCCACGGCGTCGAGTGCCCGCGCGAACGTTTCCGGCTGAAGACGACCCGTGGCCGCGACCGCCTCCTCGAGCCGCAGCATGGCGCGCCGCCCCGTGACCTTCTGAAAGCCGCCGCGCGCGTCGATGCGGGCGACGAGCAGGTGGAAGGAGTTCGACCCCAGATCGAGCGCCCCGAGCCGCATTACTCCACAAGCTTTCCCCAGTGCCGAGGCGTCCCCGTGGCTTCCGAGTGACGAGATGATGGTGCTCGGGCGTGAGCCGGGTGCCGAAAGATGAAACGCGCCGCGCGGCTCGCGTCCCTTTGGGCTGTCTATGTCAGTGCGAATCGGTGTTTTCGGAGCGGTCCTCACCGCCGCCGTGTGGTCGACGTCCGCGCGCGCCGCGGACGGCTGGGGTGCAAGCTTCAGCTTCGGCCCGACCACGTCCCGCATCGTTCACGCGAGGACGACCCTCGTACCGGGTCGCCTGCCGCCCATCACTTCGAGCACGGGCCCGCTCTTTCTCTGGCCCGGCTTGTCGAACCCGACGAGCGACTTGGTCCAAACCACCATGGACGCCTGGCAGGACAACAAAGGTTACTGCGGCGCCGCGACCGGTCAGTGGTGCGTGGAAGCGTCCGTTTTCGGCAGCTTCGGTCAGCGCAATGGTCCGACCGTCGCCATCGACCCCGACGACCACGTCACCATCGACTACGAGCTCGGCTCGGACGAGAACACGTGGACGCAAACCGTCAGCTCTCAAAAGCTCGGAAAAGTCGTGTCGACGTTGCAGAGCTCGAGCGGCCCGATGCCGAAGGGCGGCTTCGGTTTTGCCACCGAAGCGGACGCCGATTCGTACACCATCGACACGCAGTACTACCTCTGCACCGAGCTCGACCTCGCCGATGCGGATCCGCACTTCGGTGCGACGGGCGTGGGCGGCGTCGGAGCGCAGCACGGCGCCACGGGCATGGGTTCGGGCATCGGCACGGCGAAGAACCTGCGCACGCCCGACGGCGGCCTCACGTGGCTCGTCGATCTCATCACGCTGCCCGCGATGAACCCGCAAGGCACGCAAACACCACCGCCGACGACGGGTACGGATTGCTCGACGGGTGGGAGCTCCGGCACGGGCGGAGCGCCGAGCACGGGTGGCATGGGCGGTGCGAGCGCCGGGAGCGCGGGAGTCGGCGGAGCTTCGACGGGCGGAAGAGCGGCACGAGGCGGCGCCGCCGGGCGCGTGGGCGCGGGCGGCTCCGCGGACGACGGCGGACGATCCGCCATGGGCGGCAACAACGCGACGGGCGCTGCCGCGGGCCTCGGCGGGCGTCTCGGCGCGGGTGGGACCACGGGCGGAGCTTCGACGAACGGAGCCGGCCAGAGCGGCGCGGGCGGCGTGCCGTTCTCGAGCGGCGCAGCCGGCGTCACGGGCGGCGCCGGCATGGCGGTTTCGGGCGGCTTCGGCGGCGCCGGCGGCACGGCGTTCTCGGGCGGCGCCGGCGGCGGCGCGAGCGGCGTCGTGTCGGGCGCGCCGGCTAACCCGAGCGGTTGTTCATGCGGTGTCCCCGCCGAGCGCGCGCCGCGCGGAGCCTGGGCGCTCGGCCTCGGCGCCGTGCTCGCGCTCGGAGCGCGCCGGCGCCGTCGCGAAAGGCTCGGTCAGGCCGGCCCCGCGACCCACTGCACGAGATCGTCGACCGCGACGTAACCCCAGCCTCCCGTCGCTTCGTCGACGAGCTCGAAGACGGCCGTCTTGCCGCGGTACGGCGCGATGTTCCACGCGCGTCGGCCCATCGTGTCGTTGTCGTTCGCCGTCGAACTGAAGACGCGCTTTCCGTCGACGATCAGGCTCGCGCGCAGGCGCTCCGGATCATTGCCGCCCGCCATGCGAAAGACGAACAAATCGCCTTCGAGTCGGAACGGCGCCGAACGCAGTGTGCCGGTCGCTCCGTTGCCGAGCTTCGCGTCGTAGCTGTTCACGAACATCCCCTCGGCGCCGCCGATGTCGCCTTGACCGGCGCCGTGCCCGCGCGTGGGCCACGACGCGAACGCCGTGCCGCTCGCGGTCCAACCGGGCGGCGCGCCGTGCTCGAAGTCCACGCGCGTGTTCTCGAGAAAATGGCCGCGCTCCGGCAAGTCGTCGCGCGTCCACAAGCCGTCCACCGTCGCGGGCGGTAAGTCGATGTCGAGGTAATAGCCGCGCTGCCAGAGATCACCGGGGAGCACGCGGATCCCGACGTAGGTGGGCTTGCGCGCGAGGACGGCTTCCGGTGACGCCTGCTTTTCGTGACCGGGCAAGCCGTGCCCGAAGTGCCTCACGTTCTTGTGCGCGGTCTCCTTGTCGATGATGCCGCACGTGTCGATGACGTAGATGTCGCCGAAGAAGCCGACGTGACCGATGAGTCCGGTGGCGAACGTCGCGTTCTTCGGTTTGCGGTCGCGGAGCCACGTCATGAGCCGCCGCTGGCGCCCGTGATCCTCGCCCCAGCTCGCGCGGACGGCGTCGAGCGGGCCGAGCTTGCGCTCCCGGTCGGCGAGGAACACGAGCCCGCCCGCGAAGATCGCCACGATGAAGCCGGTCACGAAAGCGGGGCTCACGCCGCGCGGCTCGAGCAACGCGCGGACCCGCGGCCGCTCCACGAACCTGCGCAGGAGCTCCACGCTCGCGCCGACGAGCAGATAATAGAGCGGTAGTTGCGGCACGAAAAAGCGGTGGCCCGGCATGAAATCGCCGCCCACGTAGACGACGTACAGCGTGTGCACCGCGAGGTACGCGACGACGGCGCGGATCGTCTTGTCGCGCACGCCGAAGAGCGCGAACACGCCGAGCGCGGGCACCCAGCCGCGCACGTCGAGAAACTGCTGCAGGTAATCGAGGCCGCGACTCCACGCGTCGATCGGTCCGCCGAGCTTCGTGTAATACGTGTTCGGGAACGGCTCCCCGTAGTACGCGTAGTGCCAGGCGAAGTAGATCGCGTAGGGGACGAGCCACGCCGCCGCGATCACGAGCGCTTCGCGGCCGCTCTCCTTCGCTTCGCGCGTCGCGCCGCGGAGCCACGCGAGTGCCGCTTCGACGAGCTCGCTGCCGATCACGGCCATGCCGAAGAGCGCCGCGTCGGGCCGCGTGAGGATCGCCCCGGCGAGCGCGAGACCGGTGAAGAGCGCGCGCTCCGGTAAGAGCGAGCGCCAGAGCGCGAGCGCGAGCAGCAGCCAGAAAGCCAAAAAATGCACTTCGAGCCCGAGGTCCGCCCACGTGACGAAGGAGCTGTCGACCACGCACAAGAAGAGCGCGACGAACACGCCGAGCCGCGCTTGCCAGAGCCGCGCGCCCACGACGAAGAGCAACGCGAGCACGACCGCCTGGATCCCGATCGTCACCTCGACGAGCGTCGCGACGAAATCCAAGCCCGTGAGCCGCGAGAACGCGTAGAGCGGCGCCATGAAGAGCACCCAGAGAAAGTTCGTGTAGCCGTCGACGCGTTCGCCGACGTTGAACACGAGGCCGTTCCCCAAGACGAGATTCTTCGCGTATTGCATCGACGTGACGGCGTCGTCCGACACGTTGCCGCGCAAAAATCGCGTGTATTGTTCGCTGAGGACGGTCGCCGTCGCGATCGCCGCGCCGAGCAGCGTCAGCGCGCCGGGTCTTCTCCACGCCACCATCTGGTCTCGAGCATAGTGTGCTTGGCGGAACCGAGCTCAGGCGCCGCGCCGCGGGCGTCAACGCTCGGCGCTTCGAGCGCCAAGGTCGTGGCACAGGTTGGCATTGCGCGCGATGCCCCGGCGGCGAATCACGCAAGAAACGCGGGTTCCCTCGGTGGCATGTCGATTGCTTGACCTCGCCACCCGATGAATCCGAAACAACTCCTTCGCGACGCAGCGGTGGGCTTCGTGCTCGGGTTGGTGGTGATGACGGGCGTCGCGCTCGTCACGCGATCAGCGCGCTCTCAGACGGTGCAAACACGCTGAGCCGGGTGTAAAAAGGTGGCCCGATGTCGGGCCAAGGCAGCGAGGCTTCGAGCGCCAGCGTGTTTCCCGCCGAAGGCGACGAGGCGCCGATCAGCATGGCGCCGCCGTCGATGCAGGTCGCGACGGCGTACCGGCCGGGCGGCGCTCGGCCGAGCTCGGTGCCGCCGCCTGCCGAACAGGAGGTCTGCCTCGCGCTCGCGGACGTGCTCATCGCCGCGGCCCTGGCCGACGGCGAGGCGTGCGAGCGCGAGCGGCGGGCCATGCGTCGCATCTTCCGCCGGCTGCTCGGAACGCACGAGCTGCCCGGCTGGCTCGAGCGTCACCTCACGGGCTTCGATCAGAATTCGTTCGACCTCGTGCGCGCGACCGAGCGCTTGCGGCACCTGCCGGCGGAGCAGCGCCGGCACGTCGCCGAGCTCGTGCGCGAGGTGTGCGACGCCGACCACGTCTACGATCTCGACGAAGAGCGTTACCTGCTCGGCCTCGTGCTCGCGCTCTCGCTCGGCCAGGCGGAGGTGGACGACCTGGTCGTGCATTCGGGCGCGGGCATCGACGGGCCGCTCAAGCGCGCGCTCGATCTCGTCGTGGCCGGCGGCGTCGTGGGTTGCGCGTGGCCGCTCTTCGCGGCGATCGCGTGCGCGGTGAAGTGGAGCTCGCCGGGGCCCGTGCTGTTCGCGCAGCGGCGTTACGGCCGCGGCGGCAAGGAAATCCGCGTCTTCAAGTTTCGCAGCATGCGCGTGACGGAGGACGGGGCCGTCGTGCGTCAAGCCACGAAGGGCGACGCGCGCGTGACGCCCGTCGGAGCTTTCCTGCGCCGCACGTCACTCGACGAGCTGCCGCAGTTCTTCAACGTGCTCTTCGGCGACATGTCCGTCGTCGGCCCGCGCCCGCACGCGGTCGCGCACAACGAGCACTACCGCACGCAGATCCTCGAATACACGCTCCGTCACAAGGTCAAGCCGGGCATCACCGGCTGGGCGCAGGTGAACGGCTGGCGCGGCGAGACGGACACCCTGCGCAAGATGATCGAACGGGTCGCGCACGATCTTCACTACATCAAGCACTACAGTCTCGCGCTCGACGTGAGGATCATCCTGATGACGGCGTTCGGCCGAAAGGTGCGACAAAACGCACATTGAGCGCGCAGGCTCGTCCACTTAATTCGAGCCATCTCGGCCGTCAGGAAGCACTGATGCCTACGGAGGTGCTTCGCATGCGTTTTCGTCGCCACTCGCTCTTCTTGCCCGCCGTGGCACTCGCCGTTGCGAGCGTCGCCTTCGGCTGCGCATCGAACAAGGGCGACAAGGACGATCTCGGACTCGGGGCGAAAGGGGGCACTTCGGCGAGCAGCGGCGGAACGTCGGGCGTCGGCGGTGACGGCGGAACCGCGCTCGTCACGGGCGCGGCGGCGAGCGGCAGCGGCGCGACGGGCGGCACCGGCGTCGTGATCATGACCTCGGGCGGGAGCAGTGGAACGGCGGGCGCGAGCGCCGCGGGCGGCACCGGCGGCACCGGCGGCACGGCGGGCGGCGCGGGCGCGGGCTGCGTCCCTTCGCCCGAGGTGTGCGACGGGATCGACAACGACTGCAACGGCATCATCGACGACGTCGACGTCGGGCACGACGGCGTGTGCGATTGCCTGAACATCGCGACCATCGGGGAAATCGGGCCGTGGAGCAACGGCGGCGACGTGTTCAAGTCGTGGCTCGACGCGCGCTCGCCGCAAGGCGCGGTGCCGCTCGACGACCAGGTGCTCACGCCGGACGTGCTCGCGCCTTTCGAGATCGTCGTCGTTTTGCACGTCGCGCAGACGGACGTCTCGAGCAACGGCGTCACCGCGCATGCGCATCACGCGTTCTCGAGCGACGAGGTCGACGCCTTCGGTTCATGGGTGAAGAAGGGCGGCGGTGTGATGACGACCATCGGTTACACCTCCGACGAGGCGACCGAGGTCACGAACGTGAACCTCTTGCTCGCGCCGCTCGGCATGGCCTACAGCAGCACGAAGCTCAGCTTGGACGGCTACATCACCGATTGGACCGAGCACCCGGTGACCGACGGCATCAGCAGCATCAACACCGAAAACGGCGTCGAACCCGACGGTCCGATGGGCACCACGCTCGCGCGGGACGCGAGCGGTCGCGTCGCCTTGCAGGTGAACCAGCCGCAAGACGGCCGTATGGTCGTCTGGGGCGACGAGTGGATCACCTACGACAGCGAATGGGCGAACACGAAGGGCGAGCAGGTCGAGCTCTTCTGGCTCAACATCTTGAAGTGGTTGAGCCCGCCGAAGACGTGCCAGGTTCCGATCCCGCCCGGGATCGTGAAGTAACCGCCGTTCGCGGTCGCGTCACTCCGCGGCGGCCGCGGTCGCGCGCAAATCGGTGAGGATCGCGTCGACGTTCTTCTTCGCGTCGCCGAACAGCATGCTCGTGTTCTCGCGGAAGAAGAGCGGGTTTTCGACGCCGGCGTAGCCGCTCGCCATGCTGCGCTTCATCACGACGACGTTCTTGCTCTTCCACACCTCGAGCACGGGCATGCCGTAAATCGGGCTCGTCGTGTCGTCGAGCGCGCCCGGATTCACGATGTCGTTCGCGCCGATCACGAGCACGACGTCCGTCCGCGGGAAGTCCTCGTTGATGGCTTCCATCTCGAGCACGATGTCGTAAGGCACCTTCGCCTCGGCGAGGAGCACGTTCATGTGGCCCGGCAGCCGGCCCGCGACGGGATGGATCGCGAAGCGCACCTCGGTCCCGCGGCCGCGGAGCAGCGTCGCGATCTCGTAAATCGGGTACTGCGCGTGCGCGACGGCCATGCCGTAACCGGGCACGACGATGACGCTCTTCGCTTCGCGCAAGAGCTCGGAGGTTTCGGCCGCTGTGATGGAGCGCACCTCGCCCTGCGGTTGCGCGCCGCTCGGCTTCGCCGGCGCCTTGCCCTCCTCCGCGCCGAAGCCGCCCAGAATCACGCTCAAGAACGAGCGATTCATGGCGCGGCACATGATGATGCTGAGGATCGCGCCGCTCGACCCGACGAGAGCGCCCGTCACGATGAGCAGATCATTGCCGAGCATGAAGCCCGCGGCGGAAGCCGCCCAGCCCGAGTAGCTGTTCAGCATCGACACGACGACGGGCATGTCCGCCCCGCCGATCGCCATCACGAGGTGAATGCCGAGGATGCCCGCGATGCCGGCCTGGATCAGGAGCGAACGCAGGTCGCCGCCCGGCTCCGCGCCGAGGAACGGCACGGCGAGCGCGACGCACGCGAGCAAGAGCCCGGCGTTGACGAGATGGCGCCCCGGGACGAGCAGCGGCTTGCTGCCGATGATGCCCTTCAGCTTGCCGAACGCGATGATCGAGCCGGTGAACGTGACGGCGCCGACGAACACGCCGACGTACACCTCGATCTCGTGAATCACGCCCTCGGTCGCGGGCATGCCGGCGGGCGTCGCGAGGTAGCTCGCCACGCCGACGAGCACGGCCGCGAGCCCGACGAAGCTGTGCAGCACCGCCACGAGCTCCGGCATCGACGTCATCTCGACGCGGAGCGCGAGCACGGCGCCGATGAGCCCGCCGCCCGCCACCGCTCCGGCCAAGATCCCGAAGTCGCGCACGTGCGCGATGGCCGTCACCGCCACCGCGATGAGCATGCCGGCGATGCCGTAGCCGTTGCCGCGCCGCGCGCTTTCTTGCGTGCTCAGCCCGCCGAGGCTCAGGATGAAGAGCACGGCGGCGACCAGGTACGCCACGGTCGTGACGCTGTCGGACATCATCGTCGGAACATCCTCAGCATGCGCTGCGTGACGAGAAAGCCGCCCGCGATGTTGATGCTGGCGACGAGCACGGCGAGCGCGCCGAGCAGCGTGACCGCGGAATCGAAGCCGTGCGAGAGCTGCAGCATGCCGCCCACGACGATGATGCCGCTGATCGCGTTGGTCACGCTCATGAGCGGCGTGTGGAGCGCCGGGGTCACGTTCCAAATCACCTGCCAGCCGATGAAGCAGGCGAGCACGAAGACCGTGAGGTGCGCCACGAACTCACGCGGCGCGAACGAGCCGGCGAGGAGCAGCGCCCCGAGTCCGACGAGCACGACGCCGAGCGAGCTCGGCTTGCCGGACCCACCGTGCGCGCCGTGGCCGCCCTTCGTGCTCGCCGGCGGCGGCGGAGCAGCGATGCGTGTCTCCGGGGGTTTCGGCGCCGGTGCGGGAGCGGGCGGCTTCGGCGGCGGCCACATGAGGTCGCCGTCCTTGAGCACGAGCGCGCCGCGCACGACGTGATCCTCGAGGTCGACGTGGAAGCTCTTGGCGCCGCCCATGTCGGCGAGGAGGTGCGTGAGGTTCGAGCTGTAGAGCTGGCTCGCCGTCGGCGCGAGGCGGCTCGGCAGATCGACGTAACCCACGATCGTCACGCCATTTTTCACGACCACGCCGCCCGGTTGCGTGAGCGCGCAGTTGCCGCCTTGCTCGGCGCCGAGATCGACGATGACCGAGCCCGGTCGCATCGCGAGCACCATCTCTTCCGTAATGAGGATGGGCGCCGTCTTGCCCGGCACGAGCGCGGTCGTGATGATGATGTCGACCTCGCGCGCCTGGCGCATGAAGAGCGCCATCTCGGCGGCGATGAACTCGGGGCTCATCTGCTTCGCGTAGCCGCCGACGCCGGTGCCCTCTTCCTTGAGCGCGACCTCGAGGAAGTCGGCGCCCATGCTCTGCACCTGCTCGCGCACCTCGGCCCGCGTGTCGAACGCGCGCACGATGGCGCCGAGACCGCGCGCCGCGCCGATGGCGGCGAGACCGGCGACGCCCGCGCCGATGACGAGCACCTTGGCCGGCGGCACCTTGCCGGCCGCCGTCATCTGCCCGGTGAAGAAACGCCCGTAAAAGCTCGCGGCTTCGATGACGGCGCGGTAGCCCGCGATGTTCGCCATCGAGCTCAGCGCGTCCATCTTCTGCGCGCGCGTGATGCGCGGCACCTGATCCATCGCGAGCACCGTCGCGCGGCGCTTCGCGAGCCGCTCGATGAGCTCCTTGTTCTTCGCGGGGTAGAGGAAGCTCACGAGCGTGCCGCCCTCGCGCAAGAGATCGGCTTCGTGACCGAGCTCGGCGTGCTGCTCGGGCGGCTGCACCTTGAGCACGACGTCCGCCGCGCCCCAGAGCTCGCGCGCGCCCGCGACGACCCGAGCGCCCGCCTTCTCGTATTCTTCGTCGGGGAACGCGGCGCCTCCGCCCGCGTCTCGCTCGATCAGCACCTCGAACCCGAGCTTGACCAGACGGCCCACGCTCTCGGGAGTCGCCGCGACGCGACGCTCGCCGGGCCGTATTTCTTTCGGCACTCCGATCTTCATGGCGCGCTCGAAAACAGGCGCCGGGACGTTACCACCGAACGACGAGCTTCTCGAGTCTCGCCCGCTGGCGCGCGGCTTCGCGCTCGAGCCGCTCCACGAACTCGAGCGTGGCGGGCGCCGGCTTCGGTCCGGCGCGCGATACGAGCTTAACCGGAAGCGGTTCCACGTCCGCCCGCTCGAGCTCGACGCCGGCGAGCGCATCCTTCTCGAGCGGCAGGGCCGGCACGAGACCGATGCCGACGCCGCCGGTCGCGTACGCGAGCAGCAACGACACACTCGGTACGTCGACCGTGGAGCGCGGGCGCACGGCGTGCTCTTCGAGCCAGCGCTCGAGCAGCTTGCGTCCGACGCTGCCCGGCGCGAGACGCAAGAGCGGCTCGCCGTTCGCGAAGCGTTCGACGAGCGAGCGCTTCTTGCCGCGCCGCGCCGGCGCGACCCAGAAGAACGGCTGTTCGAACAAGACGCGCGTCGCGAGCCCGGGCCGTTCACCGGCGAGCGAGACGATCGCGAGGTCGACTTGGCCGTGCTCGAGACGGTTCAGCGCCTCTTCGGAATGCGCGGTCGAGATCTCGAAGTGGAGCGCCGTGCCTTCGGCCGAGAGATCGCGGAGCACGGGCACGAGCAGCGGTTTGGCGAAATAGTCGCTGGCGGCGATGCGCAGCGTCGTGGTCGGCGTGCCTTCGAGCTCGCCGAAGAGTCGAAACACCGCTTCCGCTTCGTCGAACAGCCGCGTCGCCGCGGGCAACACCTGCTCGGCGGCGGGGGTGAGCACGAGGCCGCGCCCGCGGCGCTCGAAGAGCGGCACGCCGAGCGCCTCGGTGAGATGCCGGATCTGTTGGCTCACCGCCGAAGGCGTCTTGCCGAGACGCTTGGCGGCGGCACCGACGGAGCCGAGGCGCGCCACCGTCAGCGCGTCGTACAAGGCCGGAACGAGCGCGGGGTCCATGCGCGCCTCGCATCTTACCCGCGCCGTGTCGCGGCGTTCGCGCGCGCCCGACGTCGAGCCGGTGTGCGCCATGGACCAGGGTCGGTTCGCAGCGCGAGACTCGAGCGCCCTCAGCCGGTGGGCGACGCACGAGCCGACCGCGATGTCCGATGCGCGAGTGCGTCCGCTGCTCCCGTCGGATCGATCCCCGAGCGTTTTTTGATCGCCCTCGGGGCTCTCGCGTTACACGCGGGAACGCGAAAGGAGGATGGGGAGTTCCGCCCGATCGCATCAACGAGCGGGGAGCAGGAATGCTAATTCTCGGTCGTGCGAGAGCTCACGCTCGAACGAGCTCCATGCAGATAAGTCTCTTAGTTTCATGGGTTTAGTCGGCTCATGCACCGGCTAAATTCGCCTGGCTCGACGCCGGCAAGACTGCGCTTTTTCGACCTTTGCCCACATAGCTCCGCCGAGACTGAAAATGCTCTTCGCTGCTCGGCCGGCGTTGGAGTATGAGATTCGGCCGGTGGACCCATGTCCCTCGAGCTTCGCCCCAGCCGTCTTCTGACTCGCTCGCTGGCCTTCGGGGGCGAACGTGCCGAAGCGCGCCTCTCGACGGATCCGTCAGCCTGGCAAGAGGTGATGTCACTGCTCGGCGCGGTCGAGGAGCTCGTGGCATCGCGCGACACCGACGGCATGCTCCGGCGCTCCGTCGAGCTCGCGCGTGACCGTCTCGGGCTCGAACGCGTCGGACTCTATCTCCGCGACCCGAACGAGAGCAGGCTCATCTTTCGCGGGACCTGGGGTACCGGCGCCAAGCTCGAAACGACGGACGAGCGGGGGCTCCATTACGAGTGCAGCGCCGAAGACTACGAGGCACTCCGCTTCACGCAGCAGAACGGGGCGCTCTGGCTCTACTACGAGCACGCGCGCCACTTCGCGGAAGCGGAGGATCGCAGCACGGTGATCGGCGAGGGTTGGATCGTGGCGACGCCGCTCGTCTCGGCGGGCGAAGTCGTGGGCGTCATGTTCAACGACTCGGCGCTCTCGCAGGCGCCGGTCGACCCCGGCAAGCAGGCGCGCGCCGCGGTGTTTTGCGGGCTCATCGCGAATCTGTTCGTGAACCGGCGCGACGGCATCGGCTGGCATCCGTTGCCCGAAGACGGCGGACGCCTCACGCTCGCCCAGCGTGCGCTCCGCGCGCTCGAAAAGGATCCGGTCGTGACGGGCGAGCGCATCGCGCAGGAGATGGGCGTGAGCCCCGGACACCTCGCTCGCTCGTTCAAGAGCGAGATGGGGATTTCGCTCGTCGAATACCGGAACCGGCTCCGCATCGAGCGTTTCCTGCGCTCCGTGCAGGGCGGCAACGAGAGCCTGTTGCGCGCCGCGCTCGAAGCCGGCTTCGGCAGCTACGCGCAGTTCTTCCGGGTGTACCGCAAGCTCCTCGGGACGACGCCGCGCGAGCACCTCGGCGCGCGCCGCACGCGTGCCGCGCGCGCCAAACGCATCTGGCAGGAAGAAGCCGGCGGCGAGGGCGTGAGTCTGCCGGGCCGACCGATTCGTTCGCGCTGAGCCGCGCGATCCCGGGCCGGCCCCGTCGGCACGCGGCCGCGCGTGGTACGGATCGGGGGGCGATGCTGGTCAAGAAGCCGAGCGCTGCTTCGACGACGAAAGAGGCGGTGTGGCTCGACCTCTGCAATCCGACCGACGCCGAACGCGCCGAAGTTCAGGCGGCGACCGGCCTCGAGCTCCCTTCACGCGCGCACATCGAAGAGATCGAAACGTCGAGTCGAGTCTATATCGAGAACGACGCGCTCTACCTGTCGACGCCCATGCTCACCGGGGACGATTGCCTGAGCCACGGGCTCACCGCCGTCGGCTTCGTGCTCTCGCGCGGCTGCCTCGTCACGCTGCGCTTCGCCAAGATCGACGCCTTCGAGCAGCTGCTCGAGCGCGCCGACAAGACCGAGCAGCCGAGCGCCCGCGACGCGTTCCTGAAGCTCCTCGAAGCGGTCGTCGATCACGCGGCCGACGCGCTCGAGCACGCGGGCGCCGATCTCGAAAACATCTCGCATCGCGCGTTCCGAGCCGAGACCCCGCGCAAAGGCAACCACGAGAAGACCAGCGACGACTTGCGCGCCGCCCTGCGCCACCTCGGCCGCATGAGCGACGGCATCTCGCACCTGCGCGACTCCATGCTCGGCATGGGCCGCATCGCGGCGTTCGTGCACGAGACCGCGCGGGAGAGTCACCTCGCCGGAGAGCAGCCGCGGCTGAGCGCGATTCGAGGCGACGTGGCGTCGCTCAACGACTATCAGGCGCACCTCGCGGCCAAGGTGCAATTTCTGCTCGACGCGACGCTCGGCTTCATCAACATCCAACAAAACGACATCGTGAAGACGCTCACGATCGTCTCCGTGGCCGGTGTCCCGCCCGTGCTCATCGCCGGGATTTACGGCATGAATTTCCGGGTCATGCCCGAGCTCACCTGGCGGTTCGGGTACCCTTACGCGCTCGTGCTCATCGTGGTGAGCACGTTGATTCCTCTGGCGTGGCTCAAGTGGCGCGGCTGGATGTGAAGTACCTCGACCCCGAGCTGCCGATCGACGAGCGCGTCGCCGATCTCGTCTCGCGTCTGACGTTGGCGGAAAAAGCCGGACAGCTCCTGCACGACGCGCCGGCCGTGCCGCGCCTCGGCATTCCGGCCTACAACTTTTGGAGCGAGGGTTTGCACGGCGTCGCGCGCGCCGGCATCGCGACCGTCTTCCCCCAAGCGATTGGTCTCGCCGCGAGCTTCAGCCCGCGACGGCTGCACGAAATCGCGAGCGCCGTCGGCGACGAAGCGCGTGCCAAGCACCATGAATTCGTGCGGCAAGGCGACCACGGCATCTTTCAGGGGCTCACTTACTTCAGCCCGAACGTGAACGTCTTCCGCGATCCGCGCTGGGGTCGCGGGCACGAGACGTACGGCGAATGTCCGTACCTCACGGCGCGTCTCGGCGTCGCCTTCTGCAAGGGACTCCAGGGTGACGATCCGCGCTATTTGAAGCTCGTCGCGACGCCGAAGCACTTCGCCGTTCACAGCGGACCGGAAGCGTTGCGGCACGCCTTCGACGCGCAAGTGACGCCGAAGGATCTGCGCGAGACGTATCTCGTCGCGTTTCACGCCTGCGTGGTCGAGGGCAAGGCCGAGAGCATCATGGCCGCGTACAACCGCGTGAACGGCGAGCCCTGCTGCGCGAGCCAAGCGCTGCTCGTCGAAGCGCTCCGGCGCGAGTGGGGCTTCGAGGGTTTCGTCGTGAGCGACTGCTGGGCCATCCGCGACTTTCACGAGCACCATCAGGTGACGAAGACGCCGGCCGAGTCTGCGGCGCTCGCCGTGAAGGCGGGTTGCGACCTCAACTGCGGCTGCACCTACGAGCACGTTCCGTCGGCGGTCGAGCAGGGACTCTTGACGGAAGCGGACGTCGATCGCGCGCTCTCGCGGCTCTTTCGCGCCCGCATGCGCTTGGGCATGTTCGATCCGCCGGAACGCGTGCCGTACGCGCAAATCCCGTATGAAGTGAACGACTGCGAGCGCCACGCCGAGCTCGCGCTCGTCGCCGCGCGTGAGTCGCTCGTGCTCTTGAAGAACACGGGCGGCCTCTTGCCGCTCTCGAGTGCGCTCGCGAACGTCGCCGTCATCGGTCCGAACGCCGACGATCCCGCCGTGCTGCTCGCGAACTACCACGGCACGCCGTCGCGCTCGGTGACGCCGCTCGAAGGCATTCGACGCGCCGTCGCGCCCGACACCAAGGTCTGGTACGCGCGCGGCTGCGACCGCACCGGCACGCAGGCCGACGGACTCGGCCGGCACGCGATTCTGTCGGAAGCGCGCAGCGTGGCCGAGCGCGCGGACGTGGTGGTGCTCGTGCTCGGGCTCGACGCCGCGCTCGAGGGCGAGCAGGGCGATACCGGCAACGCCGAAACGGCGGGCGACAAGCCGTCGCTCGCGCTCCCCGGTTTGCAGCAACGCCTGCTCGAAGAGGTCGTGCGCGCAGGCAAGCCCACCGTCGTCGTGCTGCTCGCCGGCAGCGCGCTCGAGCTCGGCTGGGCCGACGAGCACGCGGCCGCGATCCTCCAGGCCTTTTACCCGGGCCAAGCGGGCGGCACCGCGCTCGCCGACGTGCTCTTCGGCGCGTACAGCCCCGCGGGGCGCTTGCCCGTGACCTTCCCGCGTTCGCTCGCGGACGTGCCCGAGTTCACGAGCTACGCCATGCGCGGCCGTACCTATCGCTATCTCGAGCAGGAGCCGCTCTATCCCTTCGGCTTCGGCCTTTCGTACACGCGCTTCGAGTACTCCGACCTCCGCGTTTCGCGCGCCGCGCTCGCGTACGGCGAGACGCTCGAAATCTCCGCTAGCGTCACCAACGTCGGGTCGCGCGCGAGCGACGAAGTCGTCGAGCTCTACGTGAAGGACCTCGAAGCGTCCGTCGCCGTACCCCATCACGATCTGCGCGGGATGGAGCGCGTGACGCTCGCGCCCGGCGAGTCACGGCGCGTGGGCTTCTCGCTCGGCGCGCGCGACCTCTCGCTCATCGACGAGGCCGGCCGGCGCGTGCTCGAGCCGGGCCGCTTCCGCCTGACCGTCGGCGGCTCGCAACCGGACGCGCGGAGTGTCGCGCTCCTCGGACGGGCTCCGCTCGCCGTCGAGATCGAGCTCGAGGGTCCGCGGCGGGAGATTCCGTATTGAAAAGCCGTTGAAGGCGCGTGTTCGCGTCGAGTGCGTTTCGCTCGAGCAAGCGCTTTCGATCACACTGTTCGTTTGCGAAAATGTCCGATCGGAGCGGCCCGATCGGGCAAAAAGGGTCCGCGTTTCGGGCGCCTGAGCCTCGCGCCGGGTCGGTGCTTCCGCTACGCTAAAAGTCTTGCCTCACTCGCGAGAGTTACTGCGCCCTTCGGTTCCGACGGCCTTCGCGGCAGCGGCACGCGGGCGCGCGACGCGTTCATGCGAGGAGCATGGAACCGTTTCCGGAAGCGGCGGTCGTCCTTGAAGCGAAGCACGGTGATGTTCTCTCGGCCCAAACTGTTTTCTTTCGTTGCCCTCGCCTCGATCTCGAGCGCCTGCTGGCACACCGCGAGCCAAAGCGGCGACGACGCCACCGGCACCGGCGGCACGAGCCCGGCGATGGGCGGTCAGGCGGCGATCGGCGGCAGCGCGGGCACGGGCGGCACGGCGACCGTCGTCGCCGGCACGGGCGGTTCCGTCGGCGGCGCGAGCGGTAAAGGCGGCACGGGCGGCACCGGCGCGGGTTCCGGCGGCACGGGCGCCGCGGGCGCACCGGGCGGCACCGGCGGCACGGGCACGGCGGGGACCGGCACGGCGGGCATGGCCGCTTCGGCCGGCGGCGGCGCGGCGCCGATGTTGATGCGAGGGCCCACGCCCGCGAGCTCCACGTCGAAGTTCCCGTTCCCGCAGAATCGGCAGAGCTCGGGTTGCGCGTACCCGACCGCCTACGACAACGCCGACGTGAAGAACGTCTACATGGCGTGGAAGAACGACCTCGTCACCTCCGACGGCGCCGGGGGCAACCTGCGCGTCAAGCGTCCCGCGGAGCCCGGCTTGCAGCAGAACTCGACCGTTTCCGAAGGCATCGGCTACGGCATGCTGATCGCCGTTTACATGGACGACCAGGCGACGTTCGACGGCCTCTGGAAGTACGAGCTCGCGCACACGTGGCAATCCTGCCCGGTCGGCGGCGGCGGCTGCACGCAGACGAGCCTGATGAACTGGTACATCGCGTCCGACGGCACGGTCGCGACGCAGAGCTCGGCGGGTGAAGACGGCACGGGCGCGGCCACGGACGCCGACGAAGACATGGCGTTCGCGCTCGTCATGGCCGACAAGCAGTGGGGCGGCCAGGGCTCGCTTTCGAAGAGCTACCTCGACTCGGCGAAGCAGCTGCTCGGCGACATCTGGAAGTACGAGATCGACAACAATCGTTTGCCGAAGACCGGCTCGAGCTGGGGCGGCGACGCCACCCTCAACATCTCGTATTTCGCGCCCGCCTATTACCGCGTGTTCGCCACCGTCACGGGCGAGTCGCGCTGGGGCAAAGACGTGGTCGATTACATCTATCAAGTCATCGGGCAAAACCTGACCGACATGAACGGCAACAAGACGAACGGCCTCGTGCCCGCGTTTTCGAACTCGACCGGCGGCCCCGCGCAGGCGTCGCCCGGGCAATCGCTCGCCTTCAACTACCAATACGACTCGTGCCGCACGCCGTTCCGCATCGGCCTCGACGCGTGCTGGACGAGCGAGCCGCGCGCGCTCGACTACGTCGCGAAAACGAGCGGCTTTTTCGGCGGCATCGGCGCCGCCAAGATCGTCGACGGCTACCAGCTGAACGGCATGCCGCAGCCGCAATACCCCGACAAGTACAATGGCCTCTCCGCGGCGTTCATCGGCCCCGCGGCGGTCGGCGCCATGAGCTCGACGGCGAATCAGTCCTTCATCGACGACGCGTGGGGCATGTTGAAGCAGAACGACATGTGGTGCGGCGGCCAGTACTACGACGAGTCCTGGACGATGATGAGCATGCTGATGTTGAGCGGTAACTTCCTCGACTACACGAAGTACTGAGCCGAGGTCCGCGGCGTGCGCACCACGGGCGGCCGCGCGCGGGTGAACGCCGCCGCGCCGCTTCGATCGGTATTCAGGGTTGGGGGCCGAGCCCGGTCACGTCGAGCGTCACCGTGTGCACGAGGTCGCGCGACGAGCCGCCGACGCTCACCGTGTAGGTGCCGCTCGGCGCGTAGCGCGCGTGGGCCGTCGGGTTCCAGCACGTGAACGCGCGTGGCGGCAGCTCGACGTGAACCTCGCGGCTCGCGCCCGCGTCGACCGCGACGCGCTCGAAGCCGCGGAGCACGCGCGGCGGCTCGCCCGCCGCGGGCGGGAAGCCGAGATACACCTCGGCCGTCTCGGTGCCGGCGAGAGCTCCGGTGTTGGCGAGCGTGAAGCTCACGTCCACCGCGCCCGGCGTCGTGCCGGCGTGGAGCGCGAGGTCGCCGTAGTGAAAGCGCGTATACGACAGGCCGAATCCGAACGGGAACAGCGGGTCGATGGCGGCCGCGTCGAGCGCGCGGTAGCCGACGGCGAGCCCCTCCGAGTAATCGACGTTCGGCGCCGCCGGCAGCGGCAGCGTCGTCGCGTCGGCGGGGAACGTGACCGGCAGCTTGCCGCTCGGGTTCGTGTCGCCGAAGAGCACCGACGCGATGGCGTCGCCGTTTTCCTGACCGGGGTACCACGCGACGACGACACCGCTCACCTGATCGAGCCACGGCATGAGCACCGCGCCGGGCACGTCGAGCACCACGATCGTCCGCGGGTTCACGGCGGCGACGTCGCCGATGAGCGCGTCGTCCAAGGCGGGGAGCGAGAGCGACGCGCGATCCGCGCCTTCTCCCGACGTCACGGCGACGAACACGACGGCCGCATCCGCCGTCGCGGCCGCGGCGACCGCCGCGCTGTCGTCCCCGGTGTCGCCCGCCTCGTACGTCACGGTCGCGCCCGAAGCGCGCGCCGTCAGCGAATCGAGCGGCGTTTTCGTCACGTCGCCGATCACGTCCGCGGAGCCGGTGCCCGTCGTCAACGTGGACCCGTACGCCGCGCCGCCGATGACGGCGATGGATTTCACCCCGTCGTCGAGCGGGAGCGCCGGGCCGTCGTTCTTCAGCAGCGTGATGCCCTCGGTGGCGGCTTCGAGCGCGAGCGCCGCGTGCTCGTCCGTGGTCGCGACGTCGGTCGTCGTCCCCGTCGGCGGATCGTCGAGCGCGCCGGTGCGAACGAGCGACGTCACGATGCGCGTCGCCATGTCGTCGATGCGCGCCTCGCCCACGCTCGCGAGATCCGTCGGGAAATACTCACCGTACGGCATTTCCATGTCGAGCCCCGCGTCGATCGACGCGGCGCCGCTGTGCGTCGCCGTCCAATCCGACATCACCCAGCCCGAGAAGCCGAGTCCGTTCTTCAAGTCGCCGAGCGAGGTCGGGTTCTCGCAAGCGTAGACGCCGTTCAGCATGTTGTACGAGCACATCACGGCGCCCACGCCCGCGCTCACGCTCGCCTCGAACGGCAGATAATAAATCTCGTGCAGCGTGCGCTCGTCGATCAGCGAGTTTTCCGACATGCGATACGACTCTTGCTCGTTGCCGACGAAGTGCTTCGCCGTCGCGACGATGTGATTCGACTGGATGCCCGTCACGTCGCGCGCGGCGAGCTCGGCGGACAAATACGGGTCCTCGCCGAAGCCCTCGAAATTGCGGCCGCCGAGCGGCGAACGCGACAGGTTCATCATCGGACCGAGCTGGATCATGACGCCCTTCGCGCGCTCCTCGGCGCCCATGGCCGCGCCCCAGCGCTCGACCAGGTCGCGATCCCACGTCGCCGCGAGCGTGATCGGATCGGGGAACGCCGTCACGCCCGTGAGGTTCGCGACGCCGCCCGGGCCGTCGTCCATCGTGAGCGTCGGCAAGCTACCGACCGCCGGAACGCTGCCGACGACGTCGCTGTAGCCGCTGCCGAAAGTGAGCGTCTCGCGTTCGTTCAGCGTGAGGCCGTTCACGAGGTCGGTGGCGCGAGCGAGCGCGTCGTCGACGCCGGCCGCCGCCGGATACGCGAGCACGCTCGGATCGAGCCCGCTGAGATCGAGCGTCGTGATCGGCTCGGCCGCGCCGCCTTGCCCGGCGTTCGTCTCCGTGCCCGCGCTCCCCGCGTCGCCCGCCGTGCCGCCCGATCCGCCCTGATTCGCGGAAGCTCCGCTCGCGCCCGCCTCGCCCGCCGCCGCGCCCGCATTGCCCGCGGCGCCGCCCGGGTTCGCCGTCGTGCCTGCGTTCCCGCCCGCCGTGGTTCCGCCGCCGCCGCCCGCGCCGAGGCCGGCGGCGCCCGCGCCCGCGCGTCCGTTCCCCGAGTCGTCGTCGCCATGCGTGTGCGTGCCGCAGGCCGCGGCCGCCAAAACCAATAAGAAGAGCGGCGCGCGCCGTCCCGAAGATCCCACCATGATCGACACCTTTCGAACGGAAGGCTCCGAGTTTAGCCGAGCTCCAATGAGTTAGAAAAACTGAATCATAAAACAATAAACATTCAGTAGACTAAACGATACCTGCGGGTCAGTCTTTGGCGCAGGTCGCCATGGGCAAAAACCTCTTCCAAAAAGTGTGGGAACGGCACGCGGTGCGCACGCTGCCGAGCGGGCAAGCGCAGGTGTTCATCGGGCTTCACCTCCTGCACGAAGTGACGAGCCCGCAGGCGTTCGGCATGTTGAAGGACCTGGGCCTCAAGGTCGTGCACCCCGAGCGCACGTTCGCGACGGTCGACCACATCGTGCCGACGGACACGCGACTCCGTCCCTTCAAGGACAGCTTGGCGGAGGGCATGATCGTCGCGCTCGAAGAGGCGTGCGCGACCCACCGCATTCGCTACTTCGACGTGAAGTCGGGGCACCAGGGCATCGTGCACGTGATCGGGCCCGAGCTCGGCCTCACGCAGCCCGGGATGACCATCGCGTGCGGCGACTCGCACACTTCGACGCACGGCGCGTTCGGCGCGATCGCCTTCGGTATCGGCACGACGCAGGTGCGCGACGTGCTCGCGACGCAGACGCTGTCCCTCGCGCCGCTCAAGGTGCGCAAAATCGAAGTGAACGGCCGCCTGCGGCCCGGCGTCTACGCGAAGGACGTGATTTTGCACGTGATCCGCACGCTCGGCGTGAACGGCGGCACCGGCTACGCGTACGAATACGCGGGGGACGCCGTGCGCGCGCTCGGCATGGAAGAGCGCATGACGCTCTGTAACATGTCGATCGAGGGCGGCGCGCGTGTCGGCTACGTGAACCCCGACGAAACGACGTTCGAGTACCTGAAGGGGCGCGAGCTCGCGCCGAAGGGCGCCGCGTGGGACCGCGCGCTCGAGTACTGGCGCTCCGTCGCGTCCGACGCCGACGCGACGTACGACGACGTCGTGCGCTTCGACGCGCAGGACATCGCGCCAACCGTCACCTGGGGCATCAACCCGGGTCAAGCCATCAGCATCGAAGAGAAAGTCCCGCGCAAGGAAGACGGCAAGACCGAAGCCGAGCAAGCCTCGATCAAGGAAGCGCTCGATTACATGCAGCTCGAAGCCGGCAAGCCGATTCAGGGCGTGCCGGTGAACGTCGCGTTCATCGGTAGCTGCACGAACGGCAGGCTCTCCGACTTTCGCGAGGTCGCGCGCCACATTCGCGGGAAGAGAGTCGCCCCGGGCGTGCGTGCTCTCGCCGTGCCGGGCTCGATGGACGTGGCGCGCGCCGCCGAGGCCGAGGGACTCGACAAAGTGTTCCGCGAAGCCGGCTGGGAGTGGCGCCAACCCGGCTGCTCCATGTGTCTCGCCATGAACCCCGATCGCTTGATCGGCCGCGAGCTTTGCGCGTCCTCGTCGAACCGCAACTTCAAGGGCCGCCAGGGCAGCCCCACCGGTCGCACCATTCTGATGAGCCCCGTCATGGTCGCCGCGGCCGCCGTCAGCGGGAAAATCGCGGACGCCCGCGAAGTGTTCAAAGCGTGAACTCCGAACCCACCCACTCACCATGACCCTCGCCAAGATCAGCCAGGTTACCGGTAAATCCGTCTACGTTCCCGGCACCGACATCGACACCGACCGCATCATCCCGGCTCGGTTCATGAAGTGCGTCACCTTCGACGGACTCGGCCAGTATCTCTTTTACGACGTCCGCTTCGAGGAGAACGGCGCGAAGAAGGGACACCCGCTCGACGATCCGCGGCACGCGGGCGCGAGCATTCTGCTCGCCAACGCGAACTTCGGCTGCGGGTCGTCGCGCGAGCACGCGCCGCAAGCGCTCGCCAAGTTCGGCATCAAGGCGATCGTGGGCGAGAGCTTCGCGGAGATCTTCTTCGGCAACTCGACGACGCTCGGCATGCCTTGCGTCTCCGTGTCGCACGAGGACGTGGAGGCGCTCGCGCGCGTGGTCGAAGCGAACCCGGAGACGCCGGTGACGGTCGATCTCGTCGCGGGGACGGTGAGCGCCGGCGCCGTCACGGTGAAGGCCAGCATGAAGCCCGGCGCGCGCGACGCGCTCGTGAACGGCGAATGGGACCCGATCGCGCAGCTTTTGGACGGCGCGTCGGCGACCGAGAAAACCGCCGCGGGCCTACCGTACCTCGCGTTCTGAGCGGCGGGGCGTTTTTCGCCGCGTGTCCGGGCGCCCGCCCGGCGGCAGTCCTCGGTGTAGGCTAAAGCGCGTGGTCCGTTCGCTGCGCGGTCTGATCCTGTTTTGGACGATCTTCGCGTCGTACGGACTCACGTTCGCGCTCTCGATCTTCGTCACGCACGAGCGACGCGAGCGGCTCTTCGAGGCCGCCCACAAGAGGAACGCGCGGCGGCTCGCGCGCGGCTTCTCGCGCCTGCGCGGCGTGTTCATCAAGATGGGCCAGGTCCTGAGCGTCACGGGCACGTTCCTGCCCGCCGCATTTGCCGAAGCGCTCGAGGACCTGCAAGACAAGGTACCGCCGCGCCCTTTCGCGGAAATCGAAGGCCGGCTCCGCGAGGCGTTCGGCGCCGATCCGCTCGCGCGCTTCGGCAGCTTCGAGCGCGAGCCCATCGCCGCGGCGTCGCTCGCGCAGGTGCACCGCGCGACGTCGCGCGACGGCCGGCCCATCGCCGTGAAGGTGCTCTACCCGAACATCGAGCGGCTGATCGCGGCCGACCTCGGCGTGATGCGCTCCGTTTTGCCGGTGATTCGGCTGCTCGCGCCCATCGCGCGCGTCGAGCGCATCCTCGACCAGCTGCAGGCGATGCTCGCGCGCGAGACCGACTACGCGCACGAGCGACAAAACATGGAGCGCATGCGCGGCATCTTCGCCGCGCGAAAAGACGTCGTCATCCCGACGATCTTCCCCGAGCTCACCCAGGGCGGCGTGCTCTCGATGTCCCTGGAAGAGGGCATGAAGGTGAACGACATCGAGGGTCAGCGAGCGGCCGGGATCGAGCCGGAGAGCGTCGGCAAGCTGCTCGTCGAGTGTTACTTCGAGATGCTGCTCCAGCATCGCGTGTTCCACGCGGACCCGCACCCAGGTAACTTCCTCGTGCGTCCCGGGCCGACGCTCGTCATCTTGGATTTCGGCGCCGTCGAGGAAGTCACGCCGTCGCTCGCCGAGGGCATGACGATGGTGGTGAAGGGCGTGCTCACGCACAGCGACGACCTCGTGCTCGCGGGCGTCGAGCGCATGGGGTTCGTCTCCGAAACCGGCGACCGCGAGCTCCTGAAAGCCGTGGGTCACGAGTACCTGAAGGTGCTTTCGGGCACGAAAATCGCCGATTTCTCGCGACTCGATCGCGAGGCGATGGAAAAGCTATCCGGGTTTCGGCAGGTGCGCGGCCGACTGCGCGCCGTGATGAAGAGCGTCGAATATCCCGACGGCTACTTTTACGTCGAGCGCACCCTCATCCTGCTGTTCGGTCTCGCGGGCCACCTCGCGCCCCGCCAAGGTTTGCCGGGGCTCGTCTTGCCGTACGCCTCGCGCGCGCTCGCTGGAGGCTTCCGCGCGGCGCCGCCGCCCGCGCCGTGAGGGCGCATGTTGGCCCGCCGCCGCTCGTCGCCGTTCGTTCTTTTTTGGTGTTGGGGGTTCTGTGCGGGTTGCGCGACACCGTCGAACGCGCCGCGCGGCGCGCTCGCGCCGCCTCGCGCCGTGGCGCGCCGGGTTGCCACCGCCAAATCCGCGCCGCCCGCCGAGACGTGCGAGTACTCCGTGTCGGCGCCGCGCGTGGCGCCCTTCGTCGTGCACGTGCGTGCGCGCTGCGAGGGCGGCGGCGTGACCGGGTTCGCCGCGACGGAGCCGCGAATCGTGCCGTTCGTGACGAGCGACGGGGCGCCCGCGTCGAGCGCCGTGCACCCGGCGACGCGCGTCGGTCCCGGCGTCGCCGAGCTCACGTACAGCGTGGATCTCGACGGGCTCGCACGCCGTGAAAATGAAATCGACTACGCGCGGCGCTTCGGTCGCGCGCTGCTCGCGCCGGCGTCGAGCTTTCTCTTGCGGCCCGATCCCGAACGCGACGACGTGCCGATCCGCGTGCGCTTCGCAACCGACGGCATCGAGTCCGGCCTCGCGCGCGACAAGGACGGGTTCGTCCTCGCGTCCCAGGAAATCCGCGTCGGCACGTACACGACGTTCGGCCCCGTCACCACGCGCGATCTCGTCGTCGCCGGCGCGAGCGTGCGCCTCGCGATCCTCGACGGCGCGCTCGATCTCGCGCCCGACGTGTACGCGAAGTGGGTCGCCGACGCCGAACGCGGCGTGATCGACTTCTTCGAGCGCCCGCCCGCGCCGCGCACGCTCGTCGTGCTCGCGCCGATCCCCGCGCTTCACGGCGTCTTGTTCGGAAAGATGCTGCCCGCGAGCGGTCCGGGCGTCGTCGTCATCCTCGGCGAGCACACGACGCCACCCGAGCTCACCGACGATTGGATCCTCGTGCACGAGCTCTTCCACGCCGGCACGCCGTCCTTCGTCGACGAGGGCAAGTGGTACGACGAGGGGCTCGCGACCTACTTCGAGCCGCTCATTCGCGCGCGTCTCGGCTGGTATCCGGAAAAGCAGCTCTGGCGCGAATTCCTGCGCAACATGCCGCGCGGCCTCGACGCGATGACGCGCGGGCTCGAACATCCGGTCGAGTTCTCCGACACGTATTGGGGCGGTGGACTCTTCTGCCTGCTCGCCGACGTCGAGGAGCGCCGCGCGACGGACGGCGCGCGCGGCCTCGAAGACGGGCTTCGCGCCGTGCTTCGGAGCGGCGGCGACGCCACGCAGGTGTGGCCGCTCGCGCAAGCACTCGACGTGGCCGACCGCGCGCTCGGCGCGCCCGTGCTCGCGCCGCTCGCCGCCGCGCACGCGAATCGAGGTGCGCCCGTCGACTTGGCGGGCCTCTTCCAAAAGCTCGGCGTGGCGCTCGACGCGCGCGGCGACGCGACGCTCGACGACGGCGCGCCGCTCGCACGCATCCGCCACGCGCTCGTCTACGGCGCGCCGTCGGGCGCCGACCTGAACCAGCGTTAGTCCGCCGTGCGCGGCGGCGCTGCGAGGCTCACTCGGGCAAGCCGAAGCGCGCGCGATTGACCCGCACGAACTCCACGTACGCGCCCGACTCGAGGTGCGGCTCGAGCTCCCCGGACTCGATGGCCGCTTCGAGCGCGCGCTTGATGTCGCCGATCAGGCGCGAAGGCGGCAGCGAGAACGCCACCATGAGCTCGTTGCCGACCCCGGTCGGCAAGGGCGGCTGAATCGCGTCTTCGGCGGCAAGCTCGCCGATCTTTTCGCCGAGCTCGTCGATGAGCGCGATGCCGCGCCGTTTCTTCTCCGGACGCTTGGTCGTGATGTCCGCGCGCGAGAGGCACAGGAGATCCTCGAGCCGCGCGCCCATTTCGCGCGTGAAGCGGCGGATCGCGCTCGGCGTCCACTTGCCGTCGTACTGGCTCGCCCGCAAATGGTGCAGCACGAGGAAGCGCACCGTGCTCCGCAACGCCTCGTCCGCGGCGAACAAGCGCTCGCGCCGCTCGAGCTTGTCGAACATGCGCGCTCCGACCTCGGCGTGACCGAAGAAGTGCACCTCGCCGTCGGGTGAAATGCTGCGCGTGCGGACCTTGCCGATGTCGTGAAAGAGCGCGGCGTAGCGCACTTCGAGCCGCGGCACGCTCTGCAGCACCACTTGCTTCGTGTGCTTCCACACGTCCTTGTGGCGCCACTCGCCGTCCCCGAAGCCGACCATCGCCTTTACCTCGGGCAAGAGCGCGTCGAGCACGCCCGTCACCAAGAGCGCGTCGAGGCCGAGGTCGGCGTGCCCGCCCATCATGACGCGATCGAGCTCACGGCGGACGGCGGGCGCGCCGAGCGCCGACAGATCTTCGGGCGCGCACAAGAGCACGCCCTCCGAAGTCACGCCGCGTTCGGCGCATTCGACCGCACGTTCGAGCGCGCGCAGAGCGCGCTCCTTGTCGGCAACGGCGGTGGCGGAAGAGGGTCCGGACATCGGGGGGCCGGCCTTTTAGCACCGGCCCCCGATTTTACGACAACCCGCGCCGCGATTCGGCTTCTTTACCGGCGTACGAGCTCGACCTCGAGCTCGATCGAGACCTCGTCGCCGACGAGCACGCCGCCCGCCTCGAGCGCCGCGTTCCAGCGCATGCCGAAATCGGACCGGCGGATCTTGGTGCGGGCCGACGCGCCCATGCGCTGCTTGCCCCACGGATCGGCGTGTTCCGGCGTGATGTCCTCGACGGCCAAAGTCACTTCACGCGTCGTGCCGTGAATCGTGAGGTCGCCCTTGACCTCGAGACCGCCGCTCTTGCGCCGGGTTTGCTTTGAGACGAAGGTGATGTGCGGATATTGCTCGGCGTCGAAGAAGTCGGCGCTCCGCAGGTGACCGTCGCGCTTTTCCTCGCGCGTGTTCACCGAGGCGACGTCGATCTTCACGTCGATGGCGGTATTTTCCGGCGCCGCGGGGTCGTAGCTGACGGTGCCCGCGAGCTTCGTGAACTCGCCGCGCACGTTGCTCACCATCATGTGCCGGACGGCGAACCCGACGTGCGAGTGGGACGCGTCGAGGTCGAACGTGGCGGCGCCGGTCCGGGCGGCGGCACGGGCGGGCGAAGCGACGGGGTTCGATTGGGTTGCGAGGGTCATGAAAACTGCTCCTTCGGGGGGCGCGGTGTCTGCGTCCGATGAAAAGAGCATGGACCGTTGCGAACGCTCGAACTAGCTGCCAGATTTTGAACTGACAGTTGCCGAAAGTTGAACAATGGACCTGAACCGAGCCCTGACGTTCGCCCGCGTGGTCGAGGACGGAAGCTTCACGGCCGCGGCGAAGACCCTCCGCGTCCCGAAGTCGTCGGTGAGTCGCGCCGTCACCTTGCTCGAAGAGGAGCTCGGCGTCCGCCTGCTCCAGCGCTCGACCCGCAAGGTGCAGCTGACCGAAGCCGGGCGCGTCTTTTACGATCGCGCCTCGCGCGCGCTCACCGGACTCGAAGACGCCGAGGCGGCGGTGTCGGATCTGCAATCGTCGCTGCGCGGCACGGTGCGCGTGACGGCGCCGTCCGACGCCGGCGTCTGGATCCTCGCGCCGATCGTCACGCGCTTCGTGGCTGCGAATCCGGACGTGCACGTCGACCTCGTGCTCACCGGTCGCATCGTCGACCTCGTGGCGGAGAGCGTCGACTTCGCGTTGCGCGCGGCGGCGCTCACCGACTCGTCGCTGGTCGCGCGCCGGCTCGCGCCGCGCCACTCGGGCCTGTACGCGGCGCCGAGCTACCTCGCGCGCCGGCCCGCTCCCACCCGCGTCGAGGAGCTCGCGGAGCACGATTGCGTGCTGTTTCGCGCCGCGCTCGGCCGCGCCCGCTGGACGCTCACGGGTCCGGCCGGCGACGAAATGGTCGACGTTCGCGGTGCCATCAGCGCCGACGAGTTCGCGTTCGTGCACCAGGCGACGGTGCAAGGCGCCGGCATCGGTCTCTTGCCCGAGTTCTTGGCGGCGCCCGGCGTCGGCTGCGCGCGCGGCGAGCTCGTGCGCGTCTTGCCGGACTACACGGGCTTTCGCGGCGTGTGGCACCTCGTGTACCCGTCGGGGCGTTATCTGCCGCGCCGGGCGATCGCGTTTCGTGACGCCGTGCTCGCCGAGCTCGGCGCTTCGGCCCCCGACAGCGCTCCGTGACGAAGGTGTCGGCGGGCGCTCAGCGCGTCAGGCGGCGCAGGCGTTCGGCGGCAAGCTCGAGGGTTTCGGGCTTTTTGCAGAAGCAGAAGCGGACGAGGCGCTGCGCGGGCGGCTCCGCGTAAAAGGGCGAGAGCGGAATGGCGGCGACGCCGACTTCGGTGGTGAGGCGGCGCGCGAAGCTCACGTCGTCCTCATCCGAGAGCGCGGAGTAATCGGCGAGTTGGAAGTAGGCGCCGGAGACGGGCAAGAGCTCGAAGGGGACGCCGGCGACGAGCTCGCGAAACCGATCGCGCTTCTGTTGATAGAAGGGGCCGAGCTCGGCGAGGTGCGCGGGGAGCTCGTGGAGCACGTCGGCGAGGGCGTGCTGCGCCGCGGTGCTGGTCGCGAAGGTGACGAACTGGTGCACCTTGCGCACTTCGGCAGTGAGCGCGGGCGGCGCCGTGATCCAGCCGATTTTCCAGCCCGTGGCGTGATAACACTTGCCGAACGAGCTCACGACGAAGCTCCGCGCGTAGAGCTCGTCGTGCCGGAGCACGCTCTGGTGCGCGCGCCCGTCGAACACGATGTGCTCGTAGACTTCGTCGGAGAGGAGCAGTGCGTCGGTGCCGCGCAACAGGGCGGCGAGCGCGTCGAGATCGTGCGGCTCGAGCACGGCGCCGCTCGGATTGTGCGGAAAGTTCACGATGACGAGGCGCGTGCGCGGGCCGACGGCGTCGGCCACGCGCTGCCAATCGACGGCGAAGCGCGGCGGCAGGAGCGGCACGTGCACGCAGCGCCCGCCCTGGAGCAGGACGGACGGCTCGTACGAGTCGTACGCCGGGTCGAGCACGACGACCTCGTCGCCGGGGCGCACGACGGCCGCGATCACGTCGAAAATGGCTTCGGTCGCGCCGCTCGTGATGGTGAGCTCCCGCTCGGGGTCGACGCTGCGCCCGTAAAAGCGCGCGAGCTCGGCGGCGATGCCGGCGCGGAGCGCGGGGACGCCGGCCATCGGCGCGTATTGGTTCTTGCCCGCGGCGACGTGGCGGGCGAGCGCCGCCTTGAGCGCCTCCGGCGGTTCGAAATCGGGGAAGCCCTGGCCGAGGTTCACGGCGCGGTGCTCCTCCGCGAGCCGCGACATCACGGTGAAGATCGTCGTGCCGACGTCCGGAAGCTTGGAAGCGATCACGCTCGCACCCGTCGCAAACGCGCCTCAGCGCGGAGGCTTGCTCGACTGCGTGAACGGGCTCGGATCCGGCAGCGGGCCGAACCAACGCACCGCGTCGGTTTCGTTGTCGAACACGTCCGCGCGGCCGCCCGAGTCGCGGCACAGGTTCCGAAACTGGAGCACCTGAATCGGCGAATCTCCCACGAGGACGGCGACGCCCATGTTCAGGCGGGCCGCGGTGGCGAAAAAATGCGCCAGTGATTCGCGCGTCTTCGGCCCGAACACCGGCGGTCCCCGGCGCAGATCGAAAATAACTCCCCGGTATGGCGAGTTCTGGAGCAGCACGTGCGTCTCGAGGTACTCGGCCATCTGCCGCGCATTGCGCGCTCCGTCCTCGGCGCTGAGGTCGGGCCGCGTCCACACCTGGCAGATGGCGAGGCCGTGCCGCGCCGAAATCAGGTGGTTGTCGCCTTCCGCGAGCTTCACGAGGCTCCTCCACCTCTATCACGGCCCCCTCGACCTCGGCGCGCGAGGGCGCTTACCGAACCGCCTCGGCGGCTCCGGTTCCGGCCGGCTCCGTTCTGTGCCTCGAGGGGGCGTCGGGGCTAGGCTTTCAGCCCCACATGGATGCCCGCGCGCCCGTCGAGAGGCGCTGGGAGCCCGGCCGCTGGGTCGCTCGGGCCCTCTGCGCCGTCTTCGCCGTGATCGGCGCGCTGCCGTTGCTCGCCGCGGCGGCGCTGTCGAGCGGGCCCCTCACGCGCTGGGCCGAGCGCGAAACGGCGCGGGTGCTCCGGCAGGAGCTCGGCGTTTCGGCGACGTACAAGGTCGAGCTCCGGCTCCTGCCGCTCCGGCTCGCCGTCGTGAACCTGAGGGTTCCGGCGAAGGACGGCGGTCCGCCCGCGCTCGTGGCCGAATCGGTCACGGTCGCGCCGCGCGTGTTCGCGCTGTTCGGCGGGCGCCTCGATCTCGGCGAAATCGAGATCAAGCGACCCGAAGCGCGGCTCGTCGTCAGGGACGGCAAGGTGACCAACGTCGCGTATCGGTTGCCGGAGCGGGCGTCGTCCGGCGCGGCGGCCAAGCGCGCGCAGCGAGCACCCTTCACGGCGCTCTCGATCACCGAAGGACATTTTCATCTCGACGTGGACGGCACGGCGGTCGATACCGGCGCGGTCGACCTCGACGTGTTCGCCGACAGCGGGCCGTCGTTCGAGATTTCGCTGACCGCCGACGAGACGCGCGTGCAGCGCAAGCGCATCGACCGGACGTTGCACGTCGCCACGAGCGGGCACGAGGTGAGCGACGACGATTTGCTCTGCCGTCTCGAGGCGCGCGTGCACGTGCAGCCCGAATCCTTCGACGTGCGGCGCCTGTCGCTCCTCGCCGGGCTCGACGACACGCCGGGGCCGGGGCGGCACGGCGGTTGCGAGGCCGTGAACGAGTCGAATCCACTCGAGCTCGCGGCGCGCGTCTCGCAGCTCCACGCGACCTTGCGCAAGGACAAGGCGCCGATTTTCACGGGGCACCTCGTCGTGCGCGCCCCGCTCCTCGCGTTGAACCGCTTCGTGCCGACGCTGCCGCTCCACGGCTTTCTCGCGTTCGCGGGCGACGTACGCAACGACGGCAGCTTCAAGCTGCCCGAAGCCGAGGGCAAGCTCACGGGCAAGGACCTCGGGCTCGGCGGCTATCGGCTCGCGAAGGATCTCTCGGTCGAGGTGCGGATGGCCGAGGACAAGATCGACATCCCGCATTACGAGATGGGCTTCGCCGACGGCCGCGTGACGCTCGCGAACGTGCACATCGAGCCGCTCCGGTCGGGCGTGCCCATGACCGTCGAGGCGATGGACGAGACCGGCGTGCCGTTCACGTCGCTGATGCGCGACCTCGACGTGACGCCGCGCACGATCGTGAGCTGGGACATCCACGAGACGCACGCGCGCAAGGTCCACGGCACGCTCGCGCCGCTGCACGTCGAGGGGGAGCTCACGGGCGACACGCGCGACTTCGAGGTGTTCGACCGTTCGTGGAAGGATCCGGCGCGAAAACACATGATCGGCGTGAAGCACGCGACGCTGCGCGGCCGCTTTCGCGTCGTGCCGCACGCGCTCGAGTTTTTCGACACGCGCACCGACTTCGGCAAGTCGAGCGTGCTCGTGAAGCTCGTCTCGATCGGCTTCGACAACCGCATTCAGCTCGACATCGCGAAGGACTCCCGCATCGATCTCGCCGACGCGAGCCCGCTCGTCGACATCCCGATGTCCGGCGTGGCCGAGCTCGACGTCGACATGGCGGGCATGATGAGCGATCCGCTGCTCACGGGTAACGTGAAGATCGGCTCGTTCGTGTTCGGCGGCTTTCCGATCGGCGACTTGAAGAGCGGCAAGGTGCGCTTTCGGCCGCTCTACCTCGAGCTCACGGACATCGAGGCGCAGAAGGGCAAGAGCACCTTCAGCGTGCCGAACGGACGCATCGACTTCGACGCCGGCGCGACGCTCGTGGTCGACGCGAGGATGAAGAGTCAGAGCTTCGATTTGCGGGATTTTTTGGCGATCTGGCACTTCGACGACGATCCGCGCTGGGCCGACCTCGAGGGCGAAACCGCCGCGGACGTGAGCGTGCATTACGTGCTCGGCGGCAAGGAAGACGCGTGTCAGTCCGGCGTGCTCGTGACGAACGGCAGCCTCGCGTTCAAGCGGCTCGCGCTCTTCGGCGAGCGCTACGACGGCGGCCACGCGGATTATCGCATGCGCTGGTACGACCGCGACGCCGGTTACCGCGCGCTCGAGCTCGGCGTGCCGAGTCTCGTGCTCAACAAGGGTCCGGGCTCGATCGTCGGTTCGCTGGACGTGCGACCGGGCGGAAAGATCGAGGGGCACCTCGTCGCGAGCGAAGTGCCGATCGGGAAAATCGACGCGCTCCCGTCGTTGCTCAAGGTCGCGGACGGGCAGGCCTCGGCCGTGGCCGAGCTCAGCGGGACGATCGACGACCTCGAAGCGGTGGCGACGGCGCGCCTCTCGCCGGTGCGCGTCGGGCGCGCGACATTGCCGGCTTCGAGCCTCGCGGTCGAGCTCACGCCGATTCACGTCACTCGACCGACCATCGGCAAGACGCACTGCGGCGCTGCGATCGAGACGCCGTTCGATCGCGCGGAGTACGAGGCCGACGCCGCGTCGGGCGTGTTCACGGTGCGCGGCTCGCTGTTCGGCGGCCAGATGACGATCGCGGACATGCACGTCACGCGTCAGCGCGCGAAAATCGTGCGCGGCAAAGTCGAGTTGAAGGACCTCGATCTCGGCGCGGCGGCCGAGCTCGTGCCGGCGCTCGCGCTCTCGGAGTCGCCGCCCGACGGACGGCTGAGCGGCACGCTCGACATGGGTGACGTGCGCACGGCCGATCCGCTCGCTTCGCGCGTGCGGCTCACGCTCGATTCGCTCGCTCTCGGACGCAACGGTTACACGCTCAAGCTCGCCCCCGGCGCCGAACCCGTCGAGCTCGAGAACGGCGCCGTGCGTGCGCCGGCGCTCGCGTTCACCGCGACCACCCCGAGCGGTCATCAAGTGACCTTCGATTTGAGCGGCGGCATCGCGTCCTTGCGCGACGCGCCCCGCATCGACGCGAACGTGGCGCTCCGGCCCGTCGATCTCGGCGCGCTGACCCAGCTTTTCCCACGCGTGGAGCGCGCCAAGGGCAGCGTCACCGGCCACCTCGGCGTGAGCGGCCCGTTGCGTTCACCGGAGTACAGCGGCGGTTTCGCGCTGAGCGGCGGCGAGGTCGTCTTGCGCGGTCTCACGGTGCCGCTCAGCGACATCGACGTGGCGCTCAAGCTCGACGGCGGCGAGCTCGAGGTTTCGCGCGGCAGCGCCCGCATGGGCAACGGCAAGATCACGCTGGGTGGCGGCGCGCCGCTCCGCGGCTTCGAGCTCGGCGCCGTAAGGCTCGACATCGCCGCGCGCGATCTCGCGCTGCCGCTCGGCGACGGCGTGCGCGCCTCCGCCGACGCCGACCTGCTCGCGACGTGGAAGCCGTCGATCGGCGAGCGCGCGCTCCCGCGGCTCTCCGGCAACGTGAATTTGCGCTCGTTCGAATACAAGCGCCCCGTGACGATGACGGCGGAGCTTCAATCGCTCGGCCGCCGCGGCAAGCGCACGAGCTTCGAAGAGTACGACCCCGCCGACGACGTCGTCGCGCTCGACGTCACCATCAAGTCGTCGCGCCCGTTGCAAATCAAGAACGAGCTCATCGAGGCCGATCTCGATCTCGGGAACGAAGGCGTGGTGTTGAGCGGCACGAACGGACGCTACGGCCTGCGCGGCACCGTCGAAGTGAAGCCCGGCGGGCGCATCAAGCTCCGGCGCAACGTCTTCGACATCAATCAGGGCACCGTGCGCTTCGACGACGCGACGCGCATCGCGCCGAACGTCGACGTGACCGCGACGACCGACTACCGCCGCTACGCGGCCGCCGGCGCCGGCACGACCGGCTCGAGCCCGGCGGCGCCCACGGCCGCCGCCTCCGCGGGCACGAGCGTCGCGGGCGGCCACTGGACGATCCGCATGCACGCGCACGGCGACGCCGACGACCTCAAGATCGACCTCACGAGCGACCCCGCGCTCGCGCAAGACGACATCTTCCTGCTCATCACCGTGGGGCTCACGCGCGCCGAGCTCGATCAGGCGCAGAGCGCGGCCGTGGGCGAAAGCGTCGCGCTCGAGGCGCTCGGCACGCTGAGCGGCGCGGACCGCGCCGTGACCGACGCCGTGCCGGTGATCGACGAATTCCGCTTCGGTAGCGAGTATTCGTCACGCACCGGTCGCACGGAGCCGACCGTCACCATCGGCAAGCGCCTCACCGAGCGCCTGCGCGCCAACGTCACCACCGGTCTCGCCGAATCGCGCGAGGTGCGTTCCAACGTCGAATGGCGTTTGAACAATCGTGTCAGCGTCGAAACGACGTACGACAACGTGAACGACATCTCGAGCTCCGCGCTCGGTAACCTCGGCGCGGACGTGCGCTGGCGGCTCGAGTTCGAGTGAGGTGGTCGCGTTGCGGCTTCCTCAGAGCGCGACCTTCCCGACCTCGCCCGACTCGGTGACCCAATAGAGCACGCCGTCGGCGACGGTGAGGCCCCAGGGGCCGGCCGTCGTCGTCGCCACGGCGTCGGGCGTGCCTCCGTTGCACCCGGTTTCCGGGCAGCGGACGATCGAACCGGTGGCGTTCGGGGTGTCGCCGGCCGCCGCCCAATACACGAGGCCGTCCACCGTGAAGACCTTGCGCGCGTTCACGCCGGCGGTGCCCACGAGCGTCGGCGCGCCGGCGCCGCTGCCGTCGGGAAGCGGCGTCGAGTAGACGGAGCCGGTGCCGCTCAGCGTGAAGAACAAGAAGCTCGGCGACGCGCTCAAGCCGAAAGGCTCGACGTTCAGGTTCGAGACGAGGTTCTTCGTCGTGCCACCGACGACGGCGCGCGCGTGAATGTTCACGCCGTTCGTGTCACCCGAATCCGTCGCCCAATACACCGTCGTCGCGTCGGCCGTCGCCTCGACGAGGGGGTCTTGCGCGGTCGCGAAGTCGCTCGCGACGCCGCCGGGCGCTGCCGCCTGTTCGAGGTTGGCTCCGTCGTCGAAGAAGACGAGATTGTCCGCCGAGGCGTACGCGAGCGCGTGCACGAACTGACTCGTGTTCTCGTAAACCTGAGGACCGCCGGCACACGCCGGCAGCGCGCAGCCGCGCACGCCGTTCGGCAGCGAATCATTACCCCAGAGGATTGCATCCGGCGTGACGGCCCAATCGTAGACGTACTCGTGATCCGACGAGCTCGACGGCGCGATCGCCGTGTCCCCCGTTCCGTCGATGCTCATGCGCCGCACGTCGACGCCGTCGCCGCCGTAATAGACGTAGCCGTTCACCACCTCGACCATGAAGAGCCGACCCTTGCCGGTCGTGAGCTGTACGCTCTGGCATCGGCCGCCCGAACACTGGCCGCCCGCACAATCGTGACCGCACGCGCCGCAGTCGTGCGGATCCGTCTGCTCGTCGACGCACGCGGTGCCGCACACGCTGCCGCTGCACGTGTTCCCGGCACCGGCGCCGCCGTTCGTTTCGCCCGCTTCGCCGCTCGCGCCGCCCGTCGTCGTGCCGCCGCCGCTCGTGCCGCCGCTCGACGTGCTGCCGCCGTGGGAGCCGCCGCCGCGTCCGCCCGTGGCGCTCGTGCCGGAGCCGCCTTTGCCGCCGCTCGCGGTCGAGCCGCCTTGCGTGCCGCCGCTGCTCGGTTGCGCGCCGCCGCCCGCTTCGCCGGTCACGTCGCCGGTGCCGCCCGTTTCGGTTCCGCTCGAGCCGCCCGTCTCCGTGTCGCTCGAACCGCCCGACGACGTCGCGCCGCTCGAGGTGCCGCCGGATTCGGCGCCGGTCGCGGGTCGTGCCTCGTACTTTTTGATGCCGAGGATGTCGTTGCACGCGACGAGCGCCGCGGCGGCCGCGAAAAGCTCGAGGCCGCGCGTGCGCGCCATGCCGCGAAGCATGCTCAGAGCCTCCCCGCGAGGCTCAGCGCCGCGCCGTCCCGCGCGACGAGCGGCGTGAGCGTGATCGAGGCGCGCGACTCCGGGGAGCCCGGCGCCCCGACGACGAACAACGTGACGCCCGCGGCGAGCAGCACGCCGCCGCCGATGAAGAACGCGGTGCTCAGGTTGCCGAACGTTCGCGCGTCCTTGTTGAGGTCGAGGCCCTTCGCGTCACAGCCGCTCGCGTCGCAATGGCCGTTCGCTTTCGAGTCGGAATCCTTTTGTTTGGCGAGCACCCCGAACACGGCGCCGGCCGCGACCGCCGCGATGCCGACGCCGCCCGTGACGTAGCCGATCGGGCGATACGGCGGCCTGCTCGTGCTCTCACCGCTCGCCGCCACGGGCGGCAGCACGCGGTCGGGCACCGCGTCTTTGAAGACGACGTCGATCACCTGCTGATCGGCTTGCTGCCCGAACTTCACGATCGTGTGGAAGGGCTCCTTGCCCGTGGCGTTCGCTTCCACCTCTTGCGGTCCCGGATCGACCGGGATCGGCGTGTCCCACGCCGCGGCAGCCATCGGCACGCCGTTGCGCTTCACGACGAAGCCCGGCAGCGCCGCCGTCTCGGCCGCCACGTGCACGGTGATCTTGTCGAGGCGCGGCGCGACCAGCGTCGCCTGGTCGGTCGCGGCTTGCGCCCGATCGAGCCTGCCCTCTTGTTTCGAGCGCGCGGCCACGTCCAGGTAATCCGTCCACGCCGTCGCGAAGAGGCCCAGATCTTCCTCACAGCTCGCGAGCGCGAACAACGTGCCCGTCGCCGGATCGGCGTCGTAACTCGCCTTGAATTTGGGACAGGCGTGCTCGTAGTCGCGCGCTTCCATGAGCTTTTTGCCGTCTTGGAACAGCGCTTCGGCGAGCGTCGCGTCACCGGCGCGAGCCGTGCGGGGACCTAGAATCAGCGCTCCGACCCCCACGGCCCAAGCGAACCGACGCGAAATCATGGGCGCTCAGTTTCGGACCGGCTCCCGCTCGGGTCAAGCCGCCGGGATGCTAGAACCCGTGCGCCATGAAAGTTCGGTTGATCAAGGAGCTCCGCTTCGAGGCCGCTCATCGTTTGCCCGAGGTACCGCCTGGTCACAAATGTGCACGCCTCCACGGACACAGCTTCAAGATCGAACTCGCGGTGCGCGGGCCCGTCGACGAGCGCACGGGTTGGTTCATCGACTACGGCGAGGTCGACCGCGTGTGGCAGCCGCTCTTCGACCTGCTCGATCACAACTACCTGAACGAAGTGCCCGGCCTCGCGAACCCGACGAGCGAAAACCTCGCGCGCTGGTTGTGGGAGCGCATCCGACCGGGCTTGCCCGCGCTCGAACGCGTGATCGTGCACGAGACGTGCGACGCGCGCTGCGAGTACGAAGGCGACTGAACGAGCGCGGGCTCAGCTGCCCGGGGCCACGTCGCCGCAAAGCCCGGCGAACGGCCCCGTCGGATGCCCCGAGGCGTAGGTAACCTCGCACGGAATCGGCGTCGAGAGCGACGCGGCGAGATCGAGCGGCAACGCGCCCTCCCAATCCCGCGGTCCGTCGAAGCGCGCGCGAATCACGCCTTTCGCGTCGATGAACCACGTCTCGGGGAAGAGCTTCGTGCCGTACTTGCCGTTCACGACTTTGTCGCCGTCGGGATCGACGAGCACGGTGAAATCGTTGTCCGAACCGATGACGGAGTTGAGCGTCGCGCGCGCGTCCTCCGCGCTTTCGTCCGTCGTCACGGTGACGAGAGCGACCGAATCCTGGTGCGAGCCGAGCGCTTTTGCGAGACTCGCGATGTGCGGCAATTCCTCGAGGCACGGCCGGCACGTCTTGGTCCAAAAGTGCAGGATGACGGTCTTCCCTCGATAGCTCGAGAGGCGCACGTTGCGGCCGTCGACCGAGGGGAGCTCGAAATCGGGAGCGGTGCGGTTACGGCCCGCATAATCGGGTTTGAGCGCGCAGAGCGCCGTGCAGGCCCGCCGCGTCTCGCCGTCGCGCGCGGTCGCGACGAAGCCGTAGACGCCGAAGATGGCGAGCACGATGACGACGATCTGCGCGGCTTGGGAGAAGCTCACGCACGCTTCTTACCATCCCCGGCCGCGCGGCGCTCTCGCGGGGCCCGGGCTTGCGGCGGCGCGGGTTTCGCGCCAAAAAGTGCACCTTCATGGCCCGCGTCGAGCAACGCCTGCTCTCCCAGGTCGCCCGGGCGAGCGCCGATTTCGCGCTGCTCGAGCCCGGCGATCGCGTGCTGGTCGCCGTGAGCGGCGGCAAGGACTCGCACGCCTTGCTCTACCTCCTGCGCGAAATCGCGCGCCGTGCGCCGTTCGAGTTCTCGCTCGTCGCCGTGAACGTCGATCAGGGTCACCCCGGTTTTCCGAAGGCGCTCCTGCCCGAGTACTTCACGCGCGAGGGCTACGACTTCGAGATCGTCGAGGAGGACACCTATTCCGTCGTGAAGGAGAAGGTGCCCGCCGGCAAGACGACGTGCTCGCTCTGTTCGCGCCTGCGCCGCGGCATTCTCTACACGACGGCGGCGCGCCTCGGCGCGACCAAGATCGCGCTCGGCCACCACCGCGACGACGTGATCGAGACGCTGCTTCTGAATTTGTTTTTTTCGGGGCAAACCAAGGCGATGCCGCCGCGGCTCCGTTCCGACGACGGGCGGCACGTCGTGATTCGGCCGCTCGTGTACGCCGCGGAAACCGATCTCGCCGCGTTCGCCGAGGAGAAGGCGTTCCCCATCATTCCGTGCGACCTCTGCGGCTCGCAGGAGCAACTGCAGCGCAAGCGCGTGAAGGCGCTGCTCGCGAGCCTCGAGGCCGAGAACCCGAACGTGCGGCGCAATCTCATGGCCGCGCTCGGCAACGTGCGGCCGACGCACCTCTTGGATCACGAGTTGCGAGCGCGCCTCGGCTTGCTCGAGGCGAACGAACGCGACGAAGCGCCCGCGCTCGTGACGCTCGGCGGCGTCGTCAGTCCAGGATCGAAAGCTGGCGCTTCAATTTGAGGCGCTCGGGCGCGATGGGCGTCTTCGCTTCGGCGTAACCGGCCCCGTCCGGAGCGTGGCCGAGCTCGCCGAACGCGCGCCGGTAGTCGGCGAAGCTGCCGCCCGAACGCACCGCTTTCGCGACGGCGGCGCCCTCGGCGCGGCCGCCCTGCGCGAGCACCCATTCGACCCACGCCCAGCGCGCGCTCGTCGGGCGCACGTCGGCGCGGCCTTTGAGCCCGCGGCGCAGGCGACTCAGGCGCTCCTCGACCGTACGCACGCCGGCGAACGGCAAGCGATCGAGCGGCGTGTTGCGCTTCGAGCAAAACGGCGCGACGCCGAGCGCGATCGGCACGATTTTCGAGAGCTCGCTCACGAAGGCGACGCACTCGTCGATGTCGGCGTCCGTTTCGCCCGGAAGCCCGACCATCAAGTAGAGCTTCAAGCAATCCATGCCGTGCTTTTTCGCGCGCTCGGCGGCCTGCAGGTAATGCGGCTCGCGGCCGCGCCGCTCGATGAGATCGCGCAGGCGTTCGCTCGGTCCGTCGAGCGCCGTCGTGAGCGTCTTGTAACCGGCGAGCTTCAGCGCTTCGACGAATTCGTCCTTCAGCCGATCGGGCCGCAGGCTCGAGAGCCCGACGTGCAACCCGCGTTCGGCGAGCGTGCGCACGATTTCGACGATGCGCGGATGATCGCTCACGGCCGCGCCCACGAGCCCGACCTTGCGCGCGTCGGCCGGGATTTTCTCGAAGATCGTCTCTTTGGGAACGAGCCGCATGCCGCCGTTCGTCGAGCGGCGCATCACGCAATACGTGCAGCCGCGTGAACAGCCGCGCTCGGCCTCGATCAAGAACATGTTCGAAAGCTCGGTATTCGGCGTGCGGATCGCGCTCGTCGCCGGCAGACACGCGTCGTCGCAGCTGCCGGGCCGCGGGAGCTCGTCGCCGTGGAGCGACGGGACGAAGACGTGCGGTTCGCGCGCGAGCGCGGCGAGCGCGTCGGCGCGCGAACGGGCGCCCGCGATGAGCTCGAGGCAGCGCTCCGTCACGCCTTCGCCTTCGCCCATCACGACGGCGTCGACGAACGGCGCGAGCGGCAACGGGTTCGAAAACGTGAGCGGTCCGCCCGCGAGGATGAACGGCGCGCGCTCGTCGCGCTCGCTCGCGAACGCGGCGATGCCCGCGGCGTCGAGGAGCCGCACGAGGCCGGCGAGCTCGATCTCGTAAGCGACGCTCACGGCGACGATGCCGAAGTCGCCGAGCTCGCTCAGCGTTTCGTAAGTGACGGGGCGCTCGATGGTGGCGCCGGGCCGGTCGCCTTCGTCGGGCAAGAAGGCGCGCTCGCACGCGAAGCCCGGCATGCTCTGAATCGCGCGGTAGACGCTCTGGTAGCCGAGCGAGCTCATGCCGACGCGGTAGGGCGACGGATACACGAGCGCCACGCGCGTCGGCGCCGAGCGCTCGATGCGCCCGACTTCCGCGGCGAGGCGCGCGCGGATGAGCTTGCGGGTGGTTTCGCTCGGCACGAGGGCACAGGTACGCTACCACCCGGGTGACGCGCATGCCGCTCGACGCCCTCGTTCACGACTGGAACACGCCCGAAGGCGCCGCTCGGGTCCCGGTTCCGTCCGCCGCGTTGCTCGACGACACGCTCCGCGACGGCCTGCAGAGCACGGCGGTGCGCCAGCCGCCGCTCGCGGCGCGGCTCGAGCTCCTCGGCGCGATGGCGCGCGCGGGGATCGGCAGCGTGAACCTCGGTTTGCCGGCGGTTTCCGCGGAGGCGGCGCGCCTCGTCGAGCGCCTTTGCCGCGAGGCCGCGTCGCTCGGGCTCGGCGTGGTCTGCGCGGGGCGGACGCTCGAATCCGACATGCGCGCCGTGGTCGAGGTCGCGGAGCGAACGGGCTTGCCCGTGGAAGGGCACGCCTTCGTCGGCTCGAGCGCGCTCAGGGCTCGCGTCGAGGGCTGGGATCTCGAGTGGCTGCGCGCGCACACCGCGTCGTCGATCGGCGTGCTCGTGCGCGCGGGCTTGCGCGCCGCGTTCGTCACCGAGGACACGACGCGCTCCGACCCCGCCACGCTGCGTGCGCTCTTCGCGGCCGCGCTCGACGCCGGCGCGACGCGACTCTGCTTGTGCGACACGGTCGGTCATGCGACGCCGGCCGGCGTGCGGCGCCTCGTCGCGTTCACGCGCGCGTTTCTGGCCGAGCGCGGGCAAAGCGTGGCGCTCGATTGGCACGGTCACGCCGATCGCGGACTCTCGCTCGCGAACGCGCTCGCCGCCCTCGACGCCGGCGTCGACCGCGTGCACGGGACGGCGCTCGGACTCGGCGAACGCGCCGGCAACACGCCGCTCGAGCTCTTCGTCTTGAACCTCTGGCTCGACGGCCGCTTTTCGCGCGAGCTCGCGCCGCTCGCCGACTATTGCAAGCGAGCGGCCGAGCTCCTCGGCGCCGTCGTCCCCGCGAACCACCCGCTCGTCGGCGAGGGCGCGTTTCGCACGGCCACGGGCGTGCACGCGGCGGCGATTCGCAAGGCGGAACGCCAGAGTAACTGGCTCTCCGAGCGGGTGTACGGCGCGGTGCCGTCGTCGGCCGTCGGCCGCTCTCAAGAATTGTGCATCGGGCCGCTCTCCGGGCGCGCGAACGTCGAGCATTGGCTGGCGGCGCGCGGCATTCCCGCGAACGACGCACTCGTCGGGGCGCTCCTCGCCTATGCTCGTTCGGCTGACCACGTGCTCAGCGATTCGGAAGTTTTCGCCGCGGTGAAGGACCAACACGAACGATGGCGATGAACGCGTATCAAACGACGAACCATTACCTCGAGCGCGCCTTCGAGCTCTTGGCGCTGCCGGAGCGCTTGCGCACGGCCCTCATCACGCCGAGTCGCGAGCTCCGCGTCGAGCTCATCATCGAGCTCGACGACGGCTCGCTCGGTCACTACATCGGCTATCGCGTTCAGCACGACGATTCGCGCGGTCCGTTCAAGGGCGGCCTCCGCTACCACCCCGACGTCGATCTCGACGAGGTGCGTTCGCTCGCGAGCCTCATGACCTGGAAGACGGCCGTCGTCGACGTGCCGTTCGGCGGCGCGAAGGGCGGCATTCAAGTCGACCCGAAGCAGCTCACGCGCCGTGAGCTCGAGCGGCTCACGCGCCGCTTCGTCGAGCAGATTTCGCCCGTCATCGGTCCGAACACGGACATTCCCGCGCCGGACATGAACACGAACGCCCAGGTGATGGGCTGGTTCTTCGACGAGTACAGCCGGCGGCACGGCTTTTCGCCGGCCGTCGTCACCGGCAAGCCGCTTGAGCTCCACGGCTCGCTCGGTCGCGACGCGGCGACGGGGCGCGGCTGTCTCTTCGCCGTGCGTGAAGTGCTCGGCGCCGCCGGGAAGAAGCTCGAGGGCACGACCTTCGCAATTCAGGGTTTCGGCAACGTGGGGAGCTGGCTCGCGCGGTTGCTCCACGCCGCGGGCGCGCGCGTCGTCGCCGTGAGCGACCTTCGCGGCGGCGTGTTCAAGGGGGACGGTCTCGACGTTCCGGGGCTCGCCGCGCACGCGCGCGCGACCGGCAGCGTCGTCGATTTTGCGGGCGCCGAACCCCTGAGCAACAAGGATCTCTTGCAGGTCGAAGGCGACGTGCTCGTGCCCGCGGCGCTCGGCCACGTGCTCCACGAGGGGAACGCGCGCGACATTCGAGCCAAATACGTGCTCGAAGCGGCGAACGGCCCCACGACGGCCGAAGCCGACCAGATCTTCAACGAGCGCGGCATCGTGTGCATCCCCGATATTTGGGCGAACTCGGGCGGCGTCACCGTGAGCTACTTCGAGTGGACGCAGAACACGCAGAAGCTCAAGTGGAGTGAAGAGCTCGTGAACGAAATGCTCGAGAAGCACATCGTCCAGGCGCACCGCGCCATCGCCGCGTGCATGGACGAGTTCAAGTGCTCGATGCGCACGGCGGCGTTCGTCGTCGGCGTGCGGCGCGTGAAGGAAGCGACCGAGCTCCGTGGCATCGGCTAGGCCGCCCCTCGACGGCGCCGCTCGACGCATCGCGTCCGGGCGAAAACGTAAAGACGCCGAGCGCCGCGCGGCCGCGCCCGTCGTCAAGAAGCGCGAGCGGCGCGCCCTCTCGCACGTCGGAGGCGCCATCGAGCTCGCGGGCGGCTCCGAGGACGAGCGGCGCGCGCTCGAAGCCGCGCTCGGCGTCACGCCCGACGAAACCGCGACGCAAGCGCACGTTCACGGCTTTCACAGCTACCCGGCGCGCCTCCATCCCGACACCGCGCGGCGGCTGATCGAGGGACTTTCGCGTCCGGGCGAGCGCGTGCTCGACCCGTTTTGCGGCAGCGGCACCGTGCTCGTCGAAGCGCGGCTCGCCGGACGCGCGGCGCTCGGCGTCGACGTGAACCCGCTCGCCGTCGAGCTCTCCGAGCTCAAAGCGAACGGCCCCGGCGCGCCGTGGACCGCGCGGCTCGTCCCCGTCGCGACGCGCGTCGCCGAGCACGCGGACGACCGGCGCCGCGCGCGCGCCGGCGCGACGCGCCGCTACGAGGACATCGACGTCGCGCTCTTCGCGCCGCACGTCTTGCTCGAGCTCGACGGCTTGAAGGACGGCATCGCGCGCGTCGAGAACGAAGCGCTCGCGCGCGCGCTCCTGCTCGTGCTCTCGGCGGTGCTCACGAAGGTCAGCGTGCGCGCCGGCGACACCGGTCGTGCCGAAGGCGAGAAGCGCGTCTCCGCCGGCTACACGACGCGCTTTTTCCTGAGAAAAGCTCAGGATTTGGCGCGCCGGCTCGAAGCCGCCAAGGCGCGCCTGCCGCCCCGCGCGCCGCTCGCGAAGGTGATCCACGGCGACGCGCGCAATCTCGACGCGGTCGGCGACGGCAAGGTCGACCTCGTCGTGACCTCGCCGCCGTACGCGGGCGTCTACGACTACGTCGTGCATCATCGTGATCGGTTGCGCTGGCTCGAGCTGCCCGAGGAGCGCTTCGAGGAGCACGAGATCGGCGCGCGCCGGCATGCGCGCGGCGTCTCGTTCGGTCACGCGCTCGCGCGCTTCCGGAGTGAACTCGGCGCCGCGCTCGAAGAGCTCGGGCGCGTGCTCTCGCCGCGCGGGGCGGCCGTGCTCGTCATCGCGGACTCGGTGCTCGCGATGCGCGCCGTGTACGCCGACGAGCTCGTGCGCGGACTCGCGCCGAGCGCCGGACTCGCGCTCGTCGCCGCGGCGTCACAAAAGCGTCCGCACCTGCACGCGCCGACGGAGCACGCGTTCGCGAAGCAGCCCCGGCGCGAGCACGCGCTCTTGTTGCGTCGGGTGAACCGCCTCCGCTGAGCCACCTGCAAGAACTTTCTCGGTATCGGTGTTGTAATTTTCCGTTAGAACAACAAAAAGAGCCGAAACCTCGTGCTTTCGCAACGACGCGAGCACGTGGTCCTCACCACGCTCGGCGCCGACTGGATCGGACGCCGATCTCGCTCTAGGAACTCTCGATGCGAATAGCTTCAGCGGTCGCACTGCTCGCGTGCATCGGCTGCTCGGCAGGCAACAAGTTGGGGGACACGAGCGCGCCTTCGTCGGGCGGAACGGGAACCGGTACCGGAGCCGGCGCGACGGGCGGTTCGAGCATGCCGGGCAGCGGCGGCGGCAACATGACGTCGTCGGGCGGCTCGAGCGCGGGCGGCACGGGCGGTTCGACCTCGGGTGCGGGCGGAAGCACGAGCGGGAGCGGCGGTTCGTCGGGCACGACGCCGGCACCGGGTGTCGGCGTGTCGGCGCTCGCGATGTGCAGCGATCCGAACGCGATCGGCGTCACGCCGCTGCGCCGCTTGTCGCAGCTCGAGTACGCGAACGCAGCGCGCGATCTCTTCGGCGTGACGGTGCCGGTCGGTTCGCTCCCGTCGGACGAGCTCCTCGGCGGCGTGTTCGTCGCGAACATCGTCGATCAGATGACGAGCGACCAATTCACGAGCTACGACACCGCGGCGCAAACGGTGGCCGATCAGGTCGCGAGCAACGTCGCGCAAGCGTCCGGCTGCGCGGCGTCGGACGGCGCGTGCATCAAGACGTGGCTCGACGGCAAGGCGCGCCAAGCGTTCCACGGCGTGCTCGAAGACGCCGACAAGCAGACGCTCGAAGCGCTCTACGACGGCATCGCGTCGAGCGACACGACGCTCGCCGCGAGCACGGCCGTCCACTTCATCCTCGACTCACCGCGCTTTCTCTACGTGGTCGAGTTCGGCACCGCGAGCGGCACGGTCGCGAAGCTCACCCCGGGTGAAGTCGCCGGTCGCCTCGCGACGTTTCTCTGGCGCAGCGTGCCGGACACCGCGCTCCTCACCGCGGCGGACGGCGGCGGCCTCGCGACGGCGGACGGCGTCCGCACGCAAGCGACGCGCATGTTCCAGGACGCGAAAGCGCAGCCGGTCCTCCACGACTTCATCGATCACTGGCTCGCGCTCAGCGTCTCGACCGGCACCGACGCGACGGCTCAAGCCATCGACGCCGAAACCGGCGACGTGTTCACCGCGATGGCGCAAGGCACGAGCACGTACGGGGACCTCTTCACGACCACGCAGAGCAAGGGCAACCAGGCGCTCGCGCAGTTCTACGGCGTGTCGGTGAACGCGGACGGCACGCTGACGCTGCCGGCCGAGCGCGCCGGCTTGCTGCTCCGCGCCTCGTTCATGCGCTCGCACATCAAGGGCGACCTCGGTTCGCCGACGCAGCGCGGAAAAATCATCCGCGCCGCGATGCTCTGCGATCCCGTCGGCCCGCCCGGCATGAACGTCGACATGTCCGTCGCCGAACCGACGAGCGGCCAGACCGCGCAAGACGTGTTCGACGCGCACGCGAATAACCCCCTCTGCAAAGGCTGCCACGCGCTCATGGACCCGATCGGCGAGGCGTTCGGCACGTACGGCCCCGACGGCGTTTACAACACGGCCCTCGCGACCTCGACGGCCGGCAAGATCGTGGCCGGCGTCGCCAACACCTTTGCCGCGGACTTCGACAGCACCGCGGCGCTCCTCAACATTCTCGGTACGAGCGAAGTGCCCGAGCAGTGCTTCGCCATCCAGACCACGCGCTACGCGCTCGGCCGCGCTGAATCGAACTCGGACGCGTGCGGTCTCTCCGACATTTGGAACGCCTTCAAGGCCGCCAACTTCAATCTTCAGACTTTGTTCGTGGAGGTCGCTACGAGCTCCCTCATGCAAGAACGCAACATCGTGAAAGCCGGGGAGGAGTGCCAATGAACCCGCACCGCTTGCGGAGCTCCCGCCGTCGTTTCTTGACCAGCGTCGGCGCCACGGCCGCGATGCTGCCGTTCTTGCGCAACCTGCCGAGCTACGCGCAGGGCGCCGCGCCCACGAAGCTCGTCCTGGTGTTCAGCCCGAACGGGCGTATCCGCCATTTGTGGGGCGCCGACACGTCGTCGGGTGCGATGACGTTCCGGCAGAACCTCACGCCGCTGCAGCCGTACGCGCAGAACATCGTGGTCACGGAGGGCATCCGGAACTACGCGGCTCCGGTGATCGGCGGGACGCACGAGGGCGGGATGAAGTCGCTTTTCACGGGCTCAGCCGAGGGGATGACTGGCGACTTGCAGGTGAAGTATCCGAGCATCGACACCACGTTCATGGCGCAAGCGACGGGCACCGCGCGCTCGGACAGCCTCTACCAGCAGGTCATCGGCTGGCTGAACACGGCTGAAAACGCGAGCCCCGACAACCGCTGCGTTTACGATGCGTCGGGTACGGCTCGCGATCCGCTGAAGAGCTGCTGGGACGTGATGGACCAGTACATGGCCGGCGCGGTCATGAGCATGTCGGGCCCGAGCGCCGCCGACGTCGCGAAAGCGAACGCGCGCTCGGCGATGTTCGACGCGCTGAACAAGCAGATGAGCGCGCTCTTGCCGCGCCTCTGCACGGAGGACAATCACCAACTTCAAGCGATGCAAGACGCCCTCAGCAAGGCGAATCAAACGATCACGCAGGTGTCGTGCACGCTGCCGACCATCCCGACCGAGCCGACGGTGACGAACGGCGGTCCGCCGGTGTGGGCGCCGCCCGAGAACAGCATCGACTTCAGCATGTCGTCGCACTGGTATCGCGACCGTTCACGGCTCGCGATCGATTTGCTCGTCGCGGCGCTCGCGTGCGGCGTCACGCGCTCGGGCGTCATTCAATACGACCAGGCGGCGAGCAACGCGCAAGCCGTCGGTCAGTCGATGGATCACCACAACACGTCGCACACGGTGCCGATGCTCCAAGAGTTCATCGAGATGCTTCCGGTGATGCCGCCCGACTACCAGTACATGTGCCTCGACCACGAGGACGACCCGACCGCCTCGATGTTGATGACGTACGCGAGCGCGTGGTCACAGCTCTCGGTGTGGGAGAACTACTACGCCGAAGAGTTTGCGTACCTCGTGAGTCAGCTGCAGGCGCACGGCGTGCTCGACGACACGCTGGTGGTTTGGGGCAGCGAAATCGACAGCAGCAACGGGCATCAGCACTACAACATGCCGTTCTTGCTCGCTGCCGGTCAGAACATTCCCGTCAAGCGAGGCTCGGTCGTGAGTTTCCCGATGAGCTACTCACAACCGTGCGTGGCCACGACGGGCACGAGTCCGAGTCACAATGATTTTCTGCGCACGGTGTTGCACGCGGTGGGCGTGGACGCGACGAGCGTCGGCAGCACGACGGGCACGGACAACGTCAACATGACCTCCGTGACGCTCAATCAAGGCATGCTCACCGACCTCCTCACGACGTCCACGTAGCGTCCCCCACGCACCTACACGCTCCGACAACACGCCGTTCGGCTGCGTTTTCGGCCCTGCGCGCCGCGTCTCGCGCCCGCGCGCGCCGGGGACACCCCGCGTCACGGCGTCGTCCCGTGGCGCGGGCGGACGTCGTGTATTCTCGTCCGAATGCCGCCGCTGCGTGCATCCGGGGTCGTGGCCACGCGTGCGCTCGCGCTCGGCGCGGCGCTCGTCGCGCTCACCGCCTGCGGCTCGCCCTCGCACGATCACGAGCAGCCGACCAAGGCCGCTCAAACGGGCACGCAAACCGACGTGCTCGACCAGGTGCTGTCGGACTGCACCGATTTCGGCACGCGCCTTTGCGCCGCCGCCGCACCCTGTTGCGCTCAGGCGACGTCGGCGCCGCTCGATCAAGACGCCTGCGTGGAGACGTACGTCGAGCACGTGTGCATGCCGTCGGCGGAGCTCGTCGCGGCGGGCCTCGCGACGTACGACGGGTCGTCGGCGGACGCGTGCCTCGCCGCGCATCAGGCGTCGTACGACACGTGCCTCGCCGATTGGGACGAGACGGTCGCGATTCGGCGCGAGCTCTGGGCGAGCTGCCGCGTGATCGACGGCACGACGCCGGAAGGTCGCGATTGCGACGACGACGCCCGCTGCGCGCTGCCCGACGGCGACGCGACGGCCGCCTGCATCGGGGGCGTGTGCCAGAAAATCGAGCTCCTCGCCGAAGGCGACGCTTGCCCCTATCCGAACGGCGACGTATCGACGTGCGACCTCGGTCTCTATTGCACCGCGAACGAACCCGGCGAGGTCGGCACGTGCGTGCAGGCGACGCCCGAGGGCTCCATGTGTGATCCCAGCTCTTCGAATATGGAATGCGGCCTAGGTTCCTTTTGCGACGTCGTCGACGGCGTCTGCAAGAAGGCGACGAACTTCGGCGGCCCGAGTTGCACCGAAGACGCCGAGTGCGTCTCGTTCATCTGCGACAAGGCGACGCAGACCTGCCGCGCCCCGCTCTCGACCGCGGCGTCGCTCTGCGGGGGCACGTGACGCGCTTTCCCGCGGGGCCGCTCGCGCTCACGGCGCTCGCGCGCGCGCCGGAGCTCACCTGGCGCGTGCCGGGCTCGAAGAGCATCACGAACCGCGCGCTCGTGCTCGCCGCGCTCGCCGAGGGCGAAAGCCGGCTCGAGGGCGTGCTGCACAGCGACGACACGCGCCACATGCGCGCGGGGCTCGAAGCGCTCGGCATCCGCGTCGAGGACGAAGGCCCGACGACGCTCGTCGTTCAGGGCGGCCGTTCGCGGCTGCGGGCGCCGAAGGAGCCGCTCTTCGTCGGCAACAGCGGCACGACCGTGCGCTTTCTCACCGCGCTCGCCGCGCTGGTCGACGGACCCGTCACCCTTGTGGGTGACGAAGCGATGGCGCGCCGCCCGCTGCAGGATCAAGTCGACGGCATGCGGCAGCTCGGCGTGCGCATCGATTGCGCGACGGGCTGCCCGCCGCTCACCGTGCACGGCGGGAAGTTGCCGGCCGGCTCCGTCAGCATGCCCGGCGGCCGTTCGAGCCAATATTTCTCGGCCCTCATGCTGTCCGGCGCGGGCGCCGAGGGCGACTTCGAGATCCGCGTGGAGGGGCGACTCGTGAGTCGGCCGTACGTCGAGATCACGCGGCGCATGGTCGCCGATTTCGGCGGGCGCATCGACGAGACGGAGGGTGGCTTCGTCGTGCGGCGCGCGACTCTCCGCGCGCGCAGCTACGCCGTCGAGCCGGACGCGTCGTCGGCGAGCTATCCGTTCGCGCTCGCGGCGGCGACGGGCGGCACAATCACGGTGCCGGATCTCGGCGTCGGCGCGCTTCAGGGCGACTACCGCTTCGTCGACGCGCTCGAGCTCGCCGGCGCCGAAGTCGTTCGCTCCGCGACGAGCACCACGGTGCGCGGCCGCGCGCTCCGCGGCATCGACATCGACATGCACGACATCTCCGACACGGTGATGTCGCTCGCCGCCGTCGCGCCGCTCGCTGCGGGCACGACTCGGATCCGCAACGTCGCCAACATCCGCATCAAGGAGACCGATCGTCTCGTCGCGGTGGCGGCCGAGCTCG
>DATJXW010000009.1:0-2936 GCA_035499895.1 Polyangiaceae bacterium | reverse complement strand
CGCAATCTTCGGATCGCTCTCGCCCGAGCGCGGTGCTAAACGGCCGCGCTTCCAGGTTCAAGAGCCGTGCCCGTCATCGAAGTCGCAGGTCTGAAGTTCGGCTACACGAATACGCCGCTCTTCGAGAACGTCACCTTCCGTCTGGAAGCGGGCGAGCGTGCGGCTCTGGTCGCGCCGAACGGCGCCGGCAAGAGCACGCTGCTCCGCGCCATCGGCGGTGAAATCACGCCCGACGCGGGGTCCGTCGTGATCAAGAAGGGCGCGAGCGTCGGCTATTACCGGCAGAGCCACGAGAGCCGCCTCGAAGGCAGCGTGCGCGACGCGATGCTCGCCGGGTTCGGCGACCTCGTCGCGCTCCGGCGCGAGCTCTCGCGGGCGCAAGCCGACGCGGCGAGCGGCGAAAAGAGCGCGCTCGAGCACTTGTCCGAGCTCACCGAGCGCTACCACCACGCGGGCGCCGACGCGCTCGAGCACCAGGTCGAGGCGATCGCGACCGAGCTCGGCTTCCGCGAATCCGATCTCGAGCGCGACGTGAAGACGCTTTCGGGCGGCGAGCGCGGGCGGCTCGAGCTCGGCCTCGTGCTCGCGACGGACGCGGAGCTGCTCCTGCTCGACGAGCCGACCAATCATCTCGATCTCGACACGATTCGCTGGCTCGAAGGGCACCTCTCGGGCTTGCGCGCGGCGGTGCTCGTCGTATCGCACGATCGCGCGTTTTTGGACGCGGCGTGCCCCTTCACGTTCGAGCTCGGACAGCGGACGTTTCGCACGTACCCGCTGCCGTACAGCGCGTATCACGAAGAGCGCGCGGCCGATCTCGAACGCGAACGGAAGCTCGCCGAAGAGCAAGCGGCGATGGTCGCGAAGACCGAAGACTTCATTCGCAAGAACATCGCCGGGCAAAAGACGAAGCAGGCGCAGTCACGGCGCCGCATGCTCGAGAAGCTCGAGCGCGTGGAGCGCCCCGAGGACGTGTGGGCGCGCGCCGCGAAGGTGCGCTTCCGTTTCGCCGAAGCGCCCCGGAGCGGCGACATCGTGCTCGAGGCGAAGGGGCTCGGCGCCGAGCGCGGCGGGCAAACGCTGTTTTCGGGCGTGGACATCTTGATCCGGCGCGGCGACCGCGTGGCCGTGGTGGGGCCGAACGGCTCGGGCAAGACGACCATGATGAAGATCCTCGCCGAGCGCGGCATGGCGGGCGACCGCGGCGAGGTGCGGCGCGGCACGAACCTGCGCGACGGCTACTTCGATCAGCAGCTCGGCTCGCTCGATCCGAAGAAATCGGGCGTCGAGGAGATCCGGAGCGTGCGCGGCGACCTGAACGTCGACGGCGCGCGTGAGTACCTCGCGCGCTTCCGCTTTTACGCGGACGACCCGCTGCGCAAAGTCGCGAGCCTCTCCGGCGGCGAACGGACGCGCCTCGCGCTCGCGAAGCTCTTGCTCGAGCCGCGCAATCTGCTCTACCTCGACGAGCCGACGAACCACCTCGACATCCCCGCGGCGGAGATTTTGGAGGAGGCGCTCGTCGGGTTCGAAGGCACGGTCATTCTCGTTTCGCACGATCGGCGCTTCCTCGAAACGGTGAGCACGCGCACCGTGAGCTTCCACGACGGCAAGGTGGACATCTACGAGGGCGGCTTCAAAGACTACGTGGAGGCGCTCGCGCGGATCCGCGACGCCGCGGCGCGCGCCGAACGGCCGCGCGACCGCGAGCGCAAGGAGCAACGGTCACGGCAGGCGCCACCGAGCCCCCCACCCCAAAAACCGGCCCCGGCGGCGAAACCGGCGGCACCCGGCCCGAGCCAGGGCGGCGCGTCCGGCGCCGACGCGCATCGTGTCCGGCGCGAGCAGGCGCGCGACATCGAGCGCAAAACGAAACAGGTCGCATTGCTCGAGGCCCGCGTGGGCGAGCTCGAAGCCGAGGTGGCACACTACAAGAAGCTCCTCGTCGAGGCCTCGGGCTCGAACTGGGAGGAGCTCCACAATTGGGCTAAAAAAGAGCGTGAGCTCTCGGGTGAGCTCGAGAAGGTCTTCAAGGCATGGGTTTCCCTCTCCGAAGAACTCGGCGGCAAAGGCGCCAGCGAAACGACGTGACGAACGTCCTCCTTTTCGTGCTGCGTGCGCTCTGCTGCCTGTGGCTCGTCGGAGCCTCCGGCTGCAAGCGCAGCGACGACGCGAGCTCGCCGAAACCGGTGTCGGCCGCGCCGAAATCGAGCGCGCTGCCCGCCTTCGCGGTGAACGCGGACACGCCGAACCTGCTCATCACGTGGATCGACGACAAGGGCGATTTTCACGTCGTGCAAAAGCCGGCCGACGTGCCGCCGGAAGGTCGCAAACAAGTGCGCGTCGTCGCCGCCGACAAAGAAGCGGGCACGGGCGACCTCGTGTACGTGGCGAACCTCGACGAGACGACGCCGGACGGCTCGTACCGCCTGACCACGATGACGCGCGCCCAGTGGGACGAGCTCGGCGCATCGCGGCGCAAAGCGCGGCTCGAGGCGCTCGCACCGAGCGCGGCCCCGCCGCCGTCCGCCAGCGCCGCCGCGAACGGCAAGATGCCCGCCGGCGCCACCAAGCTCACCGCCATCATCTACGGCGCCAACTGGTGCAAGCCGTGCCACATGGCGGCCGACTACCTCCAGGCGCACGGCGTCACCGTCGTCCACAAGGACATCGAAGAAAGCGAAGCCGCGCAGGCCGAAATGCAACAAAAGCTCGCGCGAGCCGGTCGTGGCGGCGCCTCCATCCCCGTCATCGACATCATGGGACAAATCCTCATCGGCTACAGCCCCTCAGCTCTCGACAACGCCATCAAGACCGCCCAAGGCGCACAGGCCCTCTAGCCCCACGAGCCCGTCACCACTCCGCGCCCACCACGACCCAGCGCTCGACACTCGCCCCCCCCGCCCTCGCGCTCGCCCCCCCCGCCCTCGCGCTCG
>DATJXW010000008.1:0-61487 GCA_035499895.1 Polyangiaceae bacterium | reverse complement strand
AGGAGCTGGCCGGCCGGGCGATTCACTATCAGGGCAAACGGCGCACCGGTCGGTTCGTCGCCATCAACTGCGCCGCGGTGCCGGAAAGTCTGATGGAGAGCGAGCTCTTCGGCTACGAGCGCGGCGCCTTCACCGGCGCGGTCGGGTCGAAGCCGGGCCGCTTCGAGCTCGCGAGCGGCGGCACGCTCTTCCTCGACGAAATCGGCTCGATTCCCGTCGAAATGCAGGTGAAGCTCCTGCGCGCGCTGCAAGAGAGCGAGTTCGAACGCGTGGGCGGCGTGCGCACGATTCGCGTCGACGTGCGCTTGGTCGCGGCCACCAACACCGACCTGAAGAAGGAAATCGCGGCCGGCACCTTCCGCGAGGATCTCTACTATCGCCTGAACGTCGTGCCGATGCGGCTCCCGCCCTTGCGCGAGCGGCGCGAGGACATCCCGCTGCTGGTCTCGCATTTCGTGCGCAAATTCGACGCGCGCCTGCGCAAGAACGTGACGGGCATCGAGCCCGACGCGCTCGACGTGCTGCTCGAGCACCCGTGGCCCGGCAACATCCGCGAGCTCGAGAACGTGATCGAGCGCGCCGTATTGTTCTGCGACGGCGACGCGCTCCGCGCTTCCGACATTCCGAGCGAGCTTCACCGCACGCCCGAGCCGCCGCACGCCGCGCCGACGACCAAGCCCGCCGTCACCGCGAGCCCCGCCGCGACCGACGGCTTGAAGGAGCAGGTCAAGGCGGCCATGAGCCGGCTCGAGCGCGAGCTCATCGTCAAGGCGCTCGAGCAGACGGGCGGCAACGTGACGCACGCCGCGCGCCTGCTCAAGATTTCGCGCAAGGGTTTGCAGCTCAAGATGAAAGAGCTCGGCCTGCGCGAACGCGACGAGCGACCCGAGCCGTGAGGGCGCGATGGCGGCCGCCCGGCGCCGTCGCCACGGCGGCGCTCGGTGTCGCGTGTCTCGGCGCGGCGGTCGGCTGTGCGCAGAAGACCAAGACGGGCGACGCGCCCGCGGCGAGCGCCTCCGCCTCCGGCAAGAGCCACATCTTGCCGCCGGTGCCGCCGCCCGTACCGCGGCAGGGCATGGTGTTCATTCCGTCGGGAGCGCTCGTCGTCGGCACGCCGCCGGATCGCTATCCGCGCCTCGCCGACGAAGAGGTCGCGGGCGAGCAAGTCATCGTGCCGCCGTTTTACATCGACGAGTACGCGTACCCGAACGAAGAGGGCGCCATCCCGCTCACGAACGTCGCGCGCGACGACGCCGCGAACCTCTGCGCCGAGCACGGCAAGCGACTCTGCGGCGAGCTCGAGTGGGAGCGTGCGTGCAAAGGTCCCGACAACCACACCTACGAATACGGCGACCGTTATCGCGCCGACGTGTGCGGTACCGGCAGCGCCCCGAGCTTGCGGCCGAGCGGCATCCGTGTCGGCTGCCGCAGCGACTACGGCGTGTGGGACATGCACGGCGGCGCTTGGGAATGGACGGCGAGCCCGTTTCGTCGCGGCACGACGGGGCTCGTCACGGTGCGCGGCGGCAACGCGCCCGCGGGCGAGCTCGCCGGTCGCTGCGCGAACGCCATCGCGCGCTCGGCCGACACCAAGGCACCGAGCATCGGGTTTCGCTGCTGCATGGGCAGCGGCGCCGCGCCCGACGTCGAGCTCGCCATCCGCCACCCGCGCAAGCTCGAAGCGCGCGATCGCTTGGACGCGGGACTCGTCCCGGAGCTCCTCAAGGTGTTGCCCGACGACGCGCGCACGGCGCTCACCCGGCACGGCGCCATCGCGCCCGATCGCATGTGGACGTGGTGGCCGGCGGGCAACGACGAGCTCACCGTCTTGAGTTTGTGCGCGGGCATGGGGCGGCGCGCCCTCTGCGGCGTGCTCATCGCGCGGGTGGTGCTCGGCAAACCGAGCGCGCTCACGTGGGCCGAGGGCGGGACCTGGCAGCCGATGCTCCACGCCGAGAACGACCCGCGCGACCTTTGGTTGCTCGGGGGCGACGATCCCGGCGCCTTTCGCCGTCGCATCAGCTACCTCTGGGGCCAGGTGAGCGTCGGGGCGCGCGAGCGGCGCGTCGTGAACCTGAAGGAAGAACGGGGGGCTCCGAAGCGCACGGCCCCGCACTGAGCTACGCTTGCACGCGCATGCGCGCGAGAGAACGTGGGCGTTTCGGGGGTTCGGGGCACGTGACGCGCGCCGGCGCGCTCGCGCTGTGCGGCGCCGTCGCGCTCGCGTGCGGCGGCGAATCGCGGCGCACCATCGACGAGGTCCCGACGCCGAGCGCGACCGAAACGGCGCCGGCCCCCTCGAGCACCGCCGCGCCGAGCGCGACCGACACGTCGCCGCCCGCGCCGAGCACCACGGCGCCCGCGCCCACCGTCACGGCGACGTCCGTGCCGCCCACCATGCCGCCGCCGAACCCGCCGTCGTGTCCCGACCGCCTCGAGATCGACGTCGATCCAAGCGTCTCGAGGTCGATCTCGCTGAGCAACGGCATCACGGTCGAGCCCGAGCAGGAACCGACGTTTCCGCCGAGCCTGATCCCGCCGCCGGGCACCATGGTCGACGCCAATCCGGATCCTTCGACGTGGGATCGCTCGGCGCTTCCCGCGGGGGCGTGCGTCTTTCGACTCGTCGGCGTGAACGGCGACTGCTACCCGCGCGGCGGCCAGTTTTTCACCGATACCTGCGGTGACTACCACGCGGACGCCTTTCATGTGTCCCCCGGCTCGTTTTACGAGGTGCATGATTGCAACGAAACTCCCGGCTGTCCGAGCGCCGAGCCCTACGTCGATGCGCCGGGCTACTGGTGGTACCTGGCGAACACGGGCATCGAAGCGGACGGCACGCCGTTCACCGATCTCGTGATTTGCGCGCCGGAATGCGCGAACTCTTTCACCCCGAGCGGCGGGTGCTTGATCCTGGTTCCGAACACTTCGACCTGCAATTGATCGCGGGTGCGCCCTCCGGCCTCGGGGTCGTCTTGGCATGGTGCGCGCTCGTGTTCGCGTGCGGCGGCGAATCCCGCCGCTACGTGAGCGGTGCGTCTTCTTCCGAAGCGAGCGCGTCGCCCGCGCCGCAATCGCCGCCGAATTGTCCGCCCGAGCTCCTCGTCGAGTTCGGTCCCGAGCTGGCGATCGGCGCGCTGCCCGACGGCGTGTCGATCGAGTCGCTCCAAGTGCCGGATTACTCCGTGGCGCCGAACCCGCCGCCCGAGGGCGTGCCGTACCCGACCCCGGATCCCTCCGAGTGGGATCGCTCCGAGCTCCCGGCCGGCGCGTGCGTCTTTCGCCTGCACGGCGTCGACGCGCGGTGTTACCCGAAGGGCGCGACGTTCTTCACCGGTTCGTGCGGCGGGCTCGAGGACGGCCGACCGCTCATCGCGCCCTCGTCCTTCTACGACGAATACAAGTGCACGGACGTTGTGCCCGGTTGTCCCGCTTCCGACCCTTGGAGCGGCGAGCCCGGCTTCTGGTGGTACTTCGTGCCGGAGAGCGACACCGTCACCGAGCTCGTCATCTGCGCTCCCGCATGCGCGAACTCGTTTTACGGCTACGGCGGCTGCCTGCGTCTCCACCCGAACGAGCTCACGTGTCCGTGACGGCGCGTGGTTCGTCGCGGACGCTCAGCGCGGCTCGCATTCGTCGTCGATGCGCCGCGCGATCGCTTTTTCTTGGTGGCTCAGCCGTTCGAGATCGTGCGAGGAGAGCTGCACGCTCACGCCGTTCTTCGCGTTCAGCGCTTGAGCGAGCGCCGCCGACGCGTGCGCGCTCGAGCGCGCCACGGCCGCGTATTCTTCGACGGCCCTGGTGAGCTCCGGCGTGCCGCCGTCGAACCCTTCGAGCTTCTTCGCGAGCGCCTCGTACTCGAGCGTGGCTTTGCCGTAGGCCGACGCCGCCGGCGCGCCCGACCCCGCCGTGACCGCTTCGATCGTATCGAGGGACGAATTCACGTTCTCGGCCAGCGTCCGGCAGCGCTTCACGTCACGCAGCCGCTCGCAGCCGAAAAGGACGAGCGCTCCTGCGGCGGCGACGAGCACGCGAACGAGCCGAGGCGACACGGCCCGGGAAACTACACCAACCTGGGGTAGCGTCACGAGCCGCATGCGTGGTTTCGTCGCTTGCCTGCTCTTCGCGCTCGGCGCGCTCGCGGCCGCGTGCAAGCGCGGGCCCGCCCCGGAACGGAGCGTGGTGTCCGCCGCCGAACCGTCCGACGAAAACCCGGGCGAGCTCGCGGTCGCGAGCGTGCTCGCCTCGGTGCACGCGAAAATTTCACTCGCTGCGCCTGCCTGGCAACTTCAGCCGCTCGCCTTCGGACGACACCTGCTCGTGCGCGCCAAAACCGATCGTCTCGAGGTGCTCGCGACGCCCGACTTCACCACCACCATGGAACCGCGACTCGACGGCGCGCGCGCGGTGGTCGCCGTCGCGGGCGGCTCGGTCGTCGCGGTCGGCGCGAGCGAGGCGCTCAGGATCGATCCCGCCGCCAAGGCGCCGGTGCGCTTGCCGCCCGTCGCGTGGTTTCCGGGCACCGTGCTCTTGCCCGAGCGGCGCGACTCCAATCTGCTTTGGGCCGTACACGGCCCCGGGAAGAGCTTCGTGCGCCAGCGACTCGCCCTGGACCCGACGCGCTCCTTCGACAAGGAAATAACCCTCGAGGGTTACGACGGCGGCCCGGTCGCGAGCCTGCGCGACGGCGCGTTCGTGTTCGCGGCGGCAAGCGGCGTGCGCGCGGGCTTGCCGGAGAGCCGCCCGCGCCCGCTCGCGACCGATTTTCCACCGTGGCGCCTGCTGCCGGGCCGGCGCGTGGATGAAGCGTGGGCGCTCGCCGCCGACGGCCGCGTGGAGCTCTGGCAGCTCGGCGAGCGGCTCCTCGTCAAGCAGCGCTTCAGCGCCGGGGCCGCGCCGTTCGACGCCGACGCGAGCCCCGACTACCTCGCGCTCGTCGTCGTGGACGAGCCGGGCGACGCCGAGCGGCGCTTCCGCCTCGTCGTCTTCGATAACGACGGCACGCGTGTCCTCGACCGTGCGCTCCCGCCCGGCGAGCCCGAGGGCGGCAACGACTGGGCCGAGCTCGCCGTGCGCGACCGTCACGTGGTGCTCTCGGAGAGCGAGCCGCTCGTCGCCGTGGGCGGCCCCGGGGCGCTCGAAGTGCTCCGGCTGCCGGCCGGCGAGCGCCTGCTCGCCCGCGAATAGCCCCCGGTCCAGGCCGGCCCAGGGCTCGAGTCGGCGAGAAGTTGGCCGTTCCGAGCCCGCGGGGCAGAAGCTCGTTCGGGATGACGTCCGCCCGGATCGAGCCTGAACTGAACGCCCTGAAGCAGCTGGCCGAGGATCTCGCCGGCCGTCAGAAGGATCGGCTGACGAGCGCGCACCTGCTCGCCGCCATCGCCGCGCGCCCGAGCCCGGCCGCGCTGCTGCTCCAAGAGCGCAAACTCTCGCTCGACGAGATCCTGCGCCTCGGCCGGAGCGTCCCCGACGACTTCGCGGATTCGGTGCGGCAGCTCCTGTCCAAGGCGCACGCCATCGGCGCGCGCATGGGGAAAACGCGCGCTTCGGCCGAGCACCTGCTCATCGCCCTGCTCGGCGAGCCGCGCGCGGCCGCCCGCCGGGTCGTCGAAGACGCGGGCGCCGACGTGACCCGCCTCCGCACGGCCGCGCTCCAGCTCGGTCAGGGTCTCGTCGCCGGCCGGCGCTTGCCCGACCGCGCCGGTGTCGCGCCCGCGGCCGCTCCATTGCCGCCGCCCGCGCCGCGCCGCACCGAGCCCGGGCGCCGCCCGGCGACGGCGGTCTCGCTCTTCAGCCTCGCCGCGAAGAAGACGCCGCCCGTCGAGCCCGAAACCGACGTGCCGCCGCCCGTGAAGGAAGCTTCGCCCGCGCCGGCGCCCGTCACGCAACCCGCGGCGGCCCACGGCTCGACGCCGCCGCCGCCCCCGCCGGACGATCGCTTCGAGCTCGATCCCCAGCGCTTCCCGATGCTCGTGGCGCTCGGCAAGAACCTCACGCGCGCCGCGGCGCGCGGCGAGCTCGATCCGGTCGTGGGGCGCGACGCCGTGATCGAGCAGGTGCTCGACGTGCTGGCGAAGCGCGAGGGGAACAATCCGTGTCTCGTCGGCGTGGCCGGCGTCGGCAAGACGAGCGTCGTGCGCGGCCTCGCCCAGCGCATCGCCGAGCAGCGCGACGGCGCCGCGCTCGACGAGCGCATCGTCGTGCAGATCCCGATCGGCGAGCTCGTCGCGGGGACGGGCGTGCGCGGCGCGCTCGCGGCGCGGCTCGGACAGATCCGCAAAGAGACGCTCCTCGCGCGCGGGCGCGTCGTGATTTTCTTCGACGAAATTCACCAGCTCTTCTTGGGCGACGCCGCCGAAGAGATCGCGAGCGAGCTCAAGATCGCGCTAGCCCGCGGCGAAATTCCGTGCATCGGCGCGACGACGCTCGAGGAGTACCAGAAGGCCATCGGCAACGACGCCGCGCTCGCCCGGCGCTTCTCGCTCGTCGAAGTCGACGAGCCGTCGCGCGAGGACGCCTACCTCGTCCTCGACGCGCTCAAGCCGAGCCTCGAAGCGCACCACGCCGTGAGCTACCAAGCCGACGCGCTCGCCATGGCGGTCGCGTGGTCCGTGCGCTACCTGCCCGGTCGCGCGCTGCCCGACAAGGCCGTCTCGATCCTCGATTTGGCCGGCGCGCGCACGCGTCGCCGCGCGCGGCTCTCGGTCGGCCCCGAAACGGTGGCCGAGGTCGTCGCCGAGCTCGCCGACATGCCCGTCGAACGGCTGCTCCAATCCGACGGCGATCGCATGCTGAAGCTCGAGGAAATCCTCGCCGAGCGCGTCGTCGGCCACGCCGCGGGCATCCGCAGGATCGCGCGCATTTTGCGGCGTAACGCGGCCGGGCTCGGCTCACGCCGCCCCATCGGCACCTTCCTTCTGCTCGGCCCGACCGGCGTCGGCAAGACCGAGACGGCGAAAGCCATCGCCGAAGTCCTCTTCCACTGCGAGAGCGCGATGACGCGTCTCGATCTCTCGGAGTTCAGCGAAGCGCACGCCGTCGCGCGTCTCATCGGCGCGCCGCCCGGCTACGTGGGCCACGAAGCCGGCGGTCAACTCACCGAAGCGGTGCGGCGCCGGCCGTACCAGGTCATCCTGCTCGACGAGATCGAGAAGGCGCACCCCGACGTGCTCACGGCGTTCCTCGGCGTGTTCGACGAAGGCCGCCTCACCGACGGCCGCGGTCGCACCGTCGACTTCACGAACACCGTCATCCTGATGACGTCGAACCTCGGCTCCGAGGAAACGCAGTCGAACCCGCGCCGCCGCGTGGGGTTCGCGGGCGGCGAGGCCGAAGCCGACGATCTCGAAGCGCGCATCGTCGCCGCGGCGCGCGCCGCGCTCGCCCCCGAGCTCTACAATCGCATCGACGAGGTCTTGGTCTTTTCGCCGCTCGGCCGCGCCGAAGTGCGTGAAATCGCCCGCCGCTTGCTCGCGAGCATGGCCCAGGCGCTGCTCGATCAACGGCGCGTGCGCCTCGAATACGGCGCCGAAGTCGTCGAACACCTGCTCGACCAGGGCGGCTACGATCCCGCGCTCGGTGCGCGCCCGATGAAGCGCACCATCGCGCGGCTCGTCGAGGCGCCGCTCGCCGAACGCCTGCTCAAAGGCGAGCTCCCGCGCGGCAGCGTCGCGCTGCTCGAGGTGTGCGACGGAGCCCTCGACTTCGACGTGGTCGAAGCGCCGGGCGACGTGACGGCGGGCGCGGCGGAGTGAGCGAGGCAGAGGCGAATCGATGCTTCGCTCACGTGCGCTCTGCGTCGTCTGTGCGTGTCTCGTCGTGGCAACGGCGTGCAAAAAGAAGAAGGCGGGGGACGAGCCCGACTTGCCGACGGTCAGCGGCAGCGGCGTCACCTCGTCCGAGTCGCGGAAGCTGCCGCCGTTCACGCGTCTCACCGTCAACGGGGCGCTCGAGCTCACGGTCAGCGTCGGTCAGGACGCGCCGCTCGAGCTGCACGGCGATTCCAATCTGTTCTCCCACGTCAAATCCAACGTGGTCGGCGGCGACCTCACGCTCGAGCCCGACGCCGTGCTCAAGCCGGCGCAAGCGTTTCACCTCGCCGTCGGCACCGCCAAACTCGAGGAGCTCCGGGCGGCCGTCGCGGCCAAGGTCACCGTGCACGGCGTGAAGAGCGACGCATTCAGCGTGCAAACGGGCGGCGGCGCGCAGGTGGTCGCGGACGGTTCCTCGAGCAAACTCGGTGCTGCGGCGCGGATGGCGTCACGCATCGACCTCAGCGCCTTCTCGGCGTCGAGCGCGCGAGTGGCGGTGCTCGAGTTCGGGCGCGTCGAGCTCGGCTACGTCGAGAAGCTCGATGCGACGCAGCGCGATGTCGGCACGATCGTCTACCGCGGAACGCCCGACCTCACGACCCACGCCGACCGTCCCCAGAACGTCGTGCTCCGACGTTGAGCGCCGGAGAAACCGCGACCCGGCCGCGCGTCAGTTCGCGCTGGTGCTGAAATCGGCGTAGTACGTCGTGCACTCGGAAGCGGTCGCGTGCGCCTGACAGTACGACGCGATGCAGGTGCCGACCGTCGACGACTTGCCGTCACACGATTGGTCGGTCGTGTCGCACTTGTCCTGCTTCTTGTCCTCGCAGTCCCACAAGTCGTTCAGCTGACTGTCGCATTTGGCTGCGTCGACCACCTTGTTGGTGTCGTTGCAGTACTTGTCGCAGCTCAAGGCCGACGGAAGCTGGCTTCCTTGCGGGCAGTTCTTCAAGTGGTCGCACTCCGACTTGCACTTGTCACCGCAGCCCACCGTCAGACCCGCGATTGCGAGCGCGCACACCATCAAGCTATGACCGAGATTCATCTCCGTCTCCTTACACCAAGCTCGCTCGGTGTATTGAAACAAGAAAGCACCGACGAGACGGACCACGCCAGAAGTGGTCGACGGTGCGGTCCGTCCGCGCGCCCCCCCCGGGGCCAATGGGCCCGCCCTCGTCGGGCCCACTCGCCGCCTGCCGCGGCGCCTCCGAACGCCCCCTCAGCGCGGGCCCGAGTGCGAGGGCGTCGCTTTCACTGCGTGATGCCGAGGTCGGCGTAGAACTTCGTGCAGGACGAGTCGGTATTGTGCGCGCTGCAATAGGTTCCAATGCACGTACCGAAGGCCGTCGACTTGTCCTCGCAGCTCGTGTCGGTACACACGTCCTTCACGCCGCTCTCGCAGTCGAGGTACGCGTTCTTCTCGTCGTCGCAGGTCGCTGCGCTCGCCACGCTGTCCAGGTCGTCGCAGAGCTTGCCGCAGTCGGTGGCCGACGGGATCGCGTTGTTTTCGCCTGCCGAGCACTTCTGCCCGTCCTGACAGAACGACTTGCACTTGTCGCTGCACCCCATGGCGAGAGCGCCGACCGCGAGAGCACACACTGCCATCATCCTCTTAAGATCCATTTTCATCCTCTTTGATTGTGGAGGCGGGGATGCCCGGCACTCCGACGCAACCGCCGACTTCAGCCCAACGCTTCCGGGCTGTCCAGAGAATATTGTGTGGCCGGCCCGAGCTCGACCCACTTCCACACGGACCGACGGTGACGGGGCTCACCGTATTCAGCCGCGCGCCTCACGCGAACAGATGCATGTGATTCTGCCCCGGCGCGAATCGTGGACTCAGTCGGGGGCCCGTTCGAGCGCGCGGCGATAACGCTCGCGACGCACCGGGTCGCGCAGGATGTCGTAGGCCTCGTCGAGCACTTCGAGAATCGAATCCACGTCTTCCCGGAGGTCCACTGTCGCCGCCGTGAGGACGCGCTCGGGGTCGAGGTCCTTTCGCAGCGTTTGGTAGGCGCGGCGCAAGTCGTAGCTCGTCGCGTCGCGAGCCACGCCGAGGAGCGCGAAGTAGTCGCCCTCTTCGACCAGGGCGCGCCGCGCGGCGACGCGTTGCCGCAACGCTTCGGCGTCGAGGGCGTCGTCCCCGGGTGCCGGTTCGGGGTCGAGATTGCGCGCGGCCGGGCGCTTCGCCGCGCCGAGCACGTGCAGCACGCCGAGCTCCACCAACACCAGAATCACGCACGCGAAGTCGTCGTTCCCGGCGCGCGTCAGGAGGTCGCCGACGCTCATGCCGTCGGCTTGTGACGCGAGCGCCTGGTCCGTCTCGCTGAGGGCGCATTCGGCCAGGAGCGCGCGCGCCGTGCCCATCGCGAGCAAGGCGTCGCGCCCGCCGATGCGCGCGACGGCGTCGCTCGGCTTGGCCGTTCGGCGCGTCATCTCGAGCAGCACTTCGGCGCCGGTCGCGCCGCCGAAGACGCCCGGCTCCGCTTGCAAGCGCTGCGGCACTTCGCGCTCGAGACTCGCGGCCCCCGTGGAAAGGTCCGTGATCTTGCCGAGCAGCCATTCGGCGTGAGCGCGGAGGACGCTCCAGAGCTCGTCCTGTCGCAGGTGGCCCTGAGCCACGAGCGCCGCGCCCGCGTGGCGTCCGAACGGGGGCACCCGGCGGGCGAGACGCGCGATGCCGTCTCCCGCGAGGTCGCCGCGCTGCACGAGAAACGCGACGAGCGTCTCGCTTTCGGCGCTCGACGCGGCGGTCACGAAGTCACCGTCACGAAACACGACGCGACGGATCCCGACCACGTCCTCGAGCGCGATGGCGCCCGTGTAACGAGCCGCCACACAGCGCGCGAGCGCGCGGAGTCCGCCGCCCGCGCCGAGCGCCACCGGGATCTCGGGCAACGCGCCGCGCTCGATGGGCGGCGGCGGAGGCGGGGGCGGTCGCGTGACCGCCGCGGCGCGATCCGGCATCGCGTGCTGCGGCGCCGTCGGCGGCGGCGGCTCGACGCGCGGCGGGCGCGTCGAAATCGTCTCTTCACCGCGCGAGGCGGGCGTGGAGGCGGGGATGTCCGACGGCAGTCGAAGCCGGCTCGGACTCGAGTCGAGCGGCGGCTCGAGCGACTCGAGCGCCGTCGCGTGCGTGCTGATGATCGGCTGGGACGGGAGCGGTCGTCCGGGCGGCGACGTCGGGGCTTCGTTGCCGAATTCGGGGGCGGACGGCGGCTCGGCGGGCGGGGGTGGCGGCGCGAGCGCCGGTTCCGGCTCGACGCGCGAGCTCTTCGCTCCGGTCGTGTCCTGGCGCACCGATCCGGAGCGACCGCCCGGCGCCGTGCCGCCCGCCGGCGTGCCGCCGCGGCTCCCCCCGCGCGAGCCGGTGTCGGAGGTCCCGCCGCCGGTACCCGCGGTTCCGGCGACGCTGTCGTCATCGTCGTCGTCTTCGTCGGCCTCGATCGGCTCGTCGAGCGCCGCGAGCAAATCGGCGGGCAAGACCGCGTCCACCTCGGCGTCGGGCGACAGGCGTTCGACCGCGGCCGGCACGGTCGCAATGTTGCGAACGCGTTGCTCGGCGCGTCCGAGCAAGAGCTCGAGCTCGGGGCTCAGCCGCGCGTGGGGCACGGCTCCGATCCCTTGCGGCACGACGGAGCCCGCGCGCACGGGCGGCGAGCTCGACGGTCGACCGGTCGAGGCTGGCCCCATCGACGGCACGACCGACGGCGGCTGCGGCGGCATCCCCGGAACACTCGGCGGTCCCGAGGGCGGCCCGGAGGTGCCGGGCGGCGGCGCGCCGCTCAGGGGTCGCGCTTGGCCGATTTTACCGCCTTCGTAGCGGTACGGGCGGCGTGCCGCGGCGACGAGCACCGGCGAGCGCGTGGCCTGCCCCGCCGGGGCGTCCGTGCGCTCGCCCGGCGGTCCCACCACCTGCTCGATGCGCGCGATGATCTCGGCCGTGTTAACCGGGCGCGTGAAGAGCCCCGCGGCGATCTGCACGAGCTCGCGGCGGCTGTCGGGCGGCGCGTTCGACGGTTCGGCGATGAGCACGATGTCGATCGGCTTGCCGCCGCCCGCGGCTTGCATGCGCTGCACGGTCTCGGTGATGCCGGGCGTGTCGGCGTCGAGCACGACGAGGGACGGCCGCTGCACGGCGACGCGCCCCGCGAGCAAGCCGAGCGGCACGTCGACGACCCAGTAACCTCGCGTTCGGAGGGCCGCGCTCAGTCGCTCGGCCTCGGCCGAGGCGTCGCTCATGAAGATGAGGGCGCCGCCCTGCGAGCCGCCCGTGGTGCTGTCGGGGCTGGACTTGGGGTCGGAGCTCGCCACCTCGTTACTTCGGCAGCGTACCCCGTCGGCCGGCGTTTCTCTACGGTTCTATGTCGGACGGCTGCGCGTCAGGGCCGCTCGAAGCGCCTCGCGACCCACTCGCCGACGCGCGGCCAGTAGCGCGCCGAAAGAATCGCCGCGACGATGAACGTCACGAGGCCGAGCTCACCGCGGGTCAGGCCGAACACGAGCCGGAATCTGCCGCGACTTCCGCCGGGCGGCCAGCGCGTTTACACGGTAGGTTCGTCCGCGTGAACGCGGTCGTGGGCCTCGGGTCCAATCTCGGCGAGCGCCGCGCCCTGCTCGAACGCGCGGCGACCGAGGTCGAGCGGCTCGGAGCACCGGGCGCGCGTTCGGCGCTCTACGAAACGGCGCCGGTCGGCCCGCCGCAGCCCATGTTTCTGAACGGGGCGCTCCGCATCGAGACGGCGCTCGGGCCGCCCGACCTACTCGACGCGCTCCTCGACATCGAGCGGCGTCTCGGCCGGGTACGCGCGGAGCGCTGGGGTCCGCGGCTCATCGACCTGGACATTTTGTGGACGGACGCGGGCGCTTTCGTTTCGGCACGACTCACGGTGCCGCACCCGGAGTTGCGCCGGCGCGCCTTCGCACTCCGGCCACTCCTCGACGTGGCACCGAGCGCGAAAGACCCCGCGGACGGCATGCCTTACGCTAGAGTCCTCGCCGGTCTCGGCGGCGACTCACCCGTGGAAATTGCGGGGACGCGCTACAGCTGGGCCTGAATGGACACGACGCGCGCGAGATGGTACGTGGCGCGCGCAAAACGAACCCGCCATGAGTGTCGCACCGCTCGCTCTTCCCCCGCCCCTTCTTGCCCTAGCCGGCGGCGTGACTCTGGATTTCGACAACACGCTCGGCATCCAGATCGTCCTCTTCGTGCTCCTGATGTTCCTGCTCGAGCCGCTGCTGTTCCAGCCGGTGCTGCGGGTCTTCGCGCTGCGTGAGGAGCGGACGGAGGGCGCGAAGGCGCAGGCGCGCGAGCTCGACGAACAAGCGGGCGAAATCTACCAGCGCTACCAGCGCGAGCTCGAACACGTGAACCGCGTGGCCGCCGAGGAGCGCGATCGGGTGCGCGCCGAGACGTCGAAGCTCGAAGCCGAGATCCTGCGTGAGGCGCGCGCCGCCGTCGGCAAGATCGTGGACGACGGCCGCAAGCAGATTGCGGCGGAGCTGACCCGTATTCGCTTCGACCTCGGGCGCGAGTCCGAGCGTCTTTCGCACGACATCGTCGAGCGCGTCGTCGGCCGGGGGGCGAACTGATGCGCCGCCTCGTCACCGCGCTCTGCGTGGCGTTCGGTCTCCTGCTCGCGCCGCTCGCGTTCGCACAAGAGGCTCACCGGAGCGCGCCCGCTGCGGCGAGCGCCCCGAAGACGCACGCCGCGCACGGCGCCGCGCACGCCGAGCACCACGCGCCGACGTTCGACGACATCAACTGGTTCTACGGCTGGTTCGGGGAACGCGACGGCGTCGAGCCGAGCATCCTGTTCAGGCCGAAGGGCATGCCGGCGCCGTTCGGCATCTGGATCCTCGACGCGGCGCTGCTCTACGGCTTCCTGATTCGCATCGCGAAGAAGCCGCTGAGTGAAGCGCTGAAGACGCGCAAGGCGAACATCCTGCGCGGCATGGACGAAGCGGCGCGCATGAAGCGCGAGGCGGAGAAGCGCCTCGCCGAATACGAAGAGAAGCTTGCGCGCATCGAGGACGAGGTCGAGCGCGTGCGCCGCGAAATGCGCGCGAGCGCCGAAGCCGAACGCGTGCGCATCCTGGCGGACGCTCGGGCCCGCCGCGAACGGATGGAAAAGGACGCGGAGCTCCTCGTCGCGCAGGAGCTCGCGGGCGCGCGCGACGAGCTCAAGCGCGAGCTCATCACGGCGGCGTTCACCTCGGCGGCAAGCTCCGTGAAAGAGCGGCTGAAGTCCGAGGACCAGCAACGGCTCGCCGACGAATACCTCGCCGGTCTCGCCAAGGCGGGCGGCGCCCTGCGCGGGAGGGCATGAGATGAGCGGCCAAGCCACGGTTGCGGAGCGCTACGCGCGCGCCATTTTCGCTCTCGGCGTCGAGACGGGGACGCTCGCCGCGCTCGCCGATCAGGTGCGCCGCTTCGCGGCCGCCTACCAGGCGAGCCTCGACCTCCGGAGCGTGCTCGAAAATCCGCTCGTTCCGCAGGAGCAGCGCCAAAAGGTGCTGACGGAGATCGCCACCCGCCTCGGTCTCGGCCCGTCGGCGCTCAACACCGTGCGCTACCTGGCGCACCGCCGCCGCCTGGGCGCCCTGCCCGACATCGCGAAACGGCTCGATTCGCTGTCCGACGAGCAGCAGGGAGTCGTGCGCGCGACCGTGACGAGCGCCGCGCCCATGCCCGAGTCGTTCTACCTGCGTCTCAGCGAGCAGCTCGCGACGCTCGTCGGGCACAAGGTCGTCCTCGACCGGCGTGAGGACCCTTCGCTCCTCGCCGGCGTCGTCACGCGCATCGGCGACAACACCATCGACGGCAGCATCCGCGGCAGGCTCGACCAGCTCGAGCGGAAGCTCCTCACCTCTTAGTCCAAGCGCCCCTTCGACCTCGATAGAAAGACCCCCATGCAGCTCAGAGCCGACGAGATCTCCGCGATCATCAAGCAGCAGATCCAAAACTTCGATCGCGCGGCGCTGGTCAGTGAGACCGGCACCGTGCTCGCCAGCGGCGACGGCATCGCCCGCGTCTACGGCCTCGAAGGCGTGATGGCCGGCGAGCTCGTCGAGTTTCCCGGCGGCCTCTTCGGCTTGGTGCTGAACCTCGAGCAGGACAACGTCGGCGTGGCCGTGCTCGGCGACGCGACGGGCGTGAAAGAGGGCGACGTCGTGAAGCGCACGGGCCGCATCGCCGACGTGCCGGTCGGGGACGCCTGCATCGGCCGCGTCGTGAACGCGCTCGGACAGCCGGTCGACGGCAAGGGCCCGATCGACAGCAAGGAACGCCGCCGGATCGAGGTGAAGGCGCCGGGCATCATCAGCCGCCAGCCGGTGCGCGAGCCGCTCCAAACGGGCGTGAAGGCGATCGACGCGATGATTCCGATCGGCCGCGGTCAGCGCGAGCTCATCATCGGCGACCGCCAGACGGGCAAGACCGCGATCGCGACCGACACCATCATCAACCAGAAGGGCAAGGACGTCGTCTGCATCTACGTCGCCATCGGCCAGAAGGCGTCGACGGTCGCGCAGGTGGTGGACAAGCTCGCCCAGCACGGCGCGATGGACTACACGATCGTCGTCGTCGCGACGGCGACCGAGTCGGCGCCGCTCCAGTTCCTCGCGCCGTACACCGGCGTCACGATGGGCGAGTTCTTCCGCGACACCGGCCGCCACGCGCTCTGCTTCTACGACGATCTCTCGAAGCAGGCCGTTGCGTACCGCCAGCTCTCGCTGCTCCTCCGCCGCCCGCCGGGCCGCGAGGCGTATCCGGGCGACGTGTTCTACATCCACTCGCGCCTGCTCGAACGCGCCGCCAAGATGGGCGAGCGCTGGTTCGTCGTGCGCAAGGGCACGCAGATGAAAGCGGGCGACGAGAAGTTCCGCGGCGTCGACGGCCAGATCCACATCGGCGAGGCCGGCAAGCACGAGGCGCAGAAGGCGCTCGACGCGCGTCCCGAAAAGGCCGAGCTCGAGCTCATCAAGGACCCGCACTCGGGCGGTTCGCTCACGGCGCTGCCGATCATCGAGACGCAGGCCGGCGACGTGTCGGCGTACATCCCGACGAACGTCATCTCGATCACCGACGGCCAGATCTTCCTCGAGAGCGATCTCTTCTATTCCGGCGTGCGTCCCGCCATCAACGTCGGCATCTCGGTGAGCCGCGTCGGCGGCAACGCGCAGATCAAGGCGATGAAGAAGGTCGCCGGCACGCTGCGCCTCGACCTCGCGCAGTACCGCGCGATGGAAGCGTTCGCGCAGTTCGCGAGCGATCTCGACGCCGCCTCGCGCCAGCAGCTCGAGCGCGGTCGCCGCCTCGTCGAGCTCCTCAAGCAGGACCAATACGTCCCGGTGCCGGTCGAGCGCCAGGTGCTCATCGTGTTCGCCGGCACGAACGGCTACACCGACAAGCTCCCGGTCGAGTCGCTGAAGGCCTACGAGGCCGAGCTCTACCGCTTCATCGACGAGAAGCACCCGGACATCTGGGCCGACATCACGAAGACGAAGGACATCGGCGACGAGACCAAGAGCAAGGTGCAGAAAGCGCTCGAGGAGTTCGGCAAGCACTTCGTCGCCGGCAAGCGCGGTGACGCGGGCGCCAAGGCCGAGGCAGCCGAGGAGTCGAGCGAGAAACCCGCGAAGAAGGCCAAGAAGAAGGCCGCCGAGGGCTCGGAAGAGCACGCGTGAGCGCGCGCGCTCCGAAAGCGATCCATGCCTAGCCTCAAGGCGATTCGCCGCCGCATCAGCAGCGTCAAGGGCACGCAGAAGATCACGCGCGCCATGAAGATGGTCGCCGGCGCGCGCCTCGCTCGCGCCCAGCAGCGCATCTTGGCGCTCCGCCCCTACGCCGTGCGTACCGCGGCGGTGCTCGCCGACGTCGTGCAAGCGCTCGCCGAGAGCGAATCGACGCCGACCGACCACCCGCTGCTCACGCGCCGGACCGAGACGCGCGCGCTCGTGCTCGTCGTCACGACGGACCGCGGCCAGGTCGGCGCGTTCAACACGAACATCGCGCGCGCCGCCGAGCGCCTCTGGCGCGAAAAGCAAGAGGCCGGCGTCGACGTGCAGATCGCGACCATCGGCCGCAAGGGTCGCGACTACTTCCAGCGCCGCAAGGCGCCCGTGTTCCACGCCTTCACCGGCGTGTGGGAGTCGCTCGATTTCGCGCAGGCGCGCCGCATTGCGCGCACCGTCCTCATGCCGTTTTTGCGCGGTGAGGTCGACTCGATTTACCTCGTCTACAACGAGTTCAAGAGCGCCATGAGCCAGAAGGTCGTGGTGGAGCCGCTCTTGCCGCTCGCGCCGCCGCCGGCGAAGGAGGGCGACTCGGGCGCGGCCGACTGGGAAAAGCACCGCGAGTTCCTGTTCGAGCCGGACAAGGAAGCGCTGATGGAGCGCCTCGTGCCGATGTACGTCGAGGTCACGCTGCTCCGCTCGCTGCTCGAGTCGATGGCGTCCGAACTCGGCGCGCGCATGACCGCGATGGACTCGGCGACCAAGAACGCCTCCGACATGATCAGCCGCCTCACGCTCGAGTACAACCGCGCCCGCCAGGCCGCGATCACGACCGAGCTCATGGAAATCATCGGCGGCGCCGAAGCGCTGCGCGAGTAGGCGTTCGACGCGTCCGCGCCCGCGCGGCGCGCTTCAGCACGCGCGCAAGATCTCGTACACGGGGCCGTCCGGGTGCGCCGCGTTCGGTCGCGCTTCCTGCGACTTCGGATCGACGATCAGATCCAAGGCTTCGAGCGGGATCTGCCCGATGAGTACCGGCATCCCCACCGGGGCGACGAGCGCGTCACAAGTCATCTCGCGTCCGAAGATTGCGAGGCGAAGACCCGTGACCACGGCGAACTCCACCGCCCTTCCGTCCGCTACGCGCGCTTTCTTGCGGCGAATCTCGCGCAGACCGAGCGCCACAGCGGCGTCAGCGGGGATGACGAGCGTCGTTGCGCCGGTATCGACGAGCCCTTCGAGCTCGAGCCGCCGAACCTTGGCGGCTTCCAGTAGCCCGTTGGCGGCATTCTCTGCGTCGAACATGTTCTCGAGCGTCAGTTTGGTCATGCCTTTGCCCATGCGTCCGGTATCGGCCCGTTCGAGCGGCGAGTTGCCAAGCAGCGTACCCCCGTGCCCCGTCACGAGCGAGCCAGCCGGTTTTTGACTGTCGCGCCCGCGTTCGGGTCACAAACACATCCGAGGTAGCGTGACCATGCGGAGTCTCGGCCGAGGTTTGGGTGCTCGACGTGGCGTCGTCCTCGTGGCGAGCTGCGCTGTTTTGGCCGCGTGCTCGAGCAAGGACGACGGCGCGCTCGGCGTCGGCGGCGGCGCCGCGGCGGGCTCGGCCGGTGCGGCAGCGGGCGCGGGCGGTTCGGCGCCGAGCTCGGGCGGCGCGCCAGGTTCGGGAACGGGCGGAACCGGCGCGCCGGCGGGTGGTGGCACGGCGGGGAGCGGAGAAACGCCCGCTTCCGGCGGCGCGCCGACGGCAGGTGGGGGCGGTACGAGCGGGAGTGGGTTTGGGGGTGGGGCGCGAGGTGGCGCGCCGGGCGGTGCCGGACGCGGTTCGGGCACGGCGGGTCTCGGTTCCGGCAACGCGGGCACGGCGGGCTCGGGCGGCGCGCCGGGCGGCAGCGCCGGCGCGCCGGACACGAGCGATCACTCGCCGACCGCGACGTGCGCGCGCTGGAATGCCGACCGCGCCGACATGGGCGAAGGCACCTGGAGCGGCAGCGTCGACACGTGCGACCCGGGCGACATCTCCGCCGACGGCCGCGCGAACGCGCTCAAGATCGTGAACCTCTATCGCTGGCTCGCCGATCTTCCGACCGTCACGACCAGCGACGATCGCAACGCCGAGGCCCAGGCGTGCGCCCTCATCATGCAGGCGAACGGCATGCTTTCCCACGACCCGCCGACGGATTGGAAGTGCTGGACGCAGACGGGCCACGACGGCGCGAGCCAGAGCAACATTTCGAGCGGCCCCGGCGTGAGCAGCATCGACCTTTACATGGTCGACGGCGGCAACGAAGACACGCTCGGTCACCGGCGCTGGGTGATGTCGAACTCGCTCGGCCCGATCGGGCTCGGTTCGACGGGCGCCATGGGCGCGTCGTGCATGCAAAACCTCACCGGCACCGGCATGGCGGGGAAGGCCTGGCAGGCGTGGCCCCCGCCCGGGGCGTTCCCGATCCAGGCCGTGAAGCCCGGCCGCTTCGGCGGTTCGCTCGACTCGACCGGCTGGAGCATCCAGAGCGACAAGATCAAGCTCGACGCCGCGACCGTGACCGTCACTTCGGGCGGGAGCTCGCTGCCGGTCACGCTGACGATGCTCCCCGGCGGCTATGGTTCGAACTACGCGCTCAGCATCGTGCCGAGCGGCTGGCAGACGACGGCGGGGCAAACCTATAGCGTGAGCGTGGCCGGCACCTCGACGCCGATCAGCTACGACGTGAACGTCGTCGACTGCGCCGAGTGACGGTTCGAGCCGGTTCCGGCGCGGTTCCAGCGTGGCTGTGAACCGCGCCGCGCGGCCCCCTCGACCCTCTTCAATTTCCGCGGACGCTCGGGCAGCATGGCAAAAAATGGCGAAGGCCCCCCACGTCCTCGGCATGGTGCTCGCTGGAGGCGAAGGCAAGCGACTGCACCCGCTCACGCGTGATCGTTGCAAGCCGGCCGTTCCGTTCGGCGCGAACTACCGCATCATCGATTTTGCGCTCTCGAACTTCGTGAACGGCCGCTTCCTGCGCATCGCCGTGCTCACGCAGTACAAGAGCCACAGCCTCGATCGCCACATCGCGCAGACGTGGCGCATGTCGCACTTCTTCAACAACTACGTGATGACCGTCCCCGCGCAGATGCGCCTCGGGCGGCGTTGGTTCGAGGGCTCGGCGGACGCGATTCTGCAGAACTTGAACCTGATTCGCGACGAAGAGCCGGACTACATCTGCGTGTTCGGCGCCGACCACATTTACCGCATGGATCCCTCGCAGATGCTCGACGCCCACATCGAATCGGGCGCGGGCGTGACGGTCGCGGGCCTGCGCGTGCCGCGCGCGGAGGCGTCGCGTTTCGGCGTGATCGAGCCGGGACCGAACGGTCGCATCGTGCGCTTTCAAGAGAAGCCGTCGGAAGCGCCGGGCCTGCCCGACGACCCCGAGCACGTGTTCGCCTCGATGGGCAACTACGTGTTCACGACGCGCGTCCTCGTCGACGCCGTGCGCGCCGACGCCGACAACCGCGAGAGCGCCCACGACATGGGCGGCAACATCATCACCATGCTCGTCGATGCGGGCATGGCGTCCGTCTACGACTTCGCGCAAAACCGCGTGCCCGGCGCGACGGAGCGCGACCGCGGTTACTGGCGCGACGTGGGCACGCTCGACAGCTATTGGGAAGCGAACATGGACCTCATCAGCGTCCATCCCGTCTTCAACCTCTACAATCCCGAGTGGCCGACGTTCACGGGCCTCCACTCGCTGCCGCCCGCGAAGTTCGTCTTCGACGACGACGAGCGGCGCGGCGTCGCGCTCGACTCGATACTCGGCGCCGGCGTCATCGTGTCGGGCGGCACGGTGCGGCGCTCGGTGCTCTCGCCCGGCGTGGTCGTGCACTCGCGCGCCGTGGTGGAGGACTCGGTGCTGCTCGACGGCGTCGACGTCGCGCGCGACGCCGTCGTCCGCCGCGCCATCATCGACAAAAACGTGAAGATCCCGCGGGGAGCCCGCATCGGCGTGAATCCCGCCGAAGATCGCGCCCGCGGCTTCACGCTGAGCGACAACGGCATCGTCGTCATCGGCAAAGACGAGCTCATCCCTCCCTGACCTGGCACGGTCGTCCTTTCTAGAAGGGCCCCCCGGGTGGCTCCGGGCGCTGACACCCTGGGCCGAGCTGCTATCTTCGACTGAATGTCCGAAAAACTGCGAGCGGCGGTCGTGACGCGCGAGTACCCGCCCGAGATCTACGGCGGCGCGGGTGTGCACGTGGAGTACCTCGTGCGCGCGCTGCGAAAATACGTCGACGTTCGGGTGCACGCGTTCGGCAAGGCGCGCTCGGCGCCCGAGGTCGCCGGCAGCTACGAGCCGTGGAACGCGCTCGCCGGCAGTGAGCCCGAGCTTGCCGCGCTCCGCACGCTCTCGGTCGATCTCCTGGCGGCGCACGGGGTGCGCGGCTCGGATCTCGTGCACACGCACACCTGGTACGCGAATTTCGCCGGCCACCTCGCGAAGCTCGCGTACGGCGTTCCGCACGTGATGACCTCGCACAGCCTCGAGCCGCTCCGGCCGTGGAAGGTGGAGCAGCTCGGCGGCGGCTACGCCATTTCGAGCTTTTGCGAGCGCACCGCCATCGGCGCGGCCGACGCGGTGATCGCCGTCTCGAACGCGATGAAGGCCGACATTCTGCGCGCCTACCCCGAGGTCGCCGCGAACCGCGTCCACGTCATTCACAACGGCATCGAGCCGGACGAGTACCGTCCCGGCGGCGGCACCGCCGCGCTCGCGCGTCACGGCGTCGATCCCGCGTGGCCCTACGTCGTGTTCGTCGGGCGCATCACGCGCCAGAAGGGCATCGTGCATCTCTTGCGCGCGGCGCGTCACGTCGACCGCGACGTGCGCTTCGTGCTCTGCGCGGGCGAGCCCGACACGCCGGAGATCGGCGCCGAGTTTCGCGCGCTCTGCGCCGAGATCCAGGCCGAGCGCGGCGGCATCGTCGTGGTCGAAGGCATGCTCAAGCGCGCCGACGTGGCGGAGCTCTTGAGCCACGCTCGCGTCTTCGTGTGTCCCTCCGTCTACGAGCCGTTCGGCATCGTGAACCTCGAAGCGATGGCGTGCGGCGTGCCGGTCGTGGCCTCGGCCGTCGGCGGCATTCCCGAGATCGTCGTCGAGGGCGAGACCGGTCACCTCGTGCGCTTCGAGGGCGACGGCAGCGCGCACAACGAACCCCGCGATCCGGAAGCGTTCGCGCGCGCTCTCGCCGCGGCCATCACGAGCTTGACCCGTGATCCGGAGCGCGCGCGGCGCTTCGGCGCCGCCGGCCGCGAGCGCGTGCTGCAGCATTTTTCATGGAGCGCCATCGCCGAACGAACGGCGAAGCTCTATGCGTCCCTCGTCGCGCGCTGACGTCCGCGCCGGCCTCGAACCGTAGCCCGAATCGGCGCGTCGCCCGCCGATTCGGTCGCGCGGTCGCGCTCGGTTGCGCGACTCGAGAATCGGTGTGATTCTCGGGAGGCATGTGTGGAATCGTCGGGTACGTCGGACCGCGCGTCGCCGCGCCGATCCTGCTCGAGGGGCTCCGGCGGCTCGAATACCGCGGCTACGACTCCGCCGGGCTCGCGATCCAGGCGACCAACGGTCTCGAAGTCGTGCGCAGTGTCGGCAAGCTCGACAACCTGTCTCGCGCGCTCGAGGGTCGCAATTTGCCGGGCACCGTCGGCATCGGGCACACGCGTTGGGCGACGCACGGGCGGCCGACCGAGCCGAACGCGCATCCGCTCGTCGCCGGTGACGTCGCCGTCGTTCACAACGGCATCATCGAGAATCACGTCGCGCTCCGGCGCAAGCTCGAGTCGGAAGGCGTCGTGTTCGCGAGCGACACCGACACCGAGATCGTGGCGCACCTCGTGCACCGCGCGCTCGAGACCGGCTTGCCGCTGTTCGAGGCCGTGAAGGTCGCGCTCGCGAGCCTGCAGGGCACGTACGGCCTCGCCATCGTCACGGGCCGGCAGCCCGACCGCATCGTCGTCGCGAAGAACGCCTCGCCCCTCGTGATCGGCCTGGGGGAGGGCGAAACGCTCTGCGGCAGCGACATTCCGGCGCTGCTCGGCCACACGCGGCAGATGCTGTTTCTCGAGGACGGCGAGCTCGCCGAGCTCACGAGCGGAGGAGCGCGTGTCGAGACGCTCGACGGGCGCCTCGTCGGGCGCCAGCCGCGGCGCATCGATTGGAGCCCGACGCAGGCCGAAAAGAGCGGCTTCAAGCACTTCATGCTCAAGGAGATCTTCGAGCAGCCGCGCGCCGTGGAGGACACGCTGCGCGGGCGCATTCGGGTCTCGGCCGGCGAAATCGAAGGCGCCGAGCTCGGCATCGATCCGGCCCTCGCCGCGAACGTCGATCGCGTCTACTTTCTCGCCTGCGGCACGAGCTACCACGCGACGATCGCGGGACGTTACTGGGTCGAGCAGATCGCGCGCTTGCCGGCGCAGACCGAAATCGCGAGTGAAGTGCGGCTCCGCTCCGCCGTCTTCACCCCGCGTGATCTCGTGGTCGCCGTGAGTCAATCGGGCGAAACCGTGGACACGCTCGCGGCCGTGCGGAGCGCGCGCGAGGCGGGCGCGCACGTGATTGCCGTCGCGAACGTGGTGGACAGCATGATCCCGCGCGCGTGTCACGGCGCGCTCTACACGCACGCCGGCCCGGAGATCGGCGTCGCGTCCACCAAGTGCTTCACCACGCAGCTCGTGGCGCTCCTCTTGCTCTCGATTTATCTCGCGAGGCGGCGCGGCGTGCTCGACGCTTCGAGCACCGCGCCCGCGCTCGAGGCGCTCATGTCCGTGCCGTCGCTCATGCGGCGCGCGCTCGAGCGGAGCGACGAAGCGTACGAAGTGGCGCGTCGCTGGCACGGCGCGGAGCACATGCTTTTTCTCGGCCGTGGCCTCGGTTATCCGATCGCGCTCGAGGGCGCCCTCAAGCTCAAAGAGGTGAGCTACGCGCACGCCGAGGGCTACGCCGCCGGCGAAATGAAGCACGGACCGATCGCGCTCATCGACGACGAGATGCCCGTGGTCGTCGTGATGCCGCACGATCGCCACTACGAAAAGACGCTCGCGAACGTGCAGGAAGTGCGCTCGCGCGACGGGCGCGTGATCGCCGTCGTGAGCGAGAGCGATCAAGTCGCCGGCTCGCTCGCCGAGCACGTGCTCCGCATTCCGGACGCTCCCGAGCTCGTGCAGCCGTTGCTCGCGGTGCTGCCGCTCCAGCTCCTCGCCTACTACGTCGCCGACCTCAAGGGCACGGACGTCGACCAGCCGCGGAACCTCGCGAAGGTCGTCACGGTCGAGTGAGTTTGCGCTAGCGGCCGCGGAACGCCGGTTTCCGCTTCTCGGCGAAGGCGCGCAACGCCTCGCGCCGGTCCTCGCTCGCGAGGCACGCTTCGTAGGCTTGCCGCTCGGCGTCGAGTCCGGCGTCGAGCGAGAGCCTGGTCGCGGCGCGCACCGCCGTGAGCGCCGCGCGCATCGCGATCGGCGAGCCGTCGAGCACGGGCGCGAGCCAGGCGAGCGCGTCTTCGACCACGTGCGTGCCGGCGGGAGAAACCCGATTCACGAGCCCGAGCGACAGCGCTCGGTCGGCGTCGAGGCGCGTGCCGAGCAGAATCAGCTCGAGCGCGCGCGCGTAGCCGACGAGCCGCGGCAAGCGTTGCGTGCCGCCCGCGCCCGGAATGACGCCGAGCGACGTTTCCGGCAATCCGAGCACGGCGTGCGGCGCGGCGACGCGCAGGTCGCACGTGAGCGCGAGCTCGAGTCCGCCGCCGAGCGCCGCGCCGTTCAGCGCCGCCACCACGGGAAATGGCGCGTTGCCGAGCCACGCGAGCTCGCTCCGGTAGGCGTCGAGCATCGCGCGCACGGCCTCGTCGGTCATGCCTTCGCGCTCCTTCAGATCGGCGCCGGCACAAAACGCGCGCTCGCCGGCGCCCGTGAGCACCACGGCGCGGAGCTCCGGATCCGCGACGAGCTCGCGGCCGACGCGTCCGAGCTCGCCCACCGTCGCGCTATCGAGCGCATTGCGGCGATCGGGGCGCTCGATCGTCACGAGCGCCGCGTGCCCGCGCCGGACGACGCCGAGCGAGCTCACGAGGCGCGCCCGCGGCGTTTCGCGCCCGGTCGCGGCTTCGGCTTGCTCGGCTTCGCGTCCGATTTGCTCTCGCCGGACCCGCGCTTCACCTCGAGCTTCGCGAGACGGCTCTTGAGCTCGGTGAGCTCGCCGCGGAGCGTCTCGAGATCGTCGCCGAGGCGCTTGCGATCCGCGGAGCCGGCCTCGCCGATGTCGCGCAGGGCCTCGCGCAATCGGCGCGCGACCCGGCCGTCGAGCTCTTGCTCGAGCGCCCGCCGCAGCGCGCCGCGCGCCTTCGCGTCACCGAGCGTCACGAGCGCATCGACGACGGCGATGCGAAAATGGGGGTCCGCGTCCTCGAGCAGGTCCTCGAGGTGACGGCGCGTGGGGCGTGAATCGGAGAGCGCCGCGAGCGCCGCCACGGCCGCGCGCCGGCCGCGCGTCGGTACGCCGTACCGGGATTGCTCGACGACGGCCGGAATCGCTTCGTCGTCCCGCAGCCGCGCGAGCCCGTCGAGCGCGCCGACGCGCTGCGAATCGGCCCAAGAGCTGCGCTTCGCGAGCGCGACGAGATCCTTCAGCGTGCCGGGCTGCCGCGTGCGTCCGAGCGAACGAGCCGCGTCTGCCGAAACCAAGTAGCTTCGATCGCTCTTCGCGAGAGCGCGCAGCACATCGGCGGCCGCCTTCGTGCGGAACGCGCCGAGCGCCTCGGCGACGGCGCGGCGCACCTTCGGGTGCGCGTCGCGGGCGTGCTTCTTCAAGAGCTCGAACGCCGTCTGGCCGCGGCCGTGGGCGAGCGCCCTCGCCGCCTCGGCGCGGACCATCCACGCGTTTTTCTTGTCGTCGAGCGCGTCACCGAGGGCGGCGAGCGTCGTCGGATCGTCGCGTTCGGCGAGCCCGCGCGCGGCGCTCCAGCGCGCGTAGGCGCTCGGTCCGTCGGCGAGCTGCTGCCGCCAGAAATCGGCCGGTGCCTCGACGTTGATCGCGCCGACGATGCTCTGATCGGGATTGAACACGACGTAGCGCGGGCGCTCCGGCAGCCGGACGACCAGCGTGTCGGCGGCTTCGGTCACGATCTTTTCGTGACGCTCGACCGCGCCGCTCTTCGTCTTCACGAGCACCTCGAGCGGGAACGCGAAGACGGCGACGTCGCCCGTCTTCTGCTTCTGCTTCACCTCGACCGTGAGGAGCCCGTCTTCCCAGCCGATTTTCACGCGCAAATCGGGGTGGCCGGGCCGGTACACCCACTGGTCGAAGAAGCGTTCGAGCGATTTGCCCGACGCCTCCTCGAGCGCGCGCATGAGGTCGTTCGTCTCGACGATGCCGTGGGCGTGTCGCTCGAGATAGAGCCGCACGCCGTCCCAAAACACGTCGTCGCCGAGCTTGCGCCTGAGCATGTGCAGGACCAAGCCGCCCTTTTCGTACAAGTGGCGATCGAAGAGGTCGATCGGCGCCTGATAGTCGCGACACACGATCGGTCGCATGTAGCGTCCGTTCGCTTCGCCGAGATACGCGTCGAGATCGCCCGCGACGCCGTAGTCGTACTCGTCGCGCCCGAGCCGCGCCTCGCGCTCGATGTGCTCGAAGTACGTCGCGAAACCCTCGTTCAGCCAGCCGTGCGACCAGTCGCGACAGGTCACGAAATCCCCGAACCATTGGTGCGCGAGCTCGTGCGCCACGAGGTCGTGCGAGCTCACGTCGAGGCCCGCGCGCTCGTCGAGCAGCACGTGCTCGTAGAGCGTCGTCGCGGTCGTGTTCTCCATCCCGCCGAAAATGAAGTCGCTCACCACGACCTGCGAATAGCGGCTCCACGGGAACGCGACGCCCGTGCGTTCGGAAAAGAGCTCGATGATCTTCGGCGTGTCGCCGAGGCTGCGCGGAACGTCGGCTTTCCGCGCCGGCGGCACGTAGTACGCGACCGGCACCTTGCGGCGTCCGACCTCGGCCGCGCGCCCTTCCACCACCGCGAGCTCGCCCGCCACGAGCGTCACGAGGTAGGCCGGGTGCGGCTGGTTCAGCGCGAAGTGGTAGGTCCAGGCGCTCTTCTTCTTTTCGACCGGCCGTGGCTCGCCGTTCGAAAGCGCGACCCAACCCGCCGGGACGGCCACGCGGATCTCGCTCGTCATCTTCACGTGCGGCTTGTCGAGGCACGGAAACCAGTGCCGGGCGTCCTCGTCCTGGCACTGCGACCACACCTGCCGCGGCCGGTCCTTCACGTGGACGTCGGGCGCGAGAAAATAGAGGCCCCGCTTCGGCGTCGCGCGGTACGTCACGCGGACCTTGCCGCGGCGCTTGCCGCCGACGTCGATCGTGAGCTTGTCGCCGTCGTACTCGTACGCGGCCGGCGTCCGGTCCTCGCCGCTCACGAGCTCGACCGCGTCGAGCTCGAAGCCGAGCGCGTCGAGCACGAGCTTTTTCTCCGCGTCGTTCGTGAGGCGCTCGAAATCGAGCGTCGCGGTGCCGTGGACGCTCTTTTTCGGCACGTCGAGCGCGAGGTCGAGGAAAATGTGGCGCAGCGTGAAGGGGCGCGAGCGCTCGTACTGCCTCGTGGTTCCGGCGAGCGCGAAAGGCGCCGCGAGGCCGGAACAAGCGCAGCGAGCGTGCAGGCGGTACGACATGGCAGGCTACCTTGCGCCACGCGGACGGCGGAAACAAGCTCGCGGTCCGTGCTTTGGTCCCTACGCCCACGCGCGGTTTTTCTCCCATGCTGACGCTCCAGGGCGAAGTCGAGCGCATCACGTTCGAGAACGAAGAGACCGGATTTCGGGTCGTGCGCGTGGGCTCGCTCGAAGGGGAGGGGGCAAGGCCCGGCTCCGTGGCCGTCGTCGGGACGTTTCCCGCGGTCGGCCCCGGCACGCGGGTGCGCATCACCGGCGAGTTCGAGCTCGACGCGCGCCACGGCGAGCAGCTCAAGGCCCAGGTGGTCGTGCCGATCGCGCCGAACACGCTCGAGGGGCTCGCGCGCTATCTCGCCTCGGGCGTGATTCCCGGCGTCGGGCTCTACTTCGGCCGCCGCATCGTCGACACCTTCGGGCTCCAGACGCTCGAGGTGCTCGATCGCAGCCCCGAGCGCCTGCTCGAGGTCGTCGGCATCGGCACGCGCCGCGCCGAACAGATCGCCGAAGGGTGGGCGAAGAACCGCGCCACGAGCGGCGTCATGATGCTGCTCCAGTCGCACGGAGCGTCGCCGCAGCTCGCCGCGCGCATCGTCAAGCATTACGGCGCGCGCGCCGCGAGCGTCATCGAGCAGGCGCCTTACAAGCTCGCGCTCGAGGTGCGCGGCATCGGCTTCAAAACGGCCGACAAGCTCGCGCGCTCGCTCGGCATCGCGGGCGATCACCCCGAGCGCGTCCAAGCGGGCGTCCTCCACGAGCTCGACGCCCTCTCCGCCGAGGGTCACACGTTCGCGCCGCGCGACGCCTTGCTCGAGCGCGCGGCCGAGATGCTCGACGTCGACCAGGCGCACGCGCGCGCCGGCCTCGACGCGCTCTGGGCCGCCGGACGCGTCGTGCTCGAAGACGACCGCGTGTTCATGGCCTGGCTCCACCGCGCCGAGGTGGAGCTCGCCGGCGGCCTCACGCGGCTCCTCGCCGAAGAGGTGGAGCCGCTCGCGAAGGTCGAGGAGTCGCTCGCCGCGTTCGAGCGGCGCGCGGGCATCACGCTCGCGCCGAGCCAGCGCCGCGCCATCGAAACCGCCGCCGCCCATCGCGTCACGGTCATTACGGGCGGCCCCGGTGTCGGCAAGACGACCATCGTGCGCGCGCTGGTCGACGCGCTCGAGCGCGCGAAGCTCGACGTACGGCTCGCGGCGCCGACGGGCCGCGCCGCCAAGCGCCTTTCCGAAGCGTCCGGTCGCGACGCGACGACGCTGCATCGCCTGCTCGAGTTCGACCCGCGCGGCATGGGGTTTCAGCGCGACGGGCGGAGCCCGATCGAGGCGGACGCCGTCATCGTCGACGAAGCGTCCATGATCGACGTGGCGCTCGCGGCCGCGCTCGTGCAGGCGCTGCCCGAACACGCTCGGCTCGTCTTCGTGGGCGACGCCGATCAGCTGCCGTCGGTGGGCCCCGGCGCCGTGCTGCGTGATCTGCTCGCGAGCGGCGCCGTCGCGAGCGTGCGCCTCGACGAGATCTTCCGCCAAGCGGGCGCGAGCCGCATCGTCCTGAACGCCCACAAGATCCTGCACGGCGAGATGCCCGAGAGCGCCCCCGCGGACGACCCGGCGAGCGACTTCTTCGTCGTGTCGAGCACCGATCCGGAGCGCGCCGCCGACACGCTGCTCCGCGTCGTGCTCGAGCGCATTCCGCAACGTTTCGGTTTCGTGCCGGGCCGCGACATTCAGGTGCTCACGCCCATGCATCGCGGCCCCGTCGGCACGCTGGCGCTGAACGAGCGGCTCCAGCTCGCCCTCAATGCCGGGGGCCGTCCGCTCGTGCAGGGCGGGGGCCGGCTTCGCGTCGGCGACCGCGTGATGCAGACGCGAAACGATCACCAGCGCGAGGTTTACAACGGCGATCTGGGCGCGATCAGCGCGGTCGACGACGAAACGGGCGTCGTGCGCGTGAGCTTCGACACGCGCGAGGTCGAATACGAGGCGGCGGATCTCGACGCGCTCGTGCTCGCGTACGCGACGAGCATTCACAAGAGTCAGGGCAGCGAATATCCGGCCGTCGTCGTGCCGTTTCTCACGAGCCATTTCGTGATGCTGTCCCGTAACCTCGTCTACACGGCGGTCACCCGCGCGCGGAAGCTCTGCGTGCTCGTCGCCGATCCCCGCGCCCTGAAAATCGCCCTCGGCGAGGTGCGGCGCGAGGAGCGGCAAACCGGGCTCGTCGAGCGCTTGCGGCGCGGCGGCTGACGCGCCTGGCGACCTTGTCCCACTTCGTCCCCCACGGTCGCCGGAGCCAAATTCGGTGGCTGCGGAGCGGCCGTGTTTTGGCTAAACTGAACTGCGCTTTGGTCGATCTCATCGCCGAGAAGCTCCGGACGGATCTGCTCGCCGTGTTCGACAACCCGGCGTATCGCCCGCCCGTGCTCCCGGCCGTCGCCATGGACGTGATGACCGTCGCCGAGCGGGACGACGCCGACGTCGACGAAATCGTGCGCCTGCTCGAACGCGACCAGATGCTCGCGGCGACGGTGCTGCGGCTCGTGAGCTCGCCGCTCTACGCCGGGCGCTCGCCGATCAAGTCGTTGAAAGCCGCCGTCATCCGTCTCGGCGTGCGTGTGATTCGCGACGTGGTGTTCGAGGCCGCGATCGCGCGCGGCGTGTTCCAGACCGGCGAGTACGCGGACACCCTCGCGCTCGTCGCGCGGCACAGCACCGTGACCGCGTACATCACGCGCATGGTCTGCCGCCGCGCCGCGGTCGACGCCGACCTCTCGTTCATCTGCGGCTTGCTCCACGACGTGGGTTTCGCCGGGCTCTTGCTCGCCGTGAAGCACGTCGAAGGGTCCGCGGCGCCGACGCTCTCGATGCTCTGGCCGCACGTCGATCACCTGCACGAGCGCGCCTCGCGCTTGCTCGTGGAGAGCTGGGGCCTCCCGCCGGACGTGGTCGAGGTCGTCGGCCATCACCATCACCTCCACACCGGCATGACGGCGCGCATCGCCGCCTCGGTCCGCCTCGCCGATCACCTCACCGAATACTTCGACTGCTCGATTTTGGGCCCCAAAGTCGCCGGCGAGCGTCTTCCGGGCGATCACATCGACGCGTTCGACCTCGAAACGGCGGCCGGCGAGCTCGGCCTCGACGACGCCGCCGTCAAGCACATCCTCGCGGACGCCGAGCGCACGATCCCGGACATCGCGCTGCTCTAGAGTCGGCCCGATTCAGAGGTAAAGCGTCAGCGTTCCGAGCGTCGTGCGCGGCGCCGCCGCGACGATGTGCACCGCGCCCGACGCGCGCTGCTGCCCGGGCTGAAAGCTCCAATTCGAGAGAAAATATTGGGTGTCGTCGGCGTATTCGAGTCCGAGGACGTTGTACATGTCGCAGCCGAGCTCGACGGCTCCGTAGCGAAGCGACGCGAGGGCGTTCAGCACGTTGTCCGTCGGGCTCACGATGCGATCGTTCACGTGGCGACCGCCGATCAACGTGTAACCGACGCCGGCGCGGCCGGTGAGCGGCGCGCCCGACAGCTCGAGGAGCGTTCCGTGCGCGTTCACGTCGGCGCGCCAGAGAATTGCGGGGACGTTCGTCACGTAGTGCGACGTGCCGGCGACGAGCGTGTCGAAGGTCGCCGTTTGCACGGACAGGGCGGTGGAAGCGAGCAGCCACGGCAACGGGCGAGCGAGCATCGAGCCCACGACGCCGCGACGGGTGCTCGCGCGTTCGGTCTCGAGGCCGCCCTCGTCCACGGCGAACGTGAGCTCGTTCGCGACGTCGGTCTGAAACACCGTGAGCGTCGAGGTGAACTTGCCCCGGTCGACGCTCGACCGCAGGCCCGCCTCGAAGCTCGTGACTCGGGAGTACGGTGACCCCGGGCGACACGGCGGCAATTGAGACGTCGGCAGGGCGTTCGACGCGTTGCAGAGCGTGAGGCTGCCGGCGTCGAGCGAGCGAAAACCCATGCCGGCCGACACCACGGGCGTGAGCTCGGGCAGCGCCTCGAACGCCACCGTTCCGCGCGGCCCGGGCGCGACGCCCGAGACGTTCATGACCGTCCCTGGCAACGCACCGGTCGGGATCGGCGGCACCACGCCCGCCAGGCGATCGTCGAGCTCTACGTCGAGGAAGTCGACGCGCATGCCGCCCGACACACGGAGCGTTTTCGCGAGCCGCGCGTCGACGTCGACGTAAGCGGCGAGATCGAGCGTGTTCAGGCCGAAATTCTCGCGGTAATCCCAGGGCGCGAGGTTTTCGGGATTGACGAGCTCCTTCGCCTGGTCCGTGTGACCGAGGCGGAGCGAGACGCCGCTCTCGCTCGTGAACTCGACGAACCGTCCGACGTGACGCGGCAGCGTGCGGAAGCTCGCGCTGAGGCCGCCGGCCGTTTCGAGGTTCGTGAGCTGCCAGAGGTCGCCCTGGCTCGGAAGAGCCGGCTCGAGGTTCGAGCTGTTGAGCGCGCCCGTGTAGTTTTGGCGCGAGAGGAAGTTCGTCCACATGAGCCACGGCGTGAGCGTGAACTCCGCGCGCCCCGGTTCCACGTGGTCGAGCTCGGCCCCGAGCATCACCCGTGCGGAGCTCACCCCCTGGGCGGGCTCGGCGCAGGACGGCGACGTGCAGTTCGCGGGATAGACGGAGTTGAAGTACGGGTAGGCGCCGTAGTAATCGATGCGGCCCGCGTCGACGTCGTCCTTCCTGAGGACGCCCGGCAGATCCGCGTGCGCGCTGTAAGCGGTGGCGAGCAGGCGCACGTGATCGGTGTCGTTCAATTCGAGGCCGTACTGCGCGTTGACGGAGCCGGACTTCGACGCTCGATCTTGGCCGAACCCGCGCGTTTCTCGCAAGGCGAAGGCGGCGAACGACTCGCTGCCCATGTCGCGCGGCGCCGCGATGCCGACGACTCGCGCCTGCCCGAACGACCCGTAGCTCGCCTTCGCCTGATAACCGCGCTCCTGAACGCCGAGATCGAAGAGCGCGCTCCCGACGATGGCCGCGTCGCCTTGTCTCGGATCGTAAGGGCCCTCGATCGCACGAATGCTCTCGACCACCTCCGGAATGATGAAGTTCACGTCGGCGTAGCCCTGGCCGTGAATGTGGAGCGGGATGTTCGTCGGGATCCCGCCGACCTTCATTTCGATGCCCGAGCCGTTGTCGAGGTCGAAGCCGCGCAGGTAAACGTCGTTGCCGAGCCCTTCGCCGTCCTCGTGGTCGACGAAGAAACCGGGGATGGCCGAGAGCATTTCGCTCGTTCGCTCGCGCGGCGACGCCGTCAACGTCTCGCGATCGACGCGAACGTCGCCGAGTCCGCGGCTCGAAACCCAGCCGGTGCTCTTGACGACGACCTCGGCCGGCGGGGCCGGAGCGGCGCCGGGCGCGGCCGCCGGCGCCGTCGCGGAGGGTGACGGCGAGGGCGCGCTCCGAACGTCGCTCGGAGCGCGCAGCACGGCCACGTATTCGATGCGGGAACGGAACGGCCGCCCGTCGCGCGTCGAGGGCGTGAAGACGCTCGCCTCCACGGCGGCGACCGCCGCGGCGACGGCGGCGTCCGGCGTGTCGCGCGGCAGACGTGAAAGCTCGACCGCGGACTCGACGTGCCCGCTCGCGTCGATCACGAGCTCGAGCGTGATTTGCGCTTCGACCCCCGGCGCTCCGGGCGGAAGCGCCACGACGATCGGCGAGCGCGGCTCGGCCGGCACCACCTCCGCGCGCGCCGGCGTCGCCCACGTCGAAAGCACGACGAGCACGGCCGACGCGCCGCTCCGGCGCGCGCGTCCGAGCCACATCACGAGGGCGTCGCGCGGGTCACATCAGACTCCATTGTCCGTCGTTCAACCCCGGCACCGACGCGTCGTCCGGCGAGCTCGATTTGAACGGATAAATCAGATTGTCCGGCACCGGCGTGACGAACATGATGGTGGCGCTCGCGCCCGGATCGAGCGGCGCGATCATCGACTCGGGCGGGAAGCAGCCCATCGACGAACACCCTGCGGGGAGATCCGGATAGGCGGAGGTCACGTCCACGCAGTCGACCTCGAAGCCGTGCGGCACGGTGCCGTTGTTCTGGAGCGTCAACGTCACGGGGGAGCTGTTTTGGGTATTGAGCAGCGACTTCGAGAAGCCCGCGTCATCGACCGTCAGGTCGAAGGTGTAGGGGCGGTCGTCGGTGACGCCGTCGTTGTCCGGGTAGCAGCTGTCGTCGTCGTCGTCGCCCGGCTTCTTCGAGCTGCAGCCGAGCGCCGCCACGGCGACCAGCGTGAGGACGACGCGCGCCGCGCCGAAAAGAGCTCGTTTCCTGCCCATGCGCGCGAGTCTAAGAGGGCGTTCGAGCGTCCGGTATCCGACAAACCTCGGATGCGGGGCGGCCGCATCCCGCGCATGCTACGTCTCGCCGAGGACGTCACTCGTGGCCGGCGCAAACCGCACAGCCCCCGCGCGCGGACGCACCCTGCTGCGCGATTCCCGCTTTTTGGCCTGCGTGGCCGCCGGGGCGACGCTCGGCTTGGCCTACGCCGCCCTCGACGGCTTGTCCGAGTCTCGGCTCGAACGCGGCACGCTCACCGGCGTCCTCGCGAGCGCGCACGCGCTCGTCGATCGGGCGAGCCCCGTCATCGCGGGGGTGATGCTCGGCTTCGCGCTCTACGCGCTCGTGCTCCGGCGGGATTTGGCTGGCGCGCAGGCGGCCGCGTCGCGCGCCGACGCCCTGCGCCAGCGCCTGCTCAAGGTGGAGCGCGACCAGGCGATCTGGGTGCTCGCGGCCACCGTGCTCCACGAGCTCAACAATCCGCTCCACGCGCTGGGCTTGCTGCTCGACGAGCACGCGGGCGAGCGGGACGAGCGCCGGCGCGCCGAGCTCGTCGAACGGGTGCGCGCGCACGCCGACCGGGCGAGACATCACCTTTCGGTGCTGCGCTCGCTGCGCGGCCGGGTGCAGCCGACTTTCGAGCCCATCGCGCTCGCCGCGGTCGTGAGCGCGCTCGCGGAAGACGTGGGGGAGCTCGCGAAGGACGACGGCATCAGCGTGCGCGCGGATTGCCAGCCCGTCGAAGCGCCCGCCGACGCGACGTACGTCCGCACCATCCTCGAGAATTTGGTCGACAACAGCTTGTGCGCGTTGCGAGCGAAAGGCGGCGGCAACATTTCCGTGCGCCTCACCGCCGAGGCCGGCCACGCCGTCGTCTCGGTCTCCGACGACGGGCCGCCCATCGACGGCGAAACCCGCGGTCATCTCTTCGAGCCGCTCCGCTCGAGCAAGACGCACGGGCTCGGCCTCGGTCTGCCCATCGCGCGCGCCCTCGCGCGCGCCATGCGCGGCGATCTGACGCTCGAGAACGGCAGCGGCAAGAACTTCCGGCTCGAATTGCCGCTCGAACGCGACGGCGCGGCGGCGCGCGCGGAGACGGCGCAGGTGGGCTCGGCGTGACGCGCACGGTGCTGCTCGTCGAGGACGAAGCGGACACGCGCGAGCTCTTGGCGCGGGCGCTCGAGCGCGAGGGTTTCGCCTGCGTGACGGCGGGCTCGCCCGCGGAGGCCGTCGAGCTCGCCCGAAAGACCCGCTTCGTGGACGTCGTCGTGACCGACGTCGTGATGGGCAACGACGATCGCGCGGGCCTACGGCTCGTGCCGGCGCTGAAGAGCGCGGGCGTGCACGCGCCGGTCGTCGTCATCACCGCGTTCGCGGACGTGGAGAAGGTGAAGCTCGCCCTGAACGAGGGCGCCGCCTATTTCCTCGAAAAGCCGTTCCGCGCGCCCGAGCTCGTGCTCGCCATCGAGCGCGCTTGCGAGCCGCGCGGCTCCGCGACCCACGCCGTGAACGAGGTGCTCTCCCGCGCGCGCCTCACGGACAAGGAGCGCGCCGTGGCGCTCTTGCTGCTCCAGGGGCTTTCGTCCGCCGAAATAGCGGCGCTCGAGGACAACAGCGAGAAAACCATCCGCCAGCACCTGACGCAGATCTACGCGAAGTGCGGCGCCGCCAATCGCAGCGAGCTCTTTCGCAAAGTCTACGCGCGCTGAAGGGCGCCGCGCCGCGGCCGCTCACTTCTCTTTCGGGCTCGGGGGCGGTGCCACGTCCGTGCCGTCCTGCACTTTGAGCGAGACGTTCGCGTCGATGCCGGAGACCACTTCGACGTCGATGCTGTCCGAAAGACCGAGCTTCACGGCGCGCTTCTCGAAGACTTGCGGCGCCTTCTCGACCTCGACGAACGGCTGGTCGTCCTCGTATTTGACGAGATTTTCCGAGATGGCGAGCACGTGCTCGTGCTTTTCGAGAATGATGTCGGCGTTCGCGCTGTAGTTCGCGCGCAGGAGCACGCCGGGGACGAGCTCGAGCCGCGCGCGCACTTCGAATTGAATCGTCCCGTCCTTCGCCACGCCCTTCGGCGCGATGTACTCGAGGGTGCCCTTGAAGTGCTCGCTGCCGAGCGCGCCGACGGTGATGGCGACCGGCATGCCTTCCTTGATTTTTCCGACTTCGGACTCGTCGACCGTGCCCGAGAACAAGAGGTCGTTCATGTCGGCGATCGAGGCGATGGTCGTGCCCTCGTTGAAGTTGTTCGCTTCGATGACGCTGCTGCCCTCCTTCACCGGCACGTCGAGCACGGTGCCGTCCACCGTCGAGTAGACGACGTTCGAGATCGCCCCCGATTTTTTGGAGGCGCCGACCTTCACGAGCTGGAGATTCGCTTCCGCGGCCTCGAGCTCTTGTTTTTTGAGCTCGGCGTTGAGCTTCACCTGGTTGTACTCGGTCTCGCCGACGAGGCCCTGACTCTTGAGCTTGTCGTAGCGGGTGGCCTCGAGCAGCGCGTTGTCGTTGCTGATCTGGGCGGCGGCGAGACGCGCCTCGGCGTTGTTGAGGCTCACCACGTCGGGAATGATGCGGATTTTGGCGATGCGCTGGCCGTTTTTCACCGGCTGGCCCGGCTCGACCTCGATCTTGTCGAGCACGCCGGAGACGCGGGATTTGATCGTGACTTCCTTGCGCGGGACGATGGCGCCCGGCGCGACCGCCTTCTTCACGATGTCCATCACGCGCGGCTTCGCCGTCTTGAAGACGAGCGGCTTCGCCTGCGATTTTTGGTAGAGAAAGAGCAGCGTCCAGCTGAACGCGGCGATGACGCCGAGCGTGATCGCGAAAGGGACGATGCGCTTCAACATGCGGGAGCCGGACGCACGGGAACCCACCCGTACCCTACGAGTCTTGCGCACGCACTCGGGTGCGGCAAGGCGCGGGACGTAGTATCGAGTTCAGTCCTACTCGGCACGGAGCGCCTCCACGGGCGGCACGCGCGCCGCGTGTCGCGCGGGCACGATCCCGGCGACGGCTCCCGCGAGGACCAGCACGCCCGCCGCGACGAGCGCGGCTTTGAAGTCCACTTCCGGGCTCCTGAGCGGCGCGCCGTCGAGGTGCTCGACCAGGCGCGCGACGGCTTCGAGCGCGCCGACGCCGGCGACGAGCCCGGCGTAACCCGCGAGGGTCGTGAGCGCCATCGACTCCTGAACCACCAGGCGCACGATCGAACCCGGCGTCGCGCCGAGCGCCTTCCGCACGCCGATTTCCCGCGTCCGCTCCTTCACGATGATGAGCAAAATGTTGCTCACGCCGAGCACGCCCGAAAACAGGGTGAGCGTGCCGACGAACCAAACGAACGTGCGAATCCCCGCGAACAAACGGTGGATTTTCTCGTACTGTTCGGCGGCGTCGAAGGAGCCGAGCGCCTGCTCGTCGAGCGGATTGAGCCGGTGTCGCTCGGAGAGGACGCGCTTCACCTCGCGCACGACCTCGGTCGACGACGCGTTCTCGCGGATGCCGAGGGTGAACCAGCCGACGCGGTTCTTCTGGTTGTAGGCGTCTTGAAAGGTGGTGAACGGAATGAAGACGGTGTTGTTGATGCGGTCGCCGTCGTCGCCCGCCTTGTCGGAGTGAATTTCACCGACGATCACGAAATGAACGCCGTTGATCTCGAGCCACTCGCCGAGCGGGTTCGCGTTCGCGAACAGGACGCCGCGCGCCTTGCTGCCGATGACCGCCACCTTGCGCGCCCCGGCGAGGTCCGGATGATTCAAGAAGCGCCCGCGGTCGATGCTGAGCGGCTCGATCCGCGCGTAGTCGGGCATGTCGCCGAGCACGTTGACCGCGCCGGTTTTGCCCGCGTGCGAGACCTGCGCGTTGTCGCGCCAGCCTCCGAAGCGCAGGCGCGCCGCGACGAATTCGACGCCCGGAATCGCGCGCAGGCGCGTGACGTCGTCGTCCTCGAAGTGCACGTAGCGACCGGGCTGAAGGCCGCGGTACGGCATGCCCGTGCGCTGCCCCCAGACGTACACCGCGCGCGGCGCGAGCTCCGAGAGAGCGAGCGCGCCGCGTTCGAGCCCGCGACCGAGGCCGAGCAGGAGGATCAACATGAAGAGCCCCCAAAACACGCCGCTCGCGGTGAGCAAGGCGCGCAGGCGGTTCCGCCTGAGGGTCGCCCAGATTTCCTGCCACGTGTCGAGGTCGAGAAAGAACGAGCTCATGGGCGTGCGCTCTCAGCCCTCCCGCATCGCGACGATGGGACTCACGCGCGCCGCGCGCAAGGCCGGGAAGAAGCCGGCGAGCGCGCCCGCGGCCACGATGAGCGCCATCGCTTCGAGCGCGACGCCGAGACTCACGCTCGGGTGGCGGACGAACGGCGCGTCGGCGAGGCGTTCGCCGGCGGACTCCACGAGCGCGACGCCGGCCACGATGCCCGCGTAGCCCGCGACGGACGTGATGAGGATCGCCTCGGAGAGCACCATGCCGACGAGGCGGAACGGCGTTGCTCCGAGCGCCTTGCGAATGCCCATCTCGCGCGTCCGCTCGGCGACGCTGATGAGCATGATGTTCGACACGCTCACCATGCCCGCGAGCAGGGTGCCGAAGCTCACGAACCAGACGAAGCCGTTCACCCAGGTGATGACGGCGGCGATCTTCTTGAAGTGAACGAGGTTGTTCTGGGTGCGGAGCGCGCGCCGATCCTCGAGCGAAACTTGATGGCGCTCCGCGAGCAGGCGGTGCGCTTCGCGCTCGATGACGCGGCTCGTGGCGGTGTCGGCGTCGCCGATCGTCATGCCGAGCGAATGGATGCGGTTCGGGTCGTTGTAGACGAGCTGCGCCGTCGTGATCGGCACGTAGATGCGCCGGAGCTCCGCTTCGCCGCCTTCGTCCTGAAAGACGCCGACCACGCGGTAGGGCAAGCCGCGGATCTCGATGTTCTTGCCGACCGGATCCTCCCGCCCGTAGAGCGTGCTCTTCACGAGCGAGCCGATGACGGCGACCTTGCGGCGCTCCGCGATGTCGCGCGCGTTCACGTAGCGGCCCTCGATCATCAGCGTCTTCTCGAGGTAGCGCTGGTCGGGGTGCACGCCGATCACGTCGAACGCCGAGTGGCGGTCGCCGTTTTTCACGCTGAACTCGCCCCACATCCAGTAACGTCCGCTGAGCCGCTCGATGCCGGGGATCTCGCGCCTCAGCGCCGTGTAATCGTCGTTCATGAAGCGGATGTCGCGGTTCGGTCCGCGCCCCGCGAACGGGATCGACGAGAGCCCCGTCCAGAGCCAAATCGAGTTCACGGCGTCGTCGCGAAACTCCCAGCTGATGCCGTTTTCGAGCCCTTTGCCCGCTCCGAGCAGGAGCACGAGCATGAACGTGCCCCACGCGACCGAGAGCCCCGTGAGCAGCGTGCGCAGCCGATTGCGGCCGAGCGTCGCGATGAGCTCTTCGAAGGCGGCGAAGCTCAGCCAGCCGAGTCCGAAGCGGGCGAGCCCGCGCGCGGGGGCCCAGGGGAGGCGGCGGCGTTCAGCTGCCATGGACCGCCGCGGCGTCCGGAACCACTTGCCCGTCCTTGAAGCGAATCACGCGGCGCGTGCGCGCGGCGATGTCCGGCTCGTGCGTCACGATCACCATCGTGATGCCGCTTCGGTTCACTTCCTCGAGCAGCTCCATGAGCTCGTACGAGGTGTGCGTGTCGAGCGCGCCGGTCGGCTCGTCCGCGAGCAGGAGCTTCGGCTCGCTGATGAGCGCCCGCGCGACCGCGACGCGCTGGCGTTCACCGCCCGAGAGCTCGGACGGCAGATGGTGCGCGCGCGCTTTGAGTCCGACCCGCTCGAGGTAGTCGAGCGCGAGGGCGTTGCGCTTCCGCCGCGAAACGCCCTGGTAGTAGAGCGGCAGCGCGACGTTCTCCTGGGCGGTCTTGAAACCGAGCAGGTTGAAGGCCTGGAAGACGAAGCCGATGTAGCGGCTCCGGTACTGCGCCGCGAGCCGCTCGGGCAGCGCGCGGATCAGCTGGTCGCCCAGCCAATATTCGCCGGAATCGTAGTCGTCCAGCATGCCGAGCACGTTGAGGAGCGTGCTCTTGCCCGAACCCGACGAGCCCATGATGGAGACGAGCTCGCCCGGCTCGATGGTGAGCTCGACGTCCTTCAGCACGTGGAGCGCGCGCTCGCCCGTGCCGTAGCTCTTGTTGAGACGCCGGAGCCGGATCTGGGACACGAAGGGCCAAGCTTAGCCCCCGCTTCCGGGCCGCGCCTCTAGCGCAAACTTCAGTGTTATCCGCCGATACGGAAGCTCTTCGAGACGGTCACCGGATTGCCGGCATAAGCGGGGACGCGCGCCTTGCGGAAAACGCCCGCGACGCAGCCGCCGATCGAGGTACCCGCGAAAGGCGGCCCCATCACCGTGGCGGTGGTCACGCGCCCGCTCGTCGCGAACGTCACCTGCACCTTGCCGCTGCCGGTCGGTCCGGCGGCTTTCGCGCAGCTGCCGGCGTTCGTCGCCGCCTGCGTGAGCGCGACTTGCGCCGCCGAGACGCTGAACGGCGCCGAACCCTGGTTCGGCATCGTCTCCTCGGCGGCCTTGGCCGCTTTCTCTTTCGCTTCCTTGCTGGAAGAGCCGCTGCTCGAGCTCGAGCTCTTGGTCGTCGAGCTCGTGGAGGCGACCTTGGCCGTGGCGGCCGTGGTGGCAGGCGCGGCGCTCGCAGCGCCCGAGCTGGCCGGCTTCGCGCTCGACGTTTCCGTGGCGCTCGCGCTGTCGGCGGGTTTCTCCTGCTCCGTCTTCGTGTCGTCCGGCTTGGCGTCGCTCTTCTTGTCGGACTCGGCGCTCGTGCTGGCCGCCGCCTGTTCCTTGCCGGAGGAATCCGGCGCCGCCGCGTCCTTGCTGCCGGTGCCACGCCCGAGCAACAGCCCGAGGAGGAGCAGGATCACCGCGGCAGCCCCGCCGCCGCCGTAAACGACGAGCTTGTTCATCGGCTGCGCCACGGCCGCGCCGCTCGCGGTCACACGCGGCGGCGGCGGTTCGGGCGGGGCCGGCGCCGTGAGCAGCGCCTGATTCGTGTTCAGCGAGAAAAGCGGGTTCGGGCCGCCGATCTCCGACGGTGACATCGCGAACGGATCGCCCGCCGCCACGGCCGCGCCCGTCTTGCGGGCGGGGGGCGGCGCCTTTCTCGGCTCCGCGGCGATGCCGCCTTTCAGCGCGTCGAGCGAGAAGAGCACCGAGTTCTCGTTGCGCGCGCCGGTCATTTTGCCGTCGTCGTAGGCGGTCGAACCCGCCGTCGGGAGCGCTGGAGCGCTCGTCGCGACCTCGTCCTCGTCGGGCCCACTGCCTCCGGCCGCATCGAAGAGATCGACCGCAGCGCCGCGGCCGCCGCCGGCCAACCGCGCCGACGCGGTCGGCGAGCTCGTCACGACGGTCGGCCCGAACGGCGTCGGGGCGCCGGCTCCGGTCGCCGGTGCGCTCGTGAGCAGCGGCTTGAGCTCGGGCGAGTCGAGGATGGGCACCCAATCGCCCATGCCGTCCTTCCACACGAACGCGTCGTTCGTGACCTCGCCGCGCTTCCAGGCGGCGACGATCTCGTCGGTCGTCATCGTGCGCTGGTCGGTGTCGCTCAGGTTCACGGACCAGCTGGTCGCGCTGCCCGCCGCCTCACCCGCCGCGCCGCCTGCCGGCGCGGCCTCGGCGGGAGGCGCTTCGCTCTGCCCGTCGACGACCATCGGGGTTCCGCAGCTCTTGCAGCGGATCTTGACCTTCCTGCCGCGGACCTTGTCGTCGGCGATCGTGTACTTCGCGCCACATGCTTGGCAGCTGACTTTCATCGAACGTTACCTATGTTCTCCGCGGGCAAAGAAGGACGGTTCGCTACTCAACTTACAAAAATTCAGGGACACGGGGAAGCTTTGGGGGTTTTCGGCCGGGACAGGGCGCCCGAGCCGGTTTCGGGTCAATTGACCGGAACCAGCGCCGCGCCGCACGTGCCGCAGAACTGACTCTCGCCCGTGAACTGGGCGCCGCACACGGGACAAATTTTTCGGCTTTCGACGAGGGGCGCGGTGCGGCTCGCGGCGTAGACGAGCGGCGGCACGAGCGGTTCGTCGTGCTTCGGGCACACCGAGATGCCGGGGTCGTAACCCTGCCCGCACACCGGGCACACCGAGCCGGTGGGCGCGGCGACGGTGCCGCGCTCGAGCGGCAGGAGCCGGTTGCCGTCCCGCGGGCAGAATTGTGCTCCCGGTGCGAACTCTTCGCGGCAGGTGGGGCACACCGTGGCCGCCGTGGCGCGGACGGCCGGGGCGGGCGGGGGCGGCGCGACCCGACGCGCCGGCACACTGCGCTCGAGCGCGCGCTTTCGGCTCCGGCGCACGAGCGCGAGTCCGAGCAAGCCGAGCGCGAGCGCCGCGCTGCCCACGATTGCGACGAAGAGCGTCCGGCGTTTGCCCGAATCGTCTTCGAGCACGGTCGAGTGCGCGCCCACGCTGCCCGATTCGAGCCGCGCGACCGCCGCGTCCGTGGACGCGCCGGACGGATCGTAGCCGCCTTGCGCGAGGAGCGCGTCGTAGCGTTCGCGAGAAACCACGTCGAGCGTCACGTTGACGGAGCGCGCGCCGACGGCGGCCACGATCTGATGCACTCCTTCCGGCGCGCCGTCGTCGACGTGCACTTTGCCCGTGCTCGCGACGGTCACGCCGTTCGCGTCGCCGTCGAGGCGAAACGAGGGCGCGATCCCCAAATGGCACCCGCGGGAGTCCACGACCGCCGCCGTGAAGTCGAAGCTCTCACCCGGGCGAATCAGCTTACTCGACGGGCGCACCTCGATGCGCGCGGGCGGGCCGGGGAGCGCGCACACGGGAGCGCTCGCCTTCGGCACGGGCGCGGCCTTCGACGACCCGAGCGGCGAGAGCTCGACGGTCGCGGCGAGCGCCGGCGCGTCGGTCGCGGCGAGCGCGGGGGTGCTGGTCGCCGCCGGGGCCGGTGCGGCGGTGGTGGCGGTCGCGGCGGCCGTCGCCTGCACGCGACGGTAGAAGCGATCCCGCCTCACGCTCGCGGTGCAGTTCTGGTCCTTGATCACGAACTGATACTGACCCGTCTCGTCGAACGAGATTTGGTCGTTATTGATCGCGGTCACGGTCGTCACGAGGGTCGATTGCCGCGGATCGCCGGGCGGGCTCTTACACACCGTGCGCCAGCTCTGCGCGCTCGCGGCGTGGCTCGCCCGAACGAGCCCCGGCAGCTGCTCCCAGCACGCGGTCGTGGTGTACGGATGCCCCACACCGGTGAAGGTGAGCTCGCCGCCGGTCTCGTCGACGATCACGGCGCCTCCGTGCTCGCCGCCGCCGCTCGGCTTAGGCCCGCACGCGTCGCCCCAGTCGCCGATGCTCCAGGTGGTGGTGAGCGCGCTGGCCGTGAACTGACCGGCGAGGGCCGGCGGCGCGTCGGCTCGCACGTTGGCCGCGACCGAAAGCCCAACGAGCACACGCATGACCGCCCGGATGCCGGAGCGCATTACCCGATACAGATTAGCGGGTCTTGCGCGGCCGGACGAGCGAGGATGCGGTCGAGGTCGGGAAGCGATCGCGTTCGGCCATGTGTCGGAATGCTTGCGACTTCTTGCGCACGGAACTACCGTGCGGCGCATCGTGCGCATCGTCGCCTCGCTCAGGACGGCCGTGCTCGGTCTCGCCGTGTTCGGGCTGGAAGCGCCCGCCCTCGCCCAGGTTCGCACGCACGACAACGGCGACGGCATGGACACGCACCTGTTCCGTCCCGCCGTCGATTCCAAGGGGTTTTTCTCGGTCAACGGCTCCGACATCCTCGGGCACCAGAACATCAGCTTCGGGATGGTGCTCGACTACGGCAGCCGCTTGATGCGGACGCGCGCCCCGGGGACGCCCATCGACGCGGCGACCGGACAGCCGTGCGCCGACCAAACTTGCACCGTCCAACCCGGGAGTGACGGCTCGGGCGTGCCGGCACTCGTCCAGAACTCGTTTCAGGCGACGCTCGGCTTCAACTACGGGCTCTTCAATCGCGCGGTGGTCGGCGTCTCGATTCCCGTCGTGCTCATCGCCGGCGATCCGGCCTACCAAATCGGGCCGACCGGAAACCTCTACAACTCGGCGCGTCTCGATGAAGAGTCGCTCAGCACGCTCGCCCTACACGGCAAGCTGCGGCTCACGCGCGTCGACCGCGGCCCGGGCATCGCCCTGCTCGCGCAGGTGGGTGTTCCGCTGAGCGGCGCGCCCCGCGAGCTCGGTGCGGATCCCGGCTTTTGGTATTGGCCCCAGGTCGTGTTCGAGGAGCGGCTCGGCGCGACGCAGTGGTTCAAGGTCGGTGTCAACGTCGGCTACCGCGGCCATACGGGCAAAAATCCCCGCTTCGGTAACTCGCCGAACGGACAGCCCGAGCTCAAAGAGGGCGTCTTCGAGTACGGCAACACCCCGACGCTGAGCGTCGGCCTCGCCTTGCGGGCGCTCGACGCCCTCGACATCGTGGCCGAGACGTACGGCACGTACGAGCTCGGCGGCAGCTCCGCCGAAGCGCAGAAGCTCAGCGAGGAAGTCGTCGGCGGCCTCAAGCTGTTCATCGACAAGAACAGCTTCATGATGGTGGGCGCCGGCAGCCGCGCGTGGAGCACGGGCTTCGAGGCGGCCAACGTCCGCTTGATTCTCGGCTTCGTGTACGAGCCGTCGATCGGCGATCGTGACGGCGACGGCTACAAGGACGACGTCGACAAGTGTCCCGACGAGCCGGAAGACTTCGACGGCTTCCAGGACGAGGACGGCTGCCCCGATCCCGACAACGATCAGGACGGCATCCTCGACGTGAACGATCGCTGCCCCGACATCCCGGAGGACCGCGACGGCGATCACGACGAGGACGGTTGCCCCGAAGGCAAAGCGGACGGCGATCGCGACGGCGACGGCATTCCGGACTCGAAGGACAAGTGCCCCGACGTGCCGGAGGATCGCGACGGCTTCCAGGACGAAGACGGCTGCCCCGAGGCCGACAACGACAAGGACGGCATTCCGGATTCGGCCGACCAGTGCCCGAACGACGCCGAGGATCGCGACAAGTTCGAGGACGAAGACGGCTGCCCCGATCCCGACAACGACCACGACCAGATCCCGGACGTGAAGGACAAGTGCCCGAACGATCCGGAGACCTACAACGGTTATCAGGACGAAGACGGCTGCCCGGACAAGGGCAAGGTCATCGTCGAGGGCAACGAAATCCTCATTCTCGAGAAGGTGCAGTTCGAGACGGACAGCGCCCGCATCTTGCCGCAGTCGAACGAGATCCTCGACGCGGTCGCCGCGACGCTCAAGGGTCACTCCGAGTTCTTGACGGTCGAGATCGCGGGTCACGCCGACGAGCGCGCGAGCGACCAGCACAACCTCCAGCTCACGAAGGCGCGTGCCGCCTCCGTGATGGACGCGTTGCGTTCCCGCGGCATCTCGTCGAGCCGCCTCGTGTCGCAAGGCTATGGGGAATATTGCCCGCTCGATCCGGCGTCGAACCCGACCGCCTGGGAAAAGAACCGCCGCGTCGAGTTCAAGGTCGTGCGGACCGAGGACGGCGAAACCGGCGTGTCACGCGGTTGCCCGAACGCGCTCGATCACGGGGTGAAACCGCCGCCCATCCCGAAGTGAGCGGGCGCCATTCGGGGCTTTTGCCCTGAGACTCCGCCGAGTCTGAGCCGAAACGGCCGTCCGGTGCTACCTCCAGCCGTGGTGGAGCAGTGGAGGTCGCGCATGCGAAAAATAATTTCGGGTGGACTCTGGCCGTGGATCGCGGGGACGCTCATCCTCGTCGGGGCGTGCGACGCGCAGAACGCGGTGGTGCCGGTGGACGATTCGGAGACACCGCCGCTGCCACCGAACGCGGCGGGCAAGGGAGGGAGCGGGGGCAAGGGCGTCGACGATACGCCCGTGGTCTCGGCGCCGAAGCCGCCGCCGACCATCAGCGGCGGCACGCTGCTCGCGCTGAACGAGGGCGGCAGCGTCGTGGTCGCCGACTCCGATCGTGATCGGCTGCTCATCGTCGATCTCACGAGCTCGGATGTCCGTCAGATCCCGCTCGCGGCGGGCGCGGAGCCCGGGCGCCTGGTCGAGCACGCGGCCGGCCGCGCTCCCGTGGCCTTGCGCGGCACGGGCGAGCTCGTGACGATCGACGTGAACAGCGCGAGCATCACCGCGCACCGCGCCGTCTGCCACGCGCCGCGCGGCCTCGCGTACGACGCCGCCGCCGACAACGTGCTCGTCGCCTGTCTCGAGGGGACGCTCGTCGAGCTCCCGGCGTCGGGCGGCGACCCGACGCGGACGACCACCGTCGCGACCGACCTGCGGGACGTCGCGTTCATCGACGGGACGCTCGCGGTCACGCGCTTCAGGAGCGCGCAGGTGCTCTTCCTCGACGCTCAGCGTCAAATCACGAAGACGGTCGAGCTCGCGAAGGACTCCGCCGGCTTCGCGCCGTCCGTCGCCTGGCGCGCCGTTCCGAGCAGCGACGGGCGACTCGCGATCGCCCATCAGCGCTCCTTCATGGGACGCATCGAGGTGGCCGGGAGCTCGGATCCGGAGTCCTCCTCGAGCGGGACGGGCGGGACGGGCGCCAGGATCAACGTGGGCGGATTCGGCGGGGGCGGAGCGGCCCAAGCGCCGGAAGAAACAGCCGGGGCCGCCGGCAGCGATGATTTCACGCTGCCGATCGCGAGCGGTTACGGCTCGCCCATCGAGCCGTGCAGCTCGGTCGTGCAGAGCACGTTCAGCTTCGTGTCGGCCGACGGCAGCGTCCACAGCGAGGCGCACCTCCAGAACGGCGTTTTGCCCGTGGACATCGCGACGCGCGACGACCTCGTCGCGGTGGCTTTCGCGGGGACGGTCGGGCAATCGTCGGTCTCCATCTACTCGCTCGCCAACGAGCATGCGACGGCGAGCGGCTGTCGCGGCGACGACGAGGGTTTCATCCTGCCGAACGTCGTCGCGGTCGCGTTCGAGCCGACGACGGACCGCCTCGTGGTGCAGAGCCGCGAGCCGTCACAACTCACGGTCATCGATCTCGAGACCGCGCTCCAGGCGCAGCCGAGCCAGACGATCCCGCTCGGCGGCGAGAGTATGGCGGACACCGGCCACGATCTTTTCCACACCGACGCGGGCGGAGGCATCGCGTGCGCGTCGTGTCACCCCGAGGGGACCGAGGACGGCCGCGTCTGGAACTTCTCGGACGTGGGCGCGCGCCGCACCCAGCCGCTCGACGTGGGGCTCGCGGGGACGGCGCCGTTCCATTGGGACGGCGAGCTCCCGTCTTTCGGCGATCTCATGTTGCGTATCTTCACCGAGCGCATGGCGGGTCCGTTCGAGAGCGACCCCCGCGCGGGCGCGCTCGAAGCCTACGTGTACTCGCTGCCCCGGAGGCCCGCCGTGCGCCCGGCGACCGACGCGGCAGCGTTGCGCGGCAAGGCCATTTTCGAGTCGTCGGCGGTCGGCTGCACGACTTGCCACAACGGGCCGAACTTCAGCAACAACGGCTTCGCCGACGTGGGCAAGGGCGTCGCCCTCCAGGTGCCGTCGCTCATCGCGGTCTCGGAGCGCGCGCCGTACATGCACGACGGCTGCGCGAGCACGCTCCTCGAGCGCTTCGATCCGAGCTGCGGCGGCGCCATGCACGGCGACTTGTCGTCGTTGAGCCAGGACGACATCGGCGACCTCGTCGCCTACCTCGAATCGCTCTGAATCGACGCGCGGCGTCGCCGCGTCACTCGAAGCGGAGCACGTGCCACGATTTTTTCCCGCGGCGCACGAGCAGCATGCGGCCGAAGAGCAGCGACGCTTCCGCGAAGGTGCTCGTCGCGGCGGCCCGCTCGCCGTTCACGCTGATCGCGCCCTGCTCGAGGAATTCACGCGCCTCGCGCTTGCTCTTCACGACGCCGCCCTCCACCAAGAGATCGACGAGCGGCGCGCCGGGAGCGGCGAGCCTCGCGCGCGGCAACGTCGCGGACGGCGCGTTGGCGAAGAGCTCGCGCACGGACTCTTCGGGCAGGCCGCGCACGTCGCCCGAAAAGAGCGCCTGCGTCGCCGCTTCGGCGCGTGAGAGCCCGTCCGCGCCGTGCACGATTTCGGTCACGGCGCGCGCGAGGGCCCGCTGCGCGCCGCGCGCGCCGGGGTTCGCGTCGTGTTCGGCCGCGATGCGCTCGATTTCGTCGAGCGAGAGCAGGGTGTAGACGGCGAGAAAGCGCTTCGCGTCGGCGTCGCTCGCGTTGAGCCAGAATTGGTAGAATTCGTAGGGCGAAGTCCGATCCGCGCTGAGCCACACCGCGCCCGCTTCGGTCTTGCCGAATTTGCCGCCGTCCGCCTTGGTGACGAGCGGCACCGTCATGGCGTGCGTTTCGGCGCGCTCCGTCCTGCGGATGAGATCGATGCCGGCGACGGTATTGCCCCATTGATCGGAGCCGGCGACCTGCGCCGTGACGCCGTGCGCTCGGTAGAGGTGCAAAAAGTCGTAGGCCTGGAGCAGCATGTAGCTGAACTCCGTGTAGCTGATGCCTTGCTCGCGGTTTTGCAGCCGGTCCCGCACGCTGTCCTTCTGGATCATCATGTTGACCGAGAAGTGCTTGCCGACGTCGCGCAACACCTCGATGTAGGAGAGGCGCGTGAGCCACTCGGCGTTGTCGACGACGACGGCGGCGTTCGGTCCGTCGAAGGCGAGGATGCGCTCGAAGATGGCGGTGATGCGCGCGACGTTGTGCGCGACGCTCGCGCGATCGCGGATGGGCCGCTCGGCATCCTTGCCCGACGGATCGCCGATGAGCCCGGTACCGCCGCCGACGAGCGCGAAGGGCCGATGCCCGGCGAGCTGGTAGCGCCGCAGCAGGAGCAAGGGCACGAGATTGCCCACGGTGAGCGAGTCCGCCGTGGGATCGAAACCGCCGTAGACCGAGCGCATGCCGCTCGCGAGGTGCTTGCCGAATTCGGCGCGGTCGGTGCTCTGATAGAGCAAACCGCGCGCCTCGAGCTCGCCGAGCAGATCCACGGGGGCGCTCATGGCCCGGGTTAGTAGCATCCCCGAGCGCCGTTAGTCGACGCTCGGCGGCACCGGCGGGCGCCAGCGCAAGGGGCCGCGCGCGAACGCGGTGCTCGTCTGGAAGCCGCCTTCCGGGATCAGCCCCGCGCCCTCGGCGCTGAGCGCGAGCGGGCGGCCGGGCAGCGTCCCGAGCACGCGCCCCGCCGCGACATCGACGACGAGCGAACCCACGGCGACCAGGCTTCCTTCCACGACGAGGCCCGCGAACGGCGGGATCGCGTCGAACAGCACCGTCTCGCTGCCGCGCAGCGTGTCGATCCAGACGAGCGTCTTGTCGCGCCGGACGAGCGCCGCGGCGCCGCTCGTCGCGAGCACACGGTCGCCCGGGGCGAGCGGTACGGTGCGCCGCGCGTCCAGATCGACCAGCAGCGCGTCCGAACCCGGGTAGAGCGGGACGAGCCGCGACGGAACCTCTGGCCAGCGATCGAGCGCCATCGACTGCACCACCACGCCGAGCTCTTGACGAAAGCCCGGTCCGACGAGCTCGACCCCGACGTGCTTCGGTCGCGCCTTGTCGTTCGTGCAGCTCACGAGCAGGAGATCCCGAGTCGGATCGGCCATGAGCACGCGGCCGCCGCAGTCCGCTTCTCCGAGCGGCAGGCGCTTGCCCGCGCGCACGAGCGCGAGCGCGCCGTCGGAGCCGCGCGCCACGTAGTCCTGGCCGAACGGCAGCGCGAAATCGGTGACGACCCGCGACACGAGCCCGTCGCGCGTGACGAGCAGCGTGCTCGGCCGCACCCCGAGATCCGCGTTCACGTGAAAGTGAGGCAAGAGCCCGCTGCACGCGAGCCGCGCGCCGTGACGCAGGTGCACGGGGAAGTCCGCATGACCGGGCCGCGCCGGATCGGCGGCCACCGTGTCGACGACGAGCGTCGCGCCCGACGCGTCCCAGGCGAGACGCCACGGCTCGCCGCCGCTCGTCACCGCCGTCCGTTCGGCGCCCGTCGCGAGCGTGCGGAGGACGATCGCGCCGTTCGGGTTCTTGCGCACGTACGCGAGGATTTCACCGCGCGGATCGAACGCGAGCGCCCGGTGCTGGCGGTAGTCGAGCACGTCGTCGCGGTCGTCGAAGCCGAGCTCGCTCAGGTTCGTGCTCGCGCCCGTGGCGACGTCGAGGAGCGACACGACGCCCGCGCGCCGTACCACGACGAATTCCCCCGTCGGATCCCAGCCGAGCAAATCGTCGAGCGGCTCGAGTGGCCGGCCCGAGAGCGCGAGCTCGAGACGCGGCGCGCCGTTCTGCCGGCAGACGACGAGCCACGCTCCGCTCGCGCCCATCCGCTCGAGCGAGAGCGGCCCCGCGTCGTCGACTTCGGCGAGCGGGAGTGCGCGCGCGGGAGGGGCGCTCGGCGCCGGGCCCGGCGTGGGAACCTGCACGGCGGGCGGGATTTCAGTGGCGGTGCGTCGCCGCGGTGCGGCAGGCGGCGGCGCGGGCGGCGCCGTCGCCGGCAGAGGCGTCGCGCTCGCGCAACCGGTCAAAAACCACGCGAGGGCGAGGAGGCGATTCGAAAGTCCGCTCGAGTGCACCGTCGAAAAGGCGAGAGTAGAATGCCGAATCGCGCCAAGGTCCACTTTCGCGTGGACCGTCGCACCGCTCATGCCGCTTCCTTCATGGTTCCTGGTCGTCTCCGCGCTCGCTCTCGGCTGCTCCGTCGATAACTCCACCGCCGCGTTGAGCGGTCGGGTCGACGGCCCGACGCTCGCGATCCAAAGCTCGAGCGTGGGCGCCGACGCCACCGGCAGCTTCAGCTTGCAGATCGCGCTCGGCGACTACGCCTCCTCCGACTCGCAGGTGTCGCTCGGCACCTTCTCGATTCAACGCGGCGACACCGAGCTCATGTCTCCGCTCTCGCTCGCGGGCGCGACCTTTCCGGTCTCGCTCGGCGTCGGCAAGAAGGTGATGCTGCCGATGACGTTCACGGCCAGCGTGGATCCGTCCGCCGCGATGACGATCTGCGAGGCTCCGGTCCTAGTGCAGGGCACGCTCCTCGACTCGCAGAACGCCGGTCAGCCCCTGCTCGTCACGAGCAGCGATTTTTCCGCCACGTGTAACTGAGGCGTCAGCGCCCGGGCGGCGGGCGTGACGGACGTCGCGCCGCCGGCGAGCTGTCCGCCGCGGGACTCGACGACCGCGGCTCCGACGGCGGCTCGGGCGGTGGGGGCGGTATCGTGCTTCGAGGCGGCGGGATCGTGCTCCGGCCGCGACGCAGGGGCGGCTCGCTCTCGCTCCGCGCGGGCGCTCCGCGCGTCGAGTCGAGGATGCGCGCGACTTCGTCGCTGAGCCGCGGGACGAGGCGCGAGGGGACGGCGCGCCTGGAGCTCGGCATGTGATCGGGCGCCGGCGGGAGCGTGGAGGTGCGCCGGAAGCGGGCGTCGATGGTCGAGCGGTCGGCGAAGGTCGAGAGCTCGAGCCGGAGCGGCTCGGAGTGCGACTCGCGCGCGAAGCGCTCGGCGGCATGCACCGCGCCCGTCGCGAGATGGCCGAGGAGTCGCGTCGCGCGCGGGCGGCCCGGGATCCCCACGCTCAGCCGAAACCCGGTCGCGCTCCGCGCCAAATCGAAGACGACCGTCACGTCGACGAAGGGATGCTCGAGCGGGGCGCGCAGGCGCGCGACCGTGCCGAAGAGGTCGCCGACGCGCACCGCCGAAGCCGCCTGCACGAGCTGGCGCGCCAACATCTCGCACGCGACGCGTTCGAGCGTTTTGCCCGAGCCGTCCCCGAGCGTCTGATCGAAGAGCAGCATCGCCTCCTCGCCGTCGTCGAGGGGCAGGGTGTCGAGCGCGGCGGTTGCGCGCAGACGCTCGAGCGTGAGGTGGGGCCGCAGCCGCGCGGGGGCCCGCTCCGGCAGCACCGCGACCGCCGCCGCTCCGAGCTCACGCTCGGCGGCTTCGAGCAGGTTTCGTAGAAACCAGGCCCGGAGCCGCGCGAGATTCGGAGAAGGCTGGGTCACGGATGCAGTCGCCCCGGGGAGCCTCGAAGAGTAGAGCGGCTTTCACCGCCAGGGAATACGAAACCGCGCTGAGCGGTGCACTAGGGAGCGGCCGGCGGCGCGGGCGTTCCGGACGCCGAAGGCGCGTGGCCTCCCGGCGTTCCGTTCATGTGCAGAGCCTGCTGCTCTTCCATCTGCTTGAGCTGGGTGATCACGTCGTCGTAGTGCTCGAGCATGCCGGTGCATTTCTCGACGGGGAAGCTCGGCGTGCGCTCGCGCACCATCGTGCAGGTCTGTGCTCCCGGCGGCAGATCCGCGCAGAGCTTCTTCACCAGCGTGTCGCACGGCGCGCGCGCGGCCTTGACCTTCGCGAGCGTGGCGGGCACGGCTTCGAGCGCCACCGCGCACGTCGGCGGCGTGAGGAGGTCGAGCGCGTCCTTCGCTTCCTGGCAGGCCGCGGATTCTTCGCCGTTGCCCGCGCAGATCTTTTGCTGCCACGCCGCGCACGGCCCGCCGCTGCCGGCCGCCGCGGGCGAGTCCGCGACAAGCTTCGCCTTCGTCTGAGCGTCGTGTCCGAACCAGCCGCCCGCCGCGCCCACCGAGGCCGCCGCGAGCGCGATCACGGCGACGAGCCCGCCGCGCGACGGCGCGGGCTTCGCTTCGACGCGGTTCGACGCGCGCTTCGGGCGTTTCTTCGGACGTCGAGCGGGTTCGACGGGATCTTCGGGACGGTCGGCGCGCGCCTCGTCGTCGGCTTCGGGCGGAGCTGCGTCGTCGTGGGGTTCTTGGCTGTCGCTCACGGGGCGGCACCCTACGGGGGTTCCCCGGCAACCACCATCGAAAGCGCCGCCCGGGGCGTTCCGTCCGAGGTTTGTCGCGTGCGATTTCGCGCCGAACGTTCGGGTTCGCTCGCCCGTTCGCCGCGTTCGCTCGCGTTACGCCTTCGCGAGCGCGCCGAGCAAATCGGCGACGAGATCGGCGCTCTCTTCGACGCCGATGGCGAGGCGGATGAGCGCGGGAGAGATCCCGAGGCGCTCCAAATCTTCCGGGCCGAGCTCGAAGTAGCTCATGATAGCGGGCTGCTCGATCAGCGTCTCGGGGCCGCCGAACGACGGCGCGATCTTCGCGATCGTGCAGGCGTCCACCACGCGCGACGCCGCGTCACGTCCGCCCTTCACGACGAAGCTCACGACCCCGCCGCCGCCCGACATCTGCGCGCGGGCGACCGCGTGCGACGGGTGGCTCTCGAGCAACGGGTAGTAGACCCGTTCGACGCTCGGGTGCGCTTCGAGCGCGCGGGCCACGGCGAGCGCCGACGCGTTCTGCCGTTCGACGCGCAGGCCGAGCGTCTTGATGCCGCGCAGGATGAGGAACGCCGCGTGCGGGTCGAGCACGGTGCCGAGCACGCCGCGCGAATCGCGCAGCAGCGACACGAGGTGGGCCGCGCCGACCGCGACGCCGCCGAGCACGTCGTTGTGACCCGAGAGGTACTTGGTCGCGCTGTGCACGACGAGATCGATGCCGAACTCGAGCGGCCGGCAATTCACCGGCGTCGCCATCGTCGAATCGACGAGCGTGCGCACGCGGCCGTGCTTCTTCACGACGGCCGCGAGCTTCGCGAAATCGACGCAATAGAGGAACGGATTGGTCGGCGACTCGCCGATGACGAGGCGCGTGTTCGGCTTGAGCGCCGCTTCGAGCGCGACCAGATCGCCCGCGGGCACCACGTCGTGCTCGATGCCGAAGCGCGAGAGCACGCTCCGCACGAGCTGGCGCGTGCGGCGGTAGCAGTCGTTGAAGAGCACGACGTGCTCGCCCGCCTTCACGAGCGAGAGCACGGCGGTCGTGATCGCCGCCATGCCGCTCGAAAACGCGACGCCGTCCTCCGCGCCCTCGAGCGCCGTCACGCGCTGCTCGAGCTCGCGCACGGTCGGATTGCCGTAGCGGCCGTACTCTTCGCGCTCGGGATCCGGATCCTCGCCGCGCATGTATTGCTCGAGGTCCGCCGTGTCTTCGAAGGTGTAGGTCGCCGTCTGCGCGATGCTCGGCGCGAGCGTGTGGCTCGGCCGCTTGAGCGGCGCGCCAGTGTGCACGGCGTGCGTCGAAGTCGGCGGCGGCTTCGAAGGCGTCGTCACCGCGCGCTCCCGAGCTCGGCGCGCACGCGCGCGACGAGCGTCTCGACGATCGCGCCGAGCGGCACGAGCTCCGCCTTCTTCGGATCGGGCTCGCTGCGCGGCTTGAGCTCGACGTGGCCCGTCTTCAGGCCCTTCTCGCCGACCGTCACGCGCAGCGGCACGCCGACCAAATCGGCGTCCTTGAATTTCACGCCCGGCCGCTCTTCGCGGTCGTCGACCAGCACTTCGATGCCCGCCTTTTCGAGGCCGGCCTCGATCTGGTCCACCGCGGCTTTCACCTCGGCCGAGTCGCCGAGCGCCACGATCTGTACCTGGAACGGCGCGAGCGACATCGGCCAGCGAATGCCGTTCTGATCGTTGTGTTGCTCGATCACCGTCGCGACGAGCCGCGACACGCCGATGCCGTAGCAGCCCATCACGATGGTCTGCTCCTTGCCGGTTTCGTCCAGGTATTTGCCGCCCATCGCGGCCGTGTAGCGCGTACCGAGCAGGAAGATGTGTCCCGCCTCGATGCCGCGATAGGACTCGAGCTCGGCGTTGCAGCTCGGGCAGCGGTCGCCCGCGAGCACGTGGCGGATCTGCGCGACCTCGGCCTCGAAGTCGCGACCCTTGCTCACGTGCACGAGGTGATGGTCGCTCTCGTTCGCGCCGGTCACCGCGTCGCGCACGCTCGCCGCGTCGCGATCGACGACGACGCGGCCCTTGAAGCCGACCGGTCCCGCGAAACCGACGGCCGCGCCGGTCGCCTTCTCGACGTCCGCCGCGGACGCGAGGTGCACTTCGCCCAGGCCGAGCGCGCGCGCGAGCTTCACCTCGTGCACTTCGTGATCGCCGCGCACGACCGCGAGCACGAGCTCGTCGCCCGCGAGGTACACGAGGCTCTTCAGGAAGCGCTCCGGCGGGAGCTTCAAGAACCTCGACACGTCGGCGATGCTGCCGACTTTGGGCGTGTGCACGCGCAGGGCGGGCGGCGGCTCGCCTTCGGGGCCGACCGGCGGGAGCGGCGCCGACTCGGCGACCTCGAGATTCGCCGCGTATTCGCAGTTTTTGCAGGCGACGAGCAAATCTTCGCCGCTCTGCACGAGCACCTGGAACTCCGCGCTGCCCGAGCCGCCCATGGCGCCCGAATCGGCTTTGACCATGCGGTAGTCGAGGCCCATGCGATCGAACGAGCGGCGGTACGCGAGCCGCATCGCTTCGTAGCCCTGCTTCGCGTCGTCCTCCGACACGTGGAAGGAGTACGCGTCCTTCATGATGAATTCGCGACAGCGGAGCAAGCCTCCGCGCGGCCGCGGCTCGTCGCGGAACTTGGTTTGAATTTGGTAGAGGCTCTTCGGGAGATCGCGGTAGCTCTTCACCTCGCGGCGGATCACGTCGGTGATGATCTCTTCGTGCGTCGGGCCGAGGTGATAGTCGCCGCGCTTGCGATCCTTCAGCCGGAAGAGCGTGTCGCCGAAGACGTCCCAGCGGCCGCTCTCCTGGAAGTACTCGGCCGGAAGGAGCGCCGGCAAGAGCACCTCTTCCGAACCGGCGCGGTTCATCTCTTCGCGGATGATCGTCGCGACCTTGTTCAGCACGCGCACGCCGAGCGGCAAGAAGCTGTAGATGCCGGCGCCCATGCGCCGAATGAAGCCGGCGCGCAGGAGCAACACGTGGCTCACGCTCGTCGCGTCGGCGGGAGCTTCTTTCAAAGTGGGAAGGAGGGAATTTCGGTAGCGCATTTCGAGTCTGGGGCCGGCAAACCTAGCGCAGTGGCGCCTGCTCCAAGCGCGCCAATGTGGGGCATGAGCGCGCGAGGGCGGGTCAGGTTGGCTCGAGGGTCGTCCACGGCGACGGGCGGAGGCGTGCCCATCCAACCAAAAATTTATAATAATTACAGCTTGTTATTGGTTTGTGGCCTATTCCCGACTAGCCATACCGGAAAAGTCAGGTACATCTCTCGGCGCGGGTCAGGCTAGCTTGCCCGCCGGAAGCGAACGGACATGACGGCAGCAGCGACTTGGAAAGACAAGCTGAGTGGCTCGATCCGCGAGGATTGGGCGCGTGAGATCGACATCTTCGAGACGCAGATCGAGCTTCGGAAGAAGGGGAAGATCGAGGAGAAGCTCTTCGCCGAGACGCGGCTCCGGCGCGGTTGTTACGGCCAGCGCTACGACAACGGCCAGCGTCACGACGGCGAGAAGACGCAGATCCTCTTCGAGCAAGGCGCGCTCACGAAGGGTCCGAACACGTTCTTCGACGCGCCCGGGATGATGCGCATCAAGATCCCGTTCGGGCGCATGACGCCCGAGCAGATGGACGTCTTGTGCGAGCTCGCCGAAGAGACGTCCGATCAGATTTTGCACGTCACGACGCGGCAGGACATCCAGCTCCACTTCGTGCACATCGACGACACGCCGGATTTGATGCGGCGCCTCGCCGCCGTCGGCATCACGACGCGCGAGGCGTGCGGCAACGCCGTGCGCAACGTGACGGCCTGCCCGCTTGCGGGTGTGTGCCACACCGAGTCGTTCGACGTGACGCCCTACGCGAACGCCATCATGTACTTCTTGCTCGGCCATGACGACACCATGGATTTCGGGCGCAAATTCAAGATTGCGTTCTCGGGCTGCGGCGACCAGCCGTGCGGCCTCACGAATTTTCACGACATGGGCGCGATCGCGAAGACGCGCGTGGTGAACGGCGAAACCAAGCGAGGTTTCGAGTACTACGTGGGCGGCGGCCTCGGCGCGGTGCCGTATCCGGCGGCGTTGCTCGACGAGTTCGTCTCCGAAGAGGAGCTGCTTCCGCTCACGCAGGCGGTGTGCCGCGTGTTCGGCCGGCTCGGCGAGAAGGAGAACCGCAGCCGCGCGCGCATCAAGTTCCTGGTGAAGAAGCTCGGCATCGACGAGTTTCGGCGCCTCGTGCTCGAGGAGCGCACGAAGCTCCGGCCCGATCCGCGCTGGACGGCGTTCCTGTCGAGCTTGCGCGAGCTCGACGGCGTGCCGTTCAAGCCGGGCAAGCCGCTCGCGGCGGGGCCGCGCCCGGCCGGTTTCGACGCGTGGTTCCGAACGAACGTGCAGAAGCAGCGCCAGGAGGGCTACGCCGTCGCGACCGTGACGATGCCGCTCGGTGATTTCACGCCGAAGCAGGGGCGCGCGCTCTCGGATCTGGCGCGCCGCTACTCGACGGACGCGATGCGCACGACGGTGGATCAGAACATGCTGTTCCGCTGGATCCCGGAAGCGGAGTTGCCGGAGTTTTACGCGGCGCTCGCGGCCGTCGGGCTCGGGCGCGCCGGCGCGGACACCATCACGGACGTGACGAGCTGCCCCGGCACGGACACGTGCAAGCTCGGCATTTCGAGCTCGCGCGGTCTCGCCGGCGAGCTCAGAAAGCGCCTCAGCGTGATCGAGGAGAAGCTCGATCCGGCCGCGAAGGCGCTCCACGTCAAGTGCAGCGGCTGCTTCAACTCGTGCGGGCAGCACCACGTGGCAGACCTCGGATTTTTGGGCGTGAGCCGCGCGGTCAACAACCGCCGGGTGGCGCACTTCCAGCTCGTCGTCGGCGGTCAGCTCGCGAAGAACGGCGGCACGTACGGGCTCGCGATCGGCGCGATTCCGTCGAAGCGCGTGCCGGATTTCGTGGATCGGATGACGAAGGCGTTCGTCGCGGGGAAGACCGAGACGGAGACGTTCGTCCAGTGGATCACGCGCATCGGCAAGAAAGAGGTGCGCAAGATGGTGGACGAGTTCACCGCCATCCCGACCTACGAGGAAGATCCGAGCTTTTATTCGGATTGGGGCGACCCGCGCGAGTACACGATCGGCGACATGGGCGAGGGCGAGTGCGCCGGCGAGGTCGTGAATTCGGTGCAATTCGGCCTGGCGGCGAGCGAGCGCGAGGTGTTCGAGGCGCAACTCTTGCTCGAAGAGGGCAAGGTGGGTGACGCCGGCAAGCGCGCCTACAGCGCGATGCTCCAGGCCGCCCGCGCGCTCGCTCGGCAGCAGAACCCGAACCTCGGCGAAGAGCCGCGCGAGATCGAGCAGGATTTCCGGAAATACTATTACGACACCAAGCTCTTCTTCGACCCGTTCGCGGGCGGCAGAACGGCGCATTTCTTCTTCAAGGCACACGAGGACGGCGGCAAGGCGACCGACGCGCTCTCGGCGCACCAGCTGATCGAGGAAGCGCAGCTCTTCGTCGACGCGGCGCACCAGTGCTACACGCGCATCGGCACCGGCAGCGGCGCGACCGTGATGCCCTGATCTTACGGCTCGGTTTTCATGCAAGCACAACGCATCCAAGTCAAAATCTACGCGCCGAGCGCGCCCAAGCCGGACGCCCTCGTGCCGGTGTTTCACGGTTGGATCCGCGAGAAGAAACTCGACGAGCTCGCGATCGACGTCGCGGACTACGAGCACGTGCACGAGGGGCCCGGCGTGGTGCTCGTCGGGCACCAGTTCGACTACTACTGGGATTTGGGTGAGGGACGCCCGGGTCTCGTTTACCTGCGCAAGCGCGAGCCCCCGGCGCCGGCCGCGCGCCTCACCGACGCCGTGCGGCGGGCGCTCGTCGGGTGCCGGCTGCTCGAGCAGGAGCCGGCGCTCGCAGGCATCGCCTTCAAGACGGACGAGCTGCTCGTGAAGCTGCCGGATCGGCTGCGGGCGCCCGCGGACGACGCCCACTTCGGCGCGCTCAAGGACGAGCTCGCGTCGCTCGGTGGCAAGCTCTACGCGGGGTCGAACGTGACGATCGAGCGCATGGGCGACGCCCGCGACGTGCTCGGCGCGCGCCTGAAGGCGAGCTCGGCCCCGAGCATCGCCGAGCTCCTCGCGCGCGTGAGCTAGACCGCGTTTCAAGCGTGTGTGACACGATTCTTGGGCGCGCGCTTCACGCGCGGAAACGCGGTCTAGTCCGTTGTGTGGGGCGCGGCAGCGCCCCCTCCGCTTCGCGAAGTCCTCCCCCTCGGCCGCTTCGCGGCCGCTAGCTCCGTTCGGCCGCGAGCCGCGTGTAGGTCTCGACGATGACGCGGGCGTGGTGCGCCCACGTGAAGCGTTCGACGCTCTGCAAGCGGACGGCGCGCGTGGGGCCGCCGCCGCCCGCGAGCTCGAGCGCGGCGGCGCGCCAGACGTTCACGTCCGAGGTCGGTCGCACGAGCACGCCGGCGCCGCCCACCTCCTTCAAGACGGGAATGTCGCTCACGCAGACGGGCGCGCCGCACGCGAGCGCCTCGACCACGGGCAAGCCGAACCCCTCGGCGAGGCTCGGCAAGATCACGGCACGCGCGCTCCGCAGGTACGCCGAGAGCTCCGGTCGAAAGAGGTGTGGGATCTGGTGCACGCGCTCGCTCACGCCCGCGGCGGCGAGCTCGGCGCGGTCCGCGTCGCTGAAGGTGCCGCCGATTTGGAAGGCGTGGAGATCCGGCCGGGCTCGGCACACCGCGATCAGCACGCGTCGTAAAAAGTCCGGATTTTTGCGTGGAATGAGGCTCCCGACGTGCACGATGAACGGCGGGAGCGAGGCGAGCGCGGCGTCTTCGGCGCGTGGCTCGGGCTGAAACTCCGCGGCCACGCCGTACGGCGCGTGGACCAGCCGCTCGGCGGGCACGAGCCGGTGCTCGAGGATCTGGTCGCGCACGGTGAGGCTCGAGTGGAAGACGACGCGCGCGCGTTTGAGCCCGGCGAGGAGTCCGTGCGCGAGCGCGCGGTACGCGAGTTTGCCGCGCGGCGTTTCGAGCAGGGGACGATACGCGTCGAGGTCGTGGCAATAGACGCCGCAGCGCTCGGCGGGCAGCTCGAACGCGAGGTGCGCGTAGCTGTGGTCCGTCACGTGGAAGAAGTCGTGGCGCGTCCGCTCGGCGAGAGTGCGCGCGGGATACGCGAGGTAGCGCCCGAAGCCGATCGCCGCGCGGTAGCGGAAGCGCGCGAGCGCGCCGTCGCGCGGCGCCGTGGCCCAGCCGGCGAGCGGCGCGGGCAGGGTCGGCCGCACGCGCGTGGCGATGACCGAGCCGAGGCGTTCCGCTTCGCCGAGCAGCATGTCGCCCAGCAAATCCATGCTGAACCAGCGCTCTTCGAGCAAGTCACAGAGGACGGCGAGCTTCAGCTTCGACACGGCGTTCAGGCTCGCGGGCGCGCGGCGAGCTCGCGGGCGATGGTACAGAAGCGCCGCGCGACCGTCGCGCGATCGAATTGGCGGGCGGCTTCGCGAGCCCGTTCGGACAAGGCCGGGCCGCGTTCGTGCACGGCGGCGAGCGCGCGCGCCGTCGCGTCGGCGACCGCGCCGGGCGTGTAAGCGGCGAATTCGAAGCCGGCCGGCCCCGCGTATTCGAGCGTCCCGTTCGTCGGACCGGCGACGACGGGGCGCCCCGCGGCCAGCGCTTCCGCGACCGAGAAGCCGAAGTTTTCGTGCTGGCTCGGTTGCACCAACACATCGACTTCGGCGAGCAGCGCGGGCACGCGGTCGCGCGGCACCGGCTCTTCGACGCTCAAGCCCGGCGTGCCGGCGTGCGCCGCCAAGAGCGAGGCGGCGAACGGATCGCCGCGCAGATTTCCGACGAGGCGCGCCCGTAGCGCCGGGTGCCGCGCGCGCAAGAGCCGAAACGCCTCGAGAAACAGATCGAGACGCTTGCGGGGCGCGGCGCGTCCGAGCCAGAGCAAGGTCGGGGCGCCGGGAGCCCGGTCCGGCGCGGCGTGAAACGCGGCGAGGTCGAGCGCGTACGGCAAGAGCCGCACGTTCGCGGGATCGGCGCCGAAGCGCACCCACTCGTCGCGCGCCCAGCGCGTCGAGCAAAGGTAAGCGTCCGTGAACGGGAGCGTCGCGCGCGCGAGCAGCGCCTTGTAGGCGTAAAACGCGCGCACGGCGGCGTAGCGCGGCGCGCCCCAACTCGCGCGCACGAGCCGTTCGGTGACCGGGTCGCGGAGCGCGCTCAATTCGGTTTGCGGCGGTGATTGCGGCCAGGAAAGGAGCGGCACGCGGCACGGCCAGAGCGCGTGGAGATCGGTCGTGAGGACGACGTCGTACGGCGTCGCGGCGTTCGCGCGTTCGATCCGCTCGGCCGCCGCCCGCGCGTACGCGACGTGGGCGATCTGCGCGAGCACGGCGCCCGGGTATTGCGTGGGCACGCGCTCGAACGCGCGATACGCCGCCTCCACGCTCGCGACGTGAAGCTCGTGGTAGCGAAAGTGGGGGAAGCGCGCGAGCGACGGCAGCTTGATGTAGTTCGGGTTGCCGAAAAACTCGACCGTATGGCCGGCTTCGAGCAGCGCGGCGAGCAGGAGCGGAAACGAGCCCGCGCCGCTTCCGACGCCTTCGGCGAGCACGCCCTGCACCGCGAGCCGGAGCGGCCGCTCTTTCGCGCCCGTGACTCCGTCAGCGGGCGCTTCGGGCCGCGACATCGGGTGCATCCTGGTTCGTGCGAAATGCCGCGAGAAATCGCGCTTCGACGAGCGCGCGCGAATGCTGCGCCGTCACGAGCGCGAGCCCCTTTTCGCGAAGCTCCTCGCGGTACCGAGCGTCCGTCACGATCCGTTCGAGCGCCGCGGAGACGGCGGCCTCGTCGAGCCGATCGACCACGGCGGACACGCCGCCGTAGTGCTCGAGCTGCGCGGCGTAAGGCGGAGCCACCACGAGCACGGGCCGGCCGGCGGCGAGGTAATCGACGGTTTTCGTGTAGATGCTCGTCTGGATCTGCTCTTTCACGCCGCGCTCGGCGGTGAAGGAGACGAGCACCACGGCCGCGTGCGCCTCGACGAGCTTGCCGGCGACGGCCTCGGACGGCACGAACCCGGCGTACTTCACGTTCGGACCGACGAGCCCCGGCGGGCAATGGCCGGAGTAAATCACGAGC
>DATJXW010000007.1:0-7066 GCA_035499895.1 Polyangiaceae bacterium | reverse complement strand
TTGGCGGCGCTGTGCACCACGAGCAGCACCGGAAAGTCGGGGTGCGCCTTGGCCACGCCCGCGAGATCGGCGAGGCGACTCGCGGCGCGCTCGGTGAGCTTGTCGTCGTGCTCGAACGGCGACTCGAGCGTCACCACGACGCCGCGATCGTCGCGGCTCGGTTTGAGCGACGCGTCGCTGAGCTCCTCGAGCAAGCGATCACTCGCCGGGTTGGCGGGATTGTCTTGGGTGCGCGGGCGGCGGGCCGCGGTGAGCTCGGCGAGGCAGGCGCTCCGCACGCTGCGAGCGTCGTCGATGGGCGCGGAGGCGTTGGTGGCGAGCACCTTCTCGACGTCGGCGATTTTTTGGAACGCGGGGTCGAGCGTCGCGCGTTTCGGGTCGAGCATGCGCGCCGCGGAGCAGAGCAGCCGCGCTTGCGCCGTGAGTGCGCGAGCCGCTTCGCGCCGCGCGAGCTCGCGCTCGGGTGAAGCCGGCGCACCGCTCTCGGGCATCGGGAGCGTCTCGCGGGCGACCTTGAGCCTGAGCTCGAGGCCCGCCGCGTCCGCGTCGAGTTGCTTTTGGGCTTCGGCAGCTTGCGCGAGCGCCGCGTTCACGCTGGTGACGGCGATCTCGGCGGCGGCTGCGCGCTGTTCGGCGCGCGTCACGCCCGCGAGCGTCACCGCCCGCTGAAACGCGGCGAGCGCCTGTTCACCCAGGATTTGCGCGCCCGCGGGATCGCCCGCGTCGTGCGCCTGCTCCGCCTCGCGCCGCAGGCCTTCGGCGCGCGCGAACGCCTGGGGCGCCTGGTTCTTCGCCTGGGCGACGGCGGGGCTCTTTTCGGTCGCGTCGAGGGTGAGCAGGACGCGCGGCCGTGGCGTCGAGGCGCAGGCGAGCGCGAGCGCCCCGGTGAGGGGCCAGAGAACACCAAGTCCGAGCTTCATTCCGAGCCGCCCTTTTCCGGAGCCGCGCGCTTCCGCGCGCCCTTCGCGCCCTTCGCGCCCTTCGCCGTCTCGGCTTCAGCGGCCTTCGGCGGTTCGGCCTTGGCGGCCTCGAGCTCGCGGAGCTGCGCCTCGGCGCGATTGCGGCGCGCGTTCGTCTGCTCGACCAACGTGTGCGCTTGCTCGAGCTTCGCGTTGGCTTCCGCGAGCTCCTTTTCGAGCGTGGCGGCTCGTTCTTCGGCCGCGCGCGCGCGCTCGAGCTCCTCGGCCGCTTGCGCCCACTCGAGCGCGAGCGCTTCGAGAGCGGCACCGTGCTTCTGGTCGCCGGCCAAACGCGCGCGGTCGGCACGGACGAGCGCCCGCTCCGCCTCGGCGAGAGCGTCGCGAGCGGCGGTCTTGGCGGCGGGCGTCTTTTGGACTTCGGCGATGAGCGCCTTGGCCGTGTCGCGCGCGGAAGGGGCGGCCAGGGCGACGCCCGTCGTGGCGCAGACGAGCGCGAGGCCGAGCGAGAGCGAACGGAACATCCGCGAAACCAAGCCACTTTCCCCGGGCGGGGTCAAGCCGTTCGCGGGGCGCTCCCCGAGGGCGGTACTCGGACGGCGCCTTCGGGTGGTAGGTGAGGGCATGAGCGAAGAACGACGACGGGCGAGCTGGGACGAGTACTTCATGGCGATCGGGCGCGTCGTCGCCACGCGGTCCACCTGCGATCGCAAGCACGTCGGGGCCGTGATGGTGCGCGACCGCATGATCCTCGCCACCGGCTACAACGGCTCCATCCGCGGCTTGCCGCACTGCGACGACGCCGGCCACATGATGGAAGACGGTCACTGCGTCCGCACGGTGCACGCCGAAGCGAACGCGATCGTCCAAGCGGCGCGCAACGGCGTGCGGCTCGAGGGCGCCGACATCTACGTCACCGCGTCGCCCTGCTTCGGCTGCTTCAAGCTGATCGCGAACGCCGGCGTGCGGCGCATCGTGTTCGGCGAATTCTATCGCGACGATCGCATCTTCGAGCTCAGTCAGAAGCTCGGCATCGAGCTCACGCACCTGCCCATCGAAACGGTGCCCGTCACCTGAACGCGCCGGCGCGGCGCGACGGCAAGCGCGCTCAATCGCCGCGCATGTAACGCATCGTGACGTCTTCGGGCGCGTTCCGCTGGCGGAGCTTCTCGAGCAGGTACTCGCGGTTCGGCGGCGTTTCCACCGCGAGCTCGCCGCGCGCCCGCAACGCCGCGAGCGCCGCCGGCGCGCCGGGACGACCGCTCGGCGAGATGCCGAGAGGCTGCGCCGGCGCCGCTTCGAACGTCGCGGGCGCCGCGACGGGCGGCTCGGGCACGACGGGCGGCGCCATGAACGCGTCCGGCGTGAGCTGGATCGGCGTCGATGCTTCGGGCGACGACGTCCCGGGGCCGGACGGCTCGGCGCTCGCCGCTGCCGGCGCCGGACTCGCCTCCGCGCCGCCCGCGCCGAACGCCACGGCGCGTTCGATGAAGGCTTTGGTCGAAGCGCCGTAACGACGGAAGCGAACGCGCAGTCCCGCCGGTCTACCGTCTTTCGCCTCGACCGGACCCGAAACGCGCGCTTCGGCCTTGATCGGACGCGAGCCGTCCTTCAACGTGACCTCGAACACGATCGCCGTGTCCGCGGGCAACGGAGGCTCGCCGATGAGCAGCATGGCGCGGGCGTCGACGCTCCAGGCCTCGGCGGCGAGGTATTCCTCCGTGCTGCCGTAGGGGCGGAGGATGCGAAGCACCACGGGTTCGGCGGCCATCGGGGCTAGACTGACGAGAGTACGCGCGCCGTCGGCGGAGGCCAAGCCGCAGGATCCAGCGGTTTTACTGGCGGTTTCACGGGTCACGGTGTAGACGGCCGGGGCTTGTCACGCAGACGCAAGATCCTCGTCGTCGGCTCGGGCGGTCGCGAACACGCCCTCGCGCTCGGCCTGCTCGAATCCGAAAGCGTGACCGAAGTCATCGTCACCCCCGGCAACGCCGGCACGCGCGCGGCTCCCGCGCGGCTCGCTCCCAAAATCCTGCGTTCGCTCGGCGGCACGCCGCTCGACATCGCGCGGAACGAAGCGGTCGATCTGGTCGTCATCGGACCCGAGGCGCCGCTCTGCCAGGGGCTCACCGACGAGCTCACCGACCGCGGCGTGACCGTGTTCGGTCCGACGCGCGCCGCGGCGCGGCTCGAGGGCTCGAAGGCGTTCATGAAGGACTTCGCCGTCCGGCACGGCATCCGCACCGCGCGTCACGAAGTGGTGCGCGAGCTCGCGCAGGCGGAAGCGGCGGTCGGGCGGTTCGCGGATCCGCCGGTCGTCAAGGCGGACGGCCTCTGCGCGGGCAAGGGCGTCGTCGTCGCCGACACGCACGCCGAAGCCGTCGCGGCGGCGCGCGGCATGCTGAGCGGGGAGAGCTTCGGCGAAGCCGGCAAGACGGTCGTGCTCGAAGAGCGCGTGCGCGGTGCCGAGCTCAGCCTGCACGCGCTCTCCGACGGCGAGCGCTTCGTGGTGCTGCCCGCCGCTCAGGATCACAAGCGCCTCCGCGACGGCGATCAGGGCCCGAACACCGGGGGCATGGGCACGTACGCGCCGGCTCCGCTCGCGGGCCCCGAGCTCCTCGCGCGCGCCGAGCGCGACGTCTTCGCCCCCGCCGTGCGCGGGATGATCGCGGAGGGCCACCCGTTTCGCGGCGTGCTCTTCGCCGGTCTCATGGTCACGGCCGCGGGCGAGCTCGTGCTCCTCGAGTTCAACGTGCGCTTCGGCGACCCCGAGACGCAGGTGCTGCTCGCGACGCTCGCCGGCGATCTCGGCGACGCGCTCGACGCTGCGGCGCGCGGGGCGCTCGACCCCGGCGCGCTCGTGCCGTCCGGCGAGCACGCGCTCTGCGTCGTGCTCGCGGCGGGCGGTTATCCGGAAAAACCGCGCACGGGCGCGCCCATCCGCGGCCTCGACGACGCCGAGCGAATCGAGGGCGTGAGCGTGCTTCACGCGGGAACCGCGCTCGCGGAAGAGCGCGTCGTGACGGCGGGCGGCCGCGTGCTCGGCGTGCGCGCGCGGGCGGCGACGCTCGAAACGGCTCGCGAGCGCGCCTATGCCGCCGTCGCCGCCATCGACTTCGAAGGCATGCAATACCGGCGTGACATCGCCGCGCGAGCGTTCGACAAAGGCGCGTCGTGAACGACTACGTGCGCGCGCTCGAGGCCGGGCTCGTCGTCGCGGCCGCCACGGAGACGTTCTTCGGCTTGCTCGTGGACGCGACGCGCCCGAGCGCGCTCGACGCGCTCCTCCGCGTGAAGCCGCGCGGCGCCGACAAGGGCATCCCGCTCGTCTTGCCGGACGAGGCGAGCTGGTCGACCCTCGTGCCGAGCATCCCCGCGCCCGCGCGCGCCCTCGCGACGGAGTTCTGGCCCGGGGCGCTCAGCATTGCGCTCCCGGCGCTGCCCGGTCTCGACCCGCGCGTGACGCTCGACGGCAGCGTCGCCGTGCGGCTACCGCCGCCGTGCGCCGCCGCCGAGCTCGCCCGCGCGTTCGGCAAGCCGCTCACCGCGACGAGCGCGAACCTGCCCGGCGAGCCCCCGGCGGTCGATGGCACGCAGGTCTCGGGCGCGCTCGGCGCGGCCGTCGCGAGCGGCGCGCTCCTGGTTCTGCCCGGAGTGTCCCCGGGCGGGTTACCGTCGACGCTCGTCGCCCTCGAGCGGGAGCGAGCGCGACTCGTACGGGCAGGGCGCGTGCCGCGCGAGCGTGTCGCCGAGGTTCTCGCGCGCTCGGGGCTCCGCCTTGACGACCCGGGGCCGCCTGGCTAACAAAACGCACCCCAATGGCACGAGCTATGAATTTCAATGCAGGCCCGGCGGCGTTGCCGCTCGCGGCTCTCGAGCGCGCGCAAGCGGAGCTCCTGGATCTCGGCGGCACGGGCATGAGCGTGATGGAGCACAGCCATCGCGGTAAAGCCTACGAAGCCGTGCACAACGAGGCGATCGCGCTCACGCGCGAGCTCCTCGCCGTTCCGGAAAGTCACCTGATTCTCCTGCTCCAGGGCGGCGCGAGCCAGCAGTTCGCCACGGTGCCGATGAACCTCTTGCCCGCCGGCAAGAGCGCCGACTACGTGCTCACCGGCTCCTGGTCGCAGAAGGCGTACAAGGAAGGGAAGTCGGTCGGCACCGTGCGGGTCGCCGGCACGACGGAGAAGGACGGCAAGTTCGGTCGCATCCCGAACGAGTCCGAGCTCTCGTTGGACGCGAACGCCGCCTACGCGCACATCACGAGCAACAACACCATCTTCGGCACGCAGTGGGACAAGTTCCCGAACACCGGCAACGTGCCGCTCGTCGCCGACATGTCGAGCGACCTCATGTGGCGCCCGATCGACGTGTCGAAGTTCGGCCTCATCTACGCCGGCGCGCAGAAGAACCTCGGGCCGAGCGGCCTCGTCGTCGTCATCGTCCGCAAGGACTTGGTCGAAGGCGGCCGCAAGGACATTCCGAGCATCTTCCAGTACCGCACGCACGCCGAAAACAACTCGCTCTACAACACCCCGCCCACCTTCTCCGTCTACCTTCTCCGCAACGTCCTCGACGAGGTGAAGAAGCACGGCGGGCTCGCGGCGATGGAGAAGCAGAACCGCGAGAAGGCGAAGCTCATCTACGACGTGATCGACCAGCGCTCGGATTTCTACGGCACGCCGGTCGAGAAGGGCTCGCGCTCGACGATGAACATCGTCTTCACGTTGAAGACGCCGGAGCTCGAAGAGGAGTTCTTGAAGGAAGCGCAGAAGCGCAAGATGGTGGGCCTCAAGGGCCACCGCTCGGTCGGCGGCATGCGCGCTTCGACCTACAACGCGGTGTTGCCCGAGTGGTGCAAGGCGCTCGCGGATTTCATGCGCGAGTTCAAGGCCTGAGCAGCGGCTCGCGGCGACCGCGCCGCGAGCGTCAGAACGTGTCCGGCACGGCAGCGTTCGCCCGCGCGATCACGCTGCCGTTGCCGTCGCGCACGGTCGTCGTTCCCGAGAGCAGGAGCGGGATGGCGGTGACCACGCTGAGCGCTCCGAGCGCGAGCGCGGCCGCTCCGCCCGCGCGGAATTCGGCGCGATCGGCGAAGCTCCCGTAGCCGAAGAGGCCGCCGCCGATGAGCGAGCTCGGAATGCCGATGACGAGGCCCAAAATGCCGAAGCCGCGGTTGCGCGCGGAGCCGCCGCTCACGCGCACGAAGGCCGTGCCCTGTCCGGGCACGAGGCGAAACGCGTTCGAGGGCGTCATGCGCTGCGCGGAGACGCGGGCGAGCATCCCTTCGACGTAGAGCGGCGTGTCACACGGCGCGAGACACGCGCGGCGCCACGCGCGCGGATCGGCGCGGCTCGCGAGCTCGAGCCAGGTGTTCACGTAGCTCGAGTCGAGGTGCACGAGCGAGTAGCCCGGCGCGGCGGGCACGGGCGGCGTCACTCTCGGCGACGACGGCGGCGCGGCGGGCGCGGCTTCGGGCTCGACGACCGCCGGAGCGGGCGCTTGCGTCGGAGCCACGGCGGGTGCTGGGGGCGCGACGGGACTCGGCGTCGCACTCGGCGCAGGGATCGGCGCGGGGATCGGCGGAGGCACTTCGCGCGGCGCCGGTTCGGCAGGTTTCGGAACGGCCGGCGGCGCCGATGTAGGTTCGGGAGCTGAAACGGCCGTCGATGGAGGTGAAGGTGCGTGCGGTTCCTCGGCGTGCGCGCGCCGAGCGACGAACGCGATCGAAAGGAGCGGGACTAGGAGTGCGCACTTCGCGCGGAGCGTGGAAGTCATGCGAGCGGTCGCGAGGTGAGAACGGCCCGGCATCGGCGCTCGACGCCGAGTATGCCTGAAGCACGCCCTCGGGCCTCGTTTGACGTGATCGACGGCTGGAGGTGCTACGCTATCGTAGCGTGGGCGGCCTTCGTGCCCCGCCCGAGGTTCTCGTCGTGCGGTTCAGGCTCCGCTTCCTCCTCCAAGAGATCGATCTCGCGCCCGGGGTCACCACCATCGGTCGCAGCGCGGCCTGCCAAATCACCATCGACGACCCGCTCGTCTCGCGCGAGCACGCGCGCATCAAGGTCGACGGCGTGCACGTGTACGTCGAAGATCTCGGCTCGCGCAACGGCGTGGCCGTGAACGGCAAGCCCATCAAGGGCGTCGTC
>DATJXW010000006.1:0-32613 GCA_035499895.1 Polyangiaceae bacterium | reverse complement strand
ACCGGCGGGACCGCCTCGGCCGGCAAGGGCGGCACGGGAGCCTCGGGCGGCACGGGCGGGAGCGGCGGCACGGGCGGCTCGACCGCGACGGGCGGCTCCGGCGGCACGGGCGGCACGACCGGCGGCAGTGCCGGCACGGGCGGTTCGGGCGGAGCTGCGACGGGCGGCGGCGCCGGCACGGCGACGAGCGGCGGTTCGGGCGGCATGGGCGGCTCGGGCGCGACCGCGGGTTCGACTTCTTCCGGCGGCGCGCCTTCGGGCGGCATGGCCGGCAGCTTGGGCAGCGGCGGCGCCGCGGCCGGAAATGGAGGCGGCGGTATGCCAGCAACGCTGGTGACGCCCATCAACCGTAGCTCGACGAGCTACGTGCTCGAATTCGGCGACACTTACTTCGAAGTCAATCCGATGATGGGGGCGCGCGTCACGAACGTGCACCTCAAAGGCGGGAGCAATCTGCTCGGCGCCGGCATGGGCGACAACATGGGCTCGACCTTCTGGCCGAGTCCGCAAGCCAATTGGACGTGGCCGCCGACGGACTCGGCGAGCATCACGAACATCAACGACAAGCCGTACACTCCGAGCAACGACGACACGTCGATGACGTTCGTCGGCATGGCGGCGACCGACGTCGGGATCAGCGTGACGAAGAAGTTCGCGGCCGATCTCGCGAACGAAGCCGTCGTCGCGACTTACACGATGATCGGCAGCGCCTCGGGCAAGAGCGCCGCGCCGTGGGAGATCACGCGCTTCGCGCAGACCGGCGTCACCTTCTTCAAGAGTGGCGGCACCGTGTCGAGCGTCAAGCCCATGGCTCAAAACATGGACCAGCCGACGACGATGGACGCCGCCGGCTGCACCTGGCTCAAATCGCCCGGCACGTTCGCGAGCGCCTCTTCGAAGGATCAGCTGCTCACGGTGAACGGCGCGGGCGGCTGGCTCGCTCACGCGGACGGCACGTGGGTCGTCGTGAAGAAGTTCACGGCCACGCCGGCGAACATGATCGCGACCGGCGAAGGCGAGATCGACATCTACATGAACAACCCCGGCAACACGAGCAACTCGATCCCCTACATGGAGGTCGAGGAGCAAGGGCCGTACGGCGCCGTCGCGCAGAACATGAACGTGAACTGGACCGTGACTTGGTTCGTGCGCCCGCTGCCTTCCGGCGCGATGCCGGTGCCGGGCGATTCGACGCTCGCTAGTTTCGTCCAAAGTCTCGTCCAGTGACAGTTCCCGCCGTCCAGGCGAACCCCGCGGACGTCGTTCTCACCTTTCTCGAGAGCGTCGGGCGGCGCGCGGAAGCCGAGCTCTATCTCAAGCTCTTCCGCCAGCTGCCGAAGGAGAGCTTCGCGCTCATCGCGCCGGGCGCGCAGGTTTTGCGCGACGGCGTGGGCGCGCTCGTCGAGCAAATCCGCTTTCTCGCCGATCTCGATCTGTTCGCGCCCATCGTGCTCGGCTTGTTCGACCAGGGGTCGATGGCGGCCGGCTCCGAACGCGTCGCCCGGCGCGTGACGGCGTCCGGGCTCGTGCCCTACGTGCACACGATGGACGAGCCGGACCTCGGCCAGAAGTTGCGCGACGAGCTCCGCGCCGAGCGCATCCCGATCGTGCATTTTCCGGTCGTCGAAGGCGACACGGTGGATCGGCGCACGGTGGCGCTCGGCATGCTCGCGCGCGATCTCGACACGCGGAAAATCGTGCTGCTCCGCCGTCGCGGCGGGCTCTCGGCGCGCGGCGATCGACCGCTCGAGCTCGGGCCGGGCCACTCGATGCCGAGCGCGGGCGGCTGGATTTCCGTCGTGAATCTGCGCGCCGATCGCGCGGCGCTCGTCGCTTCCAAGCGCCTGAGCCGGCGCGACGCGGAGCTCCTCGATTGCGCCAATCGCCTGATCGAGCTCGTCGAGCCGAACCCGCTGCTCGTGAGCGTCGCGTCGCCGCTCAACCTGATGAAGGAGCTCTTCACGGTGAAGGGCGCCGGCACGCTCGTGAAGCGCGGCGCGCCGATCGTGCGTCACGACTCTTACGCGTCCGTCGACGTGCCGCGCCTGCGCGCGCTCATCGAGTCGAGCTTCGGCCGCACGCTCGTCCCCGATTTTTTCGAGCGCCCGATGCTCGCGGTGTATCTCGACGAGCAATACCGGGGCGCCGCGCTCTTCTTTCCGGGCGAGGCCGGCGCGTACCTCAGCAAGTTCTCGGTCGAGCCGCAGGCCCAAGGCGAAGGCCTGGGGAACGATTTGTGGTCCGCGTTCAGTCGTGATTTCCCGGAGTTTTTCTGGCGCACGCGCCCGACGAACCCGGTCGTGCCCTGGTACATGAGCGTCGCGGACGGCATGGCGCGCCGGCCGCTCTGGCACGTGTTCTGGCGCGGTCTCACGCCGGAGCGTATCCCTGCGGCGATCGCGGAAGCGGAAGCGCACCCGAGCGACTTCGCTCCGTAAAGGCACACGCGCATGTTCTACGTGTTTTTGGTGTTGGTGGGCATTGCGGGCATCGGCGTGTACGTGCTGTTCATCTTCAATCTGGTGCCCGGCGTGCAGGACGAGCGGCTCGGCGTGCTCGAGCCGTTACCGCCCGATGTAGGCCGCTGGAGCGCGGACACCGAATCGGCGGCGGGCCAAGCCGCCGCGCGCGACCGCCAGGTGCGCGAGGTGCGCCATTTTTTCTACGAGAGCAGCGGCAAGCTCGTGCTCCAGGTGCGTTACAAGCAGAAGGACACGGGTGAAATCGTGCGCGTCGAGCCGGAGCAGGCGGTGAAGCGGAAGCGCGTTCGCGTCTGACCGTGCCGTCGAGGCGCTGACTTCGAGCGGCGCCCGCTGTAAACTGCGAGCGATGCGTCGGGTCGGAGCGTGGGGTCGTCGGGGCGTGACGGTCGCGTTGTCCTGCGCGCTGCTCGGGTGCGGTGAAAGTCGCCACACGCCGCCCGCGGACGCCGGCGGCTCCGGCGCGCCGTTCGTCGAGGATCCACGCGGGGAGCCGGGTCAGTTGTTGGTCCTCGACGGCCTCGGGCTGCCGTTCGCGAACTTCCAGGTGCTGGTCGACGACACGGTCGTGACGACCGACGCGAACGGCTTCGCGCCGTTGCCCAGCGTCGGCACCACGTACGACGTGAGCATGGTCGTCGCCGGCGGAGCGGAGACATTCCGTGGCATGCGGGCGCGTGCGCCCGTCTTTCAGTTCGACTTTTGGTCGTCTCTCGACGAAGGCGCCTACGTCGATTTGAACATTCCGCTGCCCGCGCTCGCCGGCGATCAAGAGTTCGTCTACACCGCCGGCGCGTCCGACGCGGGACCGTTCGAGGAGGTCTCCTCGAATCCGCCGGATATCGGGCGCGAGCAAGTCGCCACGGGCGCGTATTGGCCGCCCGCGCTGCCGGTCACGACCTTTTCGGCCGAAGCGTTCCTCGTCGATACGGACGACAGCGGCGTCTATCTCGGATTTTCGAGCTACGCCTCACAGACCTTCGACGTGACGTCGGGCGACGAGCTCGTGTGGTCTCCCGTGTTCGGCGCATCGCCGTTCGCCACCAAGCCGATTCACGTCGACTTCACGCTGCCGCCCGGCGCCACCACGCCTTACTACCAAGCGTTCGTGACCGAGCCGTCGGGGCGCGAGGGCTATCTCTCGGACCTCGGCGCCGTAGCGAAGGGCGACTTGCTCGTCCCGGACTTGCCGGGGGCCGTGTTCACCGTTTCGGGCACGGCGAGCTCCGCCGACGGCACGCTTTCGTTTGCGGCCACGGCCGGCGGTGTTCACACGGGAGACTCCGTGACGCTCGAGGTTCACGACGGTCCCGTCGTGCTCGGTCCCGACAACGACGCCGCCGTGAGCGCCGACACGGACTTCAGCTGGAGCGGGCGTGACGGCGACGTTTACGAGCTCGAGCTCGAGACGTTGAGACCGGACTATTCCGTCTTCGTCTACGACATCGTCACGGCCGAACCCACGGAGCGCATCCCTGATTTGAGTCTGCTCGGGGTGCCGTTTCCGGAGGGGCAGTTGTATTGGGAAACCGAAGCACTCGAAAATCTGCCTGCGGTCGATGCGTACGCAGCCGGCACGCTTTCGAACGCGTGGAGCTGGACGGAGCAGCGGCATGCGGCCGTGGCGCACTGAGCCGGCCGTCGCGCTCGGGCTCGCGCTCGCCGTGCTCGGCTGCGGCGAGAGCAGGCGTGGCGCCTCGCTCGACGACGGCGTGAATACCGGCGCGAAGCCCGATCCACGCGGTCGCGCCGGCGAGCTCCTCGTGCTCGACGAAGTCGGAGTGCCCATGCCTTCGGTGCCGGCGCTCGTCGACGGGGCCGTCGTCTACACCGATGCGGACGGCTTCGCGACGCTGCCGGAGCTCGGCGCAAGCTACGACGTCGCGGTCGCTCCGGCGTCGGACCCGAACGAGCTCCGCGTGCACGTCTTCGGCGGGTTGCGCTCGCGCGCGCCGGTCGTCGAGCTCGACGGGGAGCGCTCGAGCTCCGGTGCGGCAAAAAGCGTGCTTTTGGACATCGACAAGCCGGCGAACCTCGGCGACGACACCGCACTCACGTTCACGATCGGCGTCGACGGAGTCGCTCCGAAGGACGAGCTCCTCCTCTACACGAACAGCGACAGCGACGTGTCGGCCGCGCTCGGCTGGAACGCAACGTCCTCCACGACGTTGTCCGCGGAGGCGTTTCTGCTCCAAATCGATCCGCTCACCGAAGAGCCGCTCGCCTACCTCGGCTACGCGGCGGGGGCTTGGTCCGACCCTGCGGCGAACCTGACGTGGACGCCGGACTTCGCCGAGCCGTCCTTCGACGGCTCCGTGCTCCACGTCGAGGTGACGCACCCCGCCGGCGCGAGCGTGACCTCTTACGACGCGCAAGCGATCGAAGGGTCGGGTCGTCACGGATCGCTCGGTTTCGCGCTCGCCGATCCGTCGCTGTCCGACGCCACGAGCGCGGTCGCCGAGCTGCTCGTGCCCGCCCTTCCCGACACGCTTTTCTACGTCACCGCCGTCACCTCCGCCGACGACTCCACGTACACCTATTACGCGGAATCGCCGGCCGGCGTGCTTCCCGGGGACGACGTCGAGCTCGCCGCGCACGCAGGGCCGGCCGTGCTCGCGCCCGCCGACGGCGGCGTGGTCGCGCCCGACACGAACTTCACGTGGACGCCGGACGACGGCGCCATCTATCGTGTCTTCGTCTTCGACTCGGACGACGTCGGCGCTCACTTCGAGTACGTGCTCGAGACGGCGGAGCCGCACGCGAACCTGCCCGATTTGAGCGCCATCGGCGCGCCGTTTCCGTGGGGGCGCTCGTTCGCGTGGGAGGTCAACACGCTCGACGGCGTGGCGTCACTCGACGCGTACGCGGCCGGGAGCGTGGACGCGCACGGACAGGGCTATTCGAACGAGCACCCGGCGCAAGGCGCGCCCTCGCCGCCCTGACTCGCCCGCATCACGGCCAGGGCGCGCCGTCGCTGATCCATTGCGAGAGCGCCGCGATGTAGTTCGGCGGCACGCAACCGGAGTCACCGTCGACGCATCCCGGCGGCATGCGCGGCACGTTCATGCTGCAATCGCCCTGAAGGATCTCGAGCAGCGCGCTCTTCGACGGATCGCCGGGCGTCACGATGGGATTGTCCTCGCAGTCCTTCACGACCGTGGTCGTGAGGCTCTTGAAGAGCTGACTGTCGTTGTCGAGCGTGATGCGAAATCCGCCGTCGCCGAGGTTGCCGTGGCAGCCGTTGCACGGCGGTCGCGTGCCGGACAGCACGAGCTTGACCGTGTCCCACGTCGGCGGGATCGGCGCGGCTCCCGTGCCGGCCGTACCCGAGTCATCCCCGGCGGTACCGGCGGTGCCCTGGCCACCCGAGCCCGCCGAGCCCGCCGTGCCGGCCGTCGCGAAGCCGGCAGCGGCACCACTCGAAGGAGCGCTGCCCGCGGTGCCGCCGTTCGAGACGCCGCCGCCCGTCCCGCCGCGACCCGCCGCGAGTGACCCCGCGGATCCGCTCGTCCCGCCCGTGGTCGGCGCGCTCCCGCCTGCGCCCAGACTCGTCCCCGCGCTGCCGCCGGCCGGCGTAGCGCCGCCGAAGCCACTGCTGCCCGTCGCCGGTCCCTTGCCGCCGTTCGAATCACCGACGACGTGGCTTCCGCTTTCGACCGTTTGCCCGCCGCACGCGAGCGCGCAGACGATGGCGGCGAGGCTCCAGAGTCGAACGTTCACGGACACGACACCGCGGTGAGTGCTCGAGCCTACCGTAGCCGCGCACGACGAAGGGTCAACGAAAGCCTTTTTGACGAGCAGCCGAGCGAGCCCTCCCGAGTCGAGGGTTACACGCCCGTGCTGAACTATTTCCGCCCGAGCACCCAGAGCGTCGTCGACTCGGGTGCTTCGCGCGGCGGCGAATCGGTCCCGGCGCGATCGAGCAGCGCGGGATGGTGCGAGCCGCGATCGAGCTCGACCACTCGCGTGCAGCCGGCGGCTCTGAGCGCGACCGCGAGCGGATCGCTGCTGTCGTGGCGCAAGGTCGCGATGACGACGCGCGCGTCTTCCGTCACGCAGAGCGCGGCGCGGAGCCGCTGATCGCCGCGCTCGCGAGCGCGCTCGGTCACGCCCGAATCGTCGGCGAGGAGCGGCAGTTGCACCGCGTGCTCCCCGGCCGCGAGCGTCACGGCTTCGCCCGGCGCGAGAATGCGCGCCGTGCCGCTGCCGACGACGAGCGTCGCGTTCGACGGCCGGAGCGGCAGCGGGATCAGCGTGCCGAGCGCGAGTCCGAGCCGTGTGGCGCCCGTTGCGTGGCCGAGCTCGATCTCGGCGAGCGCCCGCGCCCGGTCGTCCGCGGCGAGCGCGCCGGACCAGGCTTGACCCTTCGCGCCCGGCTCGAGCGGCCCCGGACGCACCTTGAAGTCGAAGCGGCCGCCCGCAAAGCTCTCGAGCGCCACCGTCACGCCGCCGAGCGTGAGCTCGCCGTGGAGCACGCCCGGCAACCACGCGGGGCTCGGCTGCGTGCCGCCGTCCGGCGTCCACGTCACGCTCGACGGGAGCTTCGGCGTCATGTCGCGCACGAGCACGTAGAAGAAGTCGCGCGTCGTGCCGTCGAGCGTCGCGCGGGCGTCGAAATCCATACCGGGCACGACGAGCTCGAAACGCCCGTCACGCGGGCTCCGCACGTCGGCGAGCGCGAAACCGAGCGCTTCCGGGCTCGCGGCGAGCGGCAGCGCGTATTCGCAGCCGGCGCGCGCGAGCTCGCGCGCGAGTGCGTTCGCGTCGGCCGCTTCCGCGTACGCATAAACGAGACGTCCGTCGCCGAGTGCGCACACCGCCGTGCGGCGACGCACCGAGTCGTCCTCGCTCGGCACCGCGACCCCGGCGCTCACGAGCGCCGTCCGTCGCTCGGTGAAGCTCGTCACGTCGGCCGGCACCTCGTCGCCCGAGAGCCACGGGCCGAGCCGCACGCGCTGCGAGCGCGTGACGACGAGGCTCGGGTGTTGCGCTTCGGGCGGCGCGAGCAAGCGGCCGTCGGTCATCGCGCCGTAGCGACGGTAAGCCGCTTCCGGTCCCGCGTTGAACACGGCGACGATGCGACGATAGTGCCCGGTGTCGCGCGGCAAGCGGCCGTCGCCCGCGACGCCGAAGTCCGGCGCCGGGTACTCGCTGCCCGCGCCCACGCCGAGCTCGAGTTGGCGTAAATCGAGCGCGACGAGCTCGATCGGCGCCGAGCCGCCGTTCGCGTCCGCGTGAACCGTCGCGCGAAAGAAATACGGATCGGCGCCGCCCGCGGCCGGGTCGGTGCCGAGCGGAGGCTTCAGGAGCGGATGCACGAGCGGGCGGAAGCCCGGCGCGACCACGGTCGCGGGCTCGTGCGTCGCGGCGCGCTCGGGCGCGGCTGTCTCCGCGCGGTGGGCGAAACGAAACCACGCGCGCCCCGCGAGCGCCGTGAGCTCGGAGCCGAACCACGCGCGAGAGAGCGCCACGAGCTCGAGCCAGGCGCTGCCTTCACGCGTCGGGCGCTCGAGCGCGTGCGCGAAGCCGAGCGAACCGTCCGTGAACGCGTGGTGCTCGAGATCGTAGGTGAGCTTCCGGTCGCTGCCGCTGAGCTCGACGCGGACGAGCGAATGCTCGAGCGTCACGGCCGCCGCGCTCGCGTTCACGTCGAGCACGAGGTCCGTGCGCGCGAACCCGGCCGAATCACCCGTGGACTCGCGCAAAAAAAGGCGTGTGAGCGGGCGCGGCCCGACCGAGCGAGCCGGTTCGAGCACGCTCACCGCGGCCACGCGCCCGCGCGCGACCACCCCGAACAGCACGCGTCCGTCCTCGAGCACGAGGCCGCTCTCGTCGGCGTCACGCGTGTCGGTCACGCGCACGACGCGCCGCACCGAGAGCGGCTGTCCGTTCGGCGTGAGCCGCACCCACGCGCGGTAGAGGTCGCGCGGCGCCCCCGCGGCAGCCGCCGCGAGGAACCATACTCCGCGGCCGAACACGAGCTCCTCGAGCGCTCCACCACGCGGCTCCCACCGGAGCTCGCTGACGCTCACGCCGTGCTCGACGCGCTCACCGAGCCAGGCGCGAAGCTCGTCGACTTTCGGCTCGGGCGGGCGCGGCATGCAGCCGTGCGCCACGAGCGCGAGCGCCGCGCACGCGCCGAGCACGCGCGCTCGGCCGCGAAAATGGCGGGCAATCGCCGCCGCGCGGCCGGAAGAATGCGTCGAACGAGCGCCCGGGCCCGGCATTGGAGAGACCCGTTAGCATGGTAAGGTCCGGGCCCCCATCTTGCCGAAAAGCAACCTCGCCGTCCGGCTGATCACGGCAGGCATCGCCGCGCCGTTGCTGCTTCTCATCATGTTCCGGGCGCCGCCGTTCGCGTTCGCCCTGGTCGTCGTCGCCGCGTCCTTGCTCGGCTCGCGCGAGGTGCTGCGCATGACGCACCCGGACGACGTCGTCGCTCAATGGATCGGTGTCGCGCAGGCCGTCGTCGTGACGGCGACCATCGCGCTCGCCGGCGACGATCAGCGCCTCGTCGTCGCGATGCTCATCGGCATGCCGCTTTTCGGGATGCTGATGCCGCTCGTGCGGCTCGGCGACATCGCGACGGCCGGTTTGCGGATCATGGCCGGCGCGGCCGTCCCCATTTACGTCGGCGGTTCGCTCGGCCTGCTCGGACGCTTGCGCGCCGCGAGCCCCGACGGCGCCGGCTGGGTGCTGCTCGTGCTCATGCTCGGCTGGTTCGGCGATACCGGCGGTTATTTCTTCGGCCGCTTCCTCGGCAAGACCAAGCTCTACGAGGCCGTGAGCCCGAAGAAAACTCGCGCCGGTTTGGTCGGCGCGGTGGTCGGTGCGCTGGCCGGCGCCGTCCTCGCCTCACTCTGGTACTTGCCGCGCCTCGTTCTGCCTCACGCCGTGGCGCTCGGTCTCGTTTCGGGGCTCTTGGGCCAGGCCGGGGATTTGACCGAGTCCCTCTTGAAACGTTCGACGGGGGTCAAGGATTCCGGGGCGCTCTTGCCGGGGCACGGCGGCATCCTCGATCGCATCGACGCCGTGCTGGTGCTCGCTCCCATGGTCTACCTCTATACTCTGTTCGAATTCAGCCGTTGATCGAGCAGAGGACCGAAACCCCATGAGTGCCCCTCCTTCCCAGCGCGCCCCCCTTTCGCAGCCCGTTCCCTCGACGCGGACCGTCACCACCGAGCGTTACGACTTTTTCCGCGTGATTCAGTCGTACCTCGACGAAGCCGCGCGGCTCGTGAACGTGCCCGACCACGTCCGCACCATCCTGCGCGAACCGAAGAACGAGCTCATCGTGCACTTCCCGGTGCGGATGGATAACGGCGAGTACCGCCTCTTCAAGGGCTACCGCATCCAGCATTCGAACATTCTCGGCCCCTACAAGGGCGGCATGCGTTTCCACGAACATGCGTCGCTCGACGACTTCAAGGCGCTCGCCGCCATGATGACGTGGAAGTGCTCGCTCATGAACCTGCCGTTCGGCGGCGGCAAAGGCGGCATCAAGTTCGATCCGCGGAGCGTCTCGCGGGACGAGCTCGGGCGCATCACGCGCCGCTTCTTCCACGCGCTCGGCTCGAACATCGGCCCCGACTACGACGTGCCCGCTCCCGACGTCGGCACGAACGCGCAGACGATGGCGTGGGCGCTCGACACCTACTTGAACACCGTCGGCATGGTGCAGAAGACCGCGGCGAGCGGCGTCGTCACGGGCAAGCCGGTCTCGAGCGGCGGCACCGTCGGCCGTGAAACGGCGACCGGTCAAGGCGTCGTCCACTGCATCGCCGAGTGGGCTCGCCGCGCGCGCTTCAAGCTCGAGGGCAAGAAGCTCATGGTGCAGGGCTTCGGCAACGTCGGCTCGAACACGGCCGTCATTTTGGCGGCGCACGGCGTCTCGCTCGTCGCGGTCGGGGACCACACGGGGTACCTCTACAACCCCGAGGGCTTCAACGTTCACCGGTTGAAGCAGTACGTCGCGCAGAACGGCTCGATTGCCGGCTACGCCAACGGCCAGAAGATCACGCGCGACGAGTTCTTCGCCGTGCAAGCCGACATCTTCGTGCCGGCCGCGCTCGAAAATCAGATCGGCGCGCCCGAGGCCGAAGCGCTCCAGGTTTCGCTCGTCGCCGAAGGCGCGAACGGCCCCTGCTCGCCCGAGGGTGAAGCGGTGCTCGCGCGCCGCGGCATCGAAGTCCTACCCGACGTGCTCGCGAACGGCGGCGGCGTCACCGTCAGCTACTACGAGTGGGTCCAGAACAAGCGCAGCGAGACCTGGGCGCTCGAAGAAGTCGAGGAGCGGCTCGAGAAAGCCATGCTCGACGCGTACGATCGCATGAGCCAATTCGCGAAGACGCACAGCTGCGGAAACCGCATCGCCTGCTACGGCGTGGCACTCCAGCGGCTCGTGCAGGTGTATCTGGATCGCGAGATTTTCCCTTAAGCGCGCCGCTTCGATCGTAAGCTGCCCCCGCGCTGAAACCCGCCGCACGTCCCGCGTCCTCGGCTCCGCCTCCGGGCGCGGGCGCCCGCCAAAGCGCCGTCGTCCGCGTTACGACGCCGGCAACTCGAACGGTCGCAGCAGGCCGTGCCGGCGCCATGCAAAAGTGAGCAGGAATGCTCTCGGGGCAACCACACCGCTCCGCACGCCGGGACACGGATCGCGTGCCGCGCGCGGATCGGGCGGCGCGTGGATCCACTCGGGAGTCCAACCGTCGAACCAAGCAGCGGAGGAACAGGGATCGACGAACGAGAGCGGCAGGTGCGGACCGCGCCGGTCGGCATGCTTGCGGTAGTTGTTGAGCACGTACACGAGGGCGCGCCTCACTTCGAGCGGCGTCCGCAGCGAGCGCGCATGAAATCGATCGGCGAAGACGCGCCCCCTCCGCTCGAACGAGCGATTGAGCCGCTTCGCGAGCCGAATCGCCAACGCCTGCATGCCGCGCGCGAGGCTCCGCTTGTCCGGCGCCTCGACGATGAGGTGCACGTGATTCGACTGCACCGAATAATGAACGACGCGCGCGCCGCCCGCCCGCGGATCACCGAGCGCCCTCCGCACGACGCGAAAGGCCTTCTTTTCCCGCAAGCTCGGCAACCCTGCCACCACTCGCAGCGTGACGTGCAGCGGCACGTGTCGCGACACCCGTTCCCGCCCCGTATGCGCCACGCGCGTCGAAGTCCGCGGTCGTCCCGCCCCCCTTCGCGCGCCGCCCCACGTCCGAAATCGGAACGCGGTCTGCTCGCCCGCCTGCGCACGCTTGCCCGTGCCTGCGCGCTCTGCGCGCGCGTGAACACCCGCCCGCTCGCGCTTTGCGCGCGCGCCAGGCGAACGCTGCTTCCCCCGCGTTTTCGAACTCACAACTTGATTTTAGCAGATATTGTTTTGGCGTCAAACGTGTTCAGCGTGGTCAACTGGATCAACGGGGCGCGAGGGACCCATCGTGCAGGCGTCCGGCGCAACACGGTTTCAAGCGGGCTCAACGGGCACCGGCGACGAGCATCAGCGACGGGCATCGGGCTCAACGGGCCTCGGGCGACGGGCCTCGGGCGACGGGCCTCGGGCGACGAGCATCAGCGACGAGCATCAGCGACGAGCATCAGCGACGAGCATCAGCGACGAGCATCAGGCGACCGTTGACGCAAAGGACGCTGGGTTCGCGCAGGGAGCTCGGGGTGATAGCCGAGCTCGCGCCGGCGACGGCGTCGCACCCGCGAGCAGCTTGGGTGCGTAGATTGAGCCAACGAGATCGATGTGCGGGAACGCTTTTCAGCCTGTGCGTGCCACGTCGCACCTCGGCCCGGCTTTCGTACTCGGCTTACGGCGCGTGCGCTTGCCGGTCGGTCGCGACTGGACGCGCCGCGCTATCGGCCGCGCCGTAGTGCCGGCCGTCGCGCAGGCACCGGGACGGGGCGGAGCGCCGGTTCGGGCGGGAGCGCGCGGTCGACGAAGTCACGCAGGGCTTCGAGGGCGCGTTCGACGACTCGGCGCAGCTCTTCGAGGCTCATCACGACTCCACAATCAGTGAACGGTACTAAGGAAGCGAACTGTAAGCCTTGTCAGCGTGAAGCGGTAAGCGATTGAAAGCACAAAAAAGGAGCGGGGGCGGTCTGGGTGAGGGAACCGCCCCCGGGGAGAGGGAGGGGGGCGGTCTGAGGATGGGGACCCGCCCCCCGAGTTTTGCTGGAGCTCAGATGTTCTGCTCGGCGACGGCGCTCCGCAGGCGCTGCATCGCGCGCGAGTGGAGCTGCGAGATGCGCGGCTCGCTCACGCCGAGGCGCTCGCCCAGGCTCTTGAACTTCACGTGGTTGAAGTAGTGCTCCGACACGATCAGGCGCTCGCGCTCCGGGAGCGTCTCGACCGCCTTGGCGAGGTGGTCGCGCACGAGTTGCTCGGTGTACTCGGACTCGGCTTCGGGAGAGGTCGCGAGGCAGCGGTTCTGCTCCCACTCGCCCACGTCGTCGAGGCGCACGACGCGCGGGGGCATGCTGTCCCCGGTCGCGGCGGCGGCGCGGCGAGCGCGACGCGAGAGCCAATCCTGGGCACGGAGCTCGTCGAGGATCGCGCCGCGAACGCGGACGCGGACGTACCACTCGAAACCTTCGTCGTGCTTCTCGCCGTGACGGCGAATCGCGTCCCAGAGGCCCGCCATGCCGGCGGCGACGAGATCCTCGCGCAGCACGTTGCGCGGCAGGCGGCGCTGGAAGCCGCCGACGATCTTGTGAACGAGGGGCGTGTACTCCGCGATGAGACGCGCGACCGCCGGATCCGTACGCTCCTTCTTCGCCGGAGCGTTGACCGGGCGCTTCACCGGCGTCGCCGGCTGGGTGACGTGCGGGCGGCGGGCGCCGCGCACGACGGGAGCAATCGACCGCCGACGAGCCTCGGGCGGCACGCTGGTGCGCCACGTTTGCCCGCTCAACGAAACCGGTGACCGCCACGAGTTCGTCTGTGCCTCCGGTCCGAACGCCTCGATGTTCCCTTCACTCATCGCTGTTCTCCTCGAGCGAAGAGAAAAGCAGCTTCCGTTCCATGATCCTTAATTGAACAATTTCAACAACTTGAAGCCATAGGGTTTTTCTGCCGAGGTCACTCGTGACCCGGGGCTCTCGGTGTAATTCTCAAAGCTCCCCACCCGGTGAGACGCGCAAACTGCTGAAAAAGCGTCGATCTGAGACTCTCGAGAGTTAAGAGGGTCAATGCTGACCCCCTAGGTCGAGTCAGACCCCTGACAGTGTCGGGTCGAGTGAGACAGGTGGCGCGCGTTTCTTGGCTGTCTGGCTGGGGGGATGCCAGAGTTTGTAACGCGCGGTTTTTCCGCGAAATCTCACCGGTAGCGGAGCATGGGCGAAGGAAGGAACCTCGTTGGCGTCGATATCGGCGCGTCCGGGGTCAAAGTTTGCCAGGTCAAAGAGTCTCGAAAGGGGCTCGGGCTCCTCCGTCTCGGCTTCGTGCCGCTCGGGGCGCAAGCCATCGTCGACGGTCAGGTGATGGACCAGGCGGCCGTCATCGAAGCGCTTCAGCGCGCCTTCTCGGAAGCCAAGATCCGACAGAAGGAATGCGCCGTGAGCGTCTCCGGGCAGAGCGTCATCATCCGGAAGATCACGATTCCGATGATGTCGGACGCTCAGCTCGAAGAGCAGATCCAGTGGGAGGCCGAGCAGCACATCCCCTTCGACATCAAGGACGTGCAGGTCGACTACCAGGTGCTGCGCAAGCGTCCCGAGACGAGCCAGATGGACCTATTGCTCGTCGCGGCGAAGCGCGACCAAATCGAAGACTACGCGCAGCTCGCGCGGAGCGCGAAGCTCAAGCCGGTGGTGTGCGACATCGACGCCTTCACCGTGCAGAACCTGTTCGAGTACTCGCGCGGGCTCCCCGCCGACCAGACGATTGCGCTCATCAACGTCGGCGCGAGCCTCTCGTCGCTCAACATCATCTCGAACGGGGTGAGCGCGTTCACGCGCGAGATCGCCAACGGGGGCAACGTCATCACCGAGGAAATTCAGCGGCAATTGAGCGTGCCGTTCGATCAAGCCGAGGCGTACAAGTGCGGCGGCACGACCGACCCGAGCGATCCGAACCGCGCGGGCATGGTGCCGCAGCAGGTGATTCAGATCGTCGAAGCGGTGTCGGACTCGATCGCGGCCGAAATTCAGCGAAGTCTCGACTTTTACGTGGCGACCAGCGGTGAAGCCGAGATTTCCCGCATCTACGTGACCGGAGGCACCGCGAACCTCGCCGCGCTCGGCACCGCCATTCAGCGCCGCTCGCGCGTTCCGGTCGAAGCCTGGGCGCCCACCGAGAAGGTCGTGATCGAGGCGCGCGAAGTGAACGCGACCGTGCTGCAGACGCGCGCCGCCCAGCTCGCGGTCGCGCTCGGGCTCGCCCTGCGCAAAGAACGGGAGACGCGCTCGTGATTCGCGTCAATCTACTGCCCCAGAAGCGCCGCATCGAGGCGCGCGCCGAGGGCCGGCAGCTCTGGCTCGTGGCCGTGATGGTGGCTTTTCTGGCCGAGATCGCGGCGCTCTTCGTCTTCCACAGCGTGAAGAGCGAAGAGCTCAGCGACCAGCAGCGGAAAAACTCCGAGCTCGAGAAGCAGATCGATCAGGCGAAGAAAGCGGTCGCGAACCACGCCGAGGTGAAGCAAAAGCTCGAGCAACTTCGCGCTCGCGAGGCCGCCATCACGAAGCTCCAGACGGCGCGCACGGGGCCGACGGCCGTGCTGCTCGAGCTCAGCCACATCCTCACGCCCGGTCGCGGCCCGAGCGTCGCTCCCGACAAGCTCGGCCAGATCCGGCGCGATAATCCGCTCGCCGCGTTCAACGCCAACTGGGACCCACGGCGGCTCTCGGTGACGGCGTTCAACGAGCAGGCGCGCAAGGTGAAGCTCGAGGGCGTCGCCATGGACGGCGAGGACGTGAGCGAGCTCGCCCGGCGCATGAACCTCTCGGACTACTTCGCGAACGTCGTCTTGTTGCCTGGCAAGCAGGAACACGACCAGAAGACCGGCCTCGACGTCGTGCGGTTCTCGCTGGAAGCACAGGTGAAGTACTAATGGCTCTCAGCGATCAGCTCGCCAAGCTTCCGACCGTCGCGCGCGTCGGCGTCGGCGTCGCGGTGCTGGCGCTCACGGGCGTCGCCTACTACGTGGTGTTCTACGGCGATCTCGCGAGCGCCATCGAGGCCGCGCAGAGCCGCGAGCGCCAGCTCACGAGCGACCTCGCGGAGGCGCGCAAGGCCGAGTTCGCCTACCAGAAGGACCTCGCGGAGCTCAACGATCGCCAGCAGCGGCAGCGCGAGCTCAACAAAGTGCTGCCCGTGACGAGCGAATATCCCGCGTTCTTGAGCGCGATCCAGAACGTCGCGAACGTCGCGGGCGTCGATCTGGTCGGCTGGACGCCGAGCCCGGAAGTGCCCGAGCAGTTTTACGTGCGCGTGCCGATGCGGCTCGAGATCAGCGGGCGCTACCACCAGATCGCCAAGTTCTTCTACGGCGTGAGCCAGCTCGACCGCATCATCAACCTCGAGAACGTGAACCTCGCCAAGCCCGAGGTGCACGGCGAAGACGTGATCGTTCACGTGGACGTGCTCGCGACGGCCTTCCGCGCCGCCGAGGACGCGAAGGACGTCGGCGCGGACAAGCGCGGCGGCGCCATGAAAGGTCAGCCGTGACGCGCCGGCCGCTTCTCGCCACGGCGCTCTGCCTGGCCGCGTTCGCCGCGGGCTGTGGCGACGACAAGCCGCCCGTGCCCGCAACGCCCGCGAAGGCTCCCGCGAGCGCCGCGGCCGTCGCTTCCGCGTCCCCGGCCGGTCCCGCGCCGGCCGCGCCCGACGCCTCCGCCGGGCACCGCGAATTCCCCGAGGCCGAGTTCACCGAAACGGAGCGCAGCCGCGACCCGTTCCGCTCGTACACGAGCACGTTCGTGCAGGAGACGAAGGGCCAGGTGCGCTCCCAGCGCGAGGTCATTCTCTCGGACTACGCCGTGGACGACTTGAAGCTCGTCGGCATCGTGACGCGCATCGATCCGGCGCGGGCGATGCTGGTCGATCCCACGGGCAAGGGGCACGTCGTGCATCGCGGCGATTTCGTGGGGCGGGCCGACGTGGTGCAACTCGGCGGCCAAACGGGCGCGACCTACCAGCTCAACTGGCGCCTCGATCGCATCCGCGACGGTGACGTCGTGCTCGTGCGCGAAGACCCGAATAACCCGGACGTGCCGGCAGCGACCAAGGTGATCCCGTTGCGGCCCGAGCCGCAGGATCAAAAGGGCGGCGGCTGAAAAAACGGCCCGGCGTCGCCGCCGTGCGCCGCCCTTTCTTCCCGTGCGCCTCGCTCGGCGCGGGCGTCCGCTCGGGCTCGTCCTCGGCGTCCGAGCGGGCCGTCTTAAGCTCCTAATTTGTTCACTTTCGCATCGACCCGGTACGCTCCGAACGGCTTGCCCACGCTGCGCTCGGTGTTTCGTGGAAAGGCGCCTTCGGAGCGAAATATGCGGCTTTCTCCCCGCCAACCCCTGATCGGTTCCGCCCTCGTGGCGGCACCCTTCGCCTTGCTTTTGGCGCTCGGCGTCGCGCCCGCGGCGCACGCGGCGACGCCCGAGAGCAAGGCGACCCACCTGGCCATCGCCAAGGCCGGCGCCGCCGAAACCCGCATCGAGGTTTCCTTCGACGCGCCGCCGACGTTCAGCGCTCGGCTCGAGCGCCCGAAGAACCGGCTCGTCGTGGACGTGCCGCAGGCGGTGGCGGAAGGCGTGCCCGGCGCGCTCACCGATCGCGTCGGCGTCGTCGGCGGGGTCATGGTGCAGTCCTTCGCGGTGCCGGGCGGTCACACCACGCGCTTGCTCGTGACCCTGCTCGAAGAAGCCGCGTACGCGGTCGCGGTCAACGGCAATTCGCTCGTGATCCGCGTCGCGCCGAAGAAAGCCGGGCTCTCCGCGACGGCCCCGGCGCCGTCTCCCGCGCCCGTCCGCCCGCGTGCCGACGGCCCGGCGGAGGTCCGCGACGTGCGCTTCGAGCACGCGAGCGACGAAGATCGGGTCGTGATCGAACTCGGCGACGAGGTGGAATTCCGCGAGCCGAAGCTCGCCCGCGGTCACGCGAGCCTCGTCCTCGAAGCGGCGCGCTTGCCCGAAGCGCTCGTGCGCGAGCTCGACGTCTCGGCGTTCGGCGGCGGCGTGAGCACGGTGTCGAGCTTCGCCAACCCGACCGAGCCGAACACCGTCGTGCTCGAGGCGGACGTGGCCGCCGGCATTTCGAGCCGCGTCCAGCGCCGCGGCACGTCGCTCGTGTGGAGCTTCTACGATCCGGCGAAGCAGGCGCCGTCGCAGAGCGGCATCGCGCGGGACGGCGGTATCGCGCGCCGGACCCGCACCGTCACCGTGGAAGAAGCCGTGCACGGCTTGCCGCGCGTCTACGACGGGTACACCGCGGGCGAGGCGCTCACCGAACGAACCGCCGCTCCCGCCGAGGCCGCGGGCTTCGCGCCCACGCCGCTCGGCCAGCAGAAAAACTTCACGGGCCGGCGCATCGACCTCGATCTGAAGGACGCCGACATCCACAACGTGCTCCGCCTGCTCGCGGACGTCGGGCAGGTGAACGTCGTCACGGCGGACAACGTTCAGGGCAGCGTGACCATCCGCATGCGCAACGTGCCCTGGGATCAGGCGCTCGACGTCGTGCTGCAGAGCAAGAACCTCGGCATGGTGCGCACCGGCAACATGATCCGCGTGGCCCCGCTCGCCGACCTCGAAAAAGAGCGCGAAATGCAGCTTGCGCGCCGCGCGCAGGAAGTGAAGCTCGCGCCGCTCGAGACGCGGCTCATCCCCGTGAGTTACGCCTCGGCCAAGGAAATCCAGGAGCGCGCCCGCCCGCTCCTCAGCGAGCGCGGGTCGATCGCCGTGGACGACCGCACGAACGTGCTGATTGCCCGCGACATCGGCGGCAACCTGAACCAAATCGAGGAGCTCATCCGCTCGCTCGACACCCAGACCCCGCAAGTGCTCGTCGAGGCGCGCATCGTCGAAGCCACGAGCCGCTACCTGCGCGACGTCGGCATTCAGTGGGGCGGCGACAGCACGTTTTCGGCCGCGACCGGTAATCCGACGGGCCTCGCGTTTCCGAACTCGGTCGGTGTCGTCGGCGGCGCGAGCGACGCGAACACGCCGACGGCCGGCTTGAGCCCGTTCGCGAACACGGTCGCGAGCCCGAACTTCGCGGTGAACCTGCCCGCGGCGGTCGGTACCGGATCCGGCGGCGCCATCGGCCTTTCGCTCGGCTCGGTCGACAACAACATCAACCTCGCCCTCCGCCTGTCGGCGGCCGAAGCGAGCGGCTTGCTCCGCATCCTCTCGAGCCCGCGCATCCTCACGCTCGACAACCACGAAGCGCGCATCGCGCAGGGCACGTTGATTCCGTTCTCGCAGGTGAGCGCTCAGGGCGTGCAGACGACGTTCCAGGAAGCGAAGCTCCAGCTGCTCGTGAAGCCCCACGTCACGGCGGACGGCAGCGTGAGCATGCACGTCAAGATCAACCGCGACGAGCCCGACTTCAACCAGACGTCGGCGCGCGGCGACCCGACCATTTTGAAGCGCGAGGCCGAGACCGAGCTCCTCGTGATGGACGGCCATACCGCCGTGATCGGCGGCATCTACACGCGTAACACCGGGCGAAATCTCGATCAGGTGCCGTTCTTCGGTGACATCCCGCTGCTCGGTTTGCTCTTCCAGCGCCGTCGCGCGAGCGACGAGCGCGGCGAGCTCGTGATTTTCCTCACGCCGAGGATCGTGAACCGCGCCGAAGCGCTCGGGCGCTAGCGCTTCACGTGCGCCGCTTGAACAGGCGGCTCCACGTCGAGCTCGGCGGGGAATCGGCTTCGGGCGCGAGGGTCGGGCGGTCTTTCGGGCTGTTTTTGAGGCGTTGCTCGTAAATGCGGACTTCCCGCGCGGCGTCGATGTGCCGCGGGTCGCGCTCGACGACGTAGCGAAACTCCTGGAGCGCCGACGCGTGCCGGCCGACGCGCTTCAGGAAGAGCCCGCGGTACCAGTGCACCTTCACGTTTTGCTCGGCGCGGCGCACGGCCCGCGCGAGATCCGCAGCGATACGGCGCTGATCGCCGTCGGGCTTGAGCGCGGCGAGCCACGCGGCGAGCGCGATGAATTCACCGCGCTCCGGATCGTAACCGAGCGCGAGCCTCGCCTCGCGTTCGGCGCCTTCGAGGTTGCCGCGCGCCAAGAACGCTTCCGCTTTTTGGAACGCGAGATCGGCGCTGAGCGCGTGCTCGATGCTCGGCGTCGCGTCCTCCGACGCGCCGCTCCTGAGCTCGCCGTCGTAGACCGCGCGCGTCGCGGGATCGGCGAGCACGTGGTACGCGCGCGAGATGCTCTCGAAGACGCGCGTCGCGGCTTCGCGTGCCTCGGGCGTCTCGGCGCTGAGCCGGTCGGGGTGCCAGCGCTTCGAGAGGACGAAGAACGCCGACTGGATCTGGCGCGGCGGCGCGTTCGGCGGAATCCCGAGCACGTCGTAGTGCGTGCGCATGCGGTGCTCGGCGCGCTTGCGGAGCTCTTCGCGCAGCGCGACGCCGTGAACGACCGCGGGCGGAATCGACGGAGGCGAGTCGCGCCGCACCGGGACGAGCGGCGCCTCGGGCTCCGCGGCGGGACTTTGAACCTCGTTCGTGAAGCTCGGAACGCGCGCCGAGGTCGGTCCGACGAACGGCTCCGCGCCCACCCCGACGGGCGGGGCGCTCGGCAATCCGAGATCGACCGAGCGGGTGAGCACCAGAAAGTAGAGGACGCGCTGGATCGAATCGGCGAGCGCGGGAGCGGCGTCGATGAGCTCGCTCAGCCGCCGCGGTCCTTGCGCGAGGAGCCCGACGATCTGGCGGTCGTCGCCCATGAACGCGAAGTGGTTCGCCGGCAGTCCCGGCCGGAGCGCGAGCTTGAGCCCGGCGACGCGCTTGAGCGCCGCTTCGAGCTCGCTCGGCCGCGCGTGCTCGCGCAGGCCGCGCCAGAGCACCTCGAGCGTCGACGGTTCGGCGCCGCTCGCCGCGCCCCAATTCGCCAAAAAATTCTCGCCGTCGAAGTAGCCGTATTGGGTGTCGAGCGGCTGCGCGAACAGCCACACGAGCTTGCGCGACAGGTGCTCGCGCAAGCCGAGCCCGAGCGTGCGCTCGCTGATGACGCCCTCGTCGAGCAAGAGCTGGCCGAAGAGCACGTGCTCGCGCTGCGACCGCTCGAGGGCGCGCGCGTGAACGTCCCGCGTGATGGCGCCGGCATCGAGCAGCACGTCGCCGAGAAAGCCGACCGGAGCCGAGATTTTCGCTTTCTTCGGCGTGCCGCCTTCGAGATAGATGCCGTGGCGCGTGCCGCCCGTCTCCTCGAGCACGAGCGTGCCCGTGAGTCGGTGATCGAGCGCGTGCACGAGTAGCTGTCCGAACGGAGTGCTCTCCAGCGTGCCGACGACTTCGGGAACGTGCTCGCTCATCCTCGGTTGGTTCTTTCAGCGTCGCCTTAGCGCGAGGACTGCATCGCGTCACCCCCGTGTCGCTTACGTTTCGGATCGGCCGGCCCGCGTCACGAGCCTCTTGCCCTTTAGGCATACGACGTCCACGGCCGATCGGATCGCTCGCGAGCTAGCGATTTCTTGAGTCTGCCCTCGGGCGAGCGGCGCGGCCGGCTCTACTCGCCGAGCGGCGCGAAGAGATCGTCCACCTCGAGCTCGGAGAGCGAGGTCTTCACGGGCGAACCGCCCAAGAGCGACCGCGCGAGCTCGGACTTTTTCTGCTGAAGCTGAAGCATCCGCTCTTCGACGCTGCCCGTTGCGATCAAGTTGTAAACGAAGACCGGACGCGTCTGGCCGATGCGGTAGGCGCGGTCGGTCGCCTGCGCTTGGGACGCGGCATTCCACCAAGGATCGTAATGGATCACGGTGTCGGCGCTCGTCAGATTGAGCCCGGTGCCGCCGGCCTTGAGGCTGATCAGAAACACGTCGACTTCGCGACCCTCGAAGCGGTCGACGGCGCGCTGTCGATCCTGTGTCGCGCCCGTGAGCTCGACGAAGCTGAGGTTTCGCTCCTCGAGGCCGAGCGCGAGCAAGTCGAGCATGCGCGTGAACTGTGAAAACACGAGGACACGCCGGCCCTGACCGAGCTGCGTCGCGAGGAGCTCGAAGAACAGGTCGAACTTGGCGGATTCTTTGACGCGGCGCGCCGAGGGCACGCTCACGAGCCGCGGATCGCAACAGACCTGCCGGAGTTTCATGAGTGCGTCCAAAATCGCGATCGTCGCGCCTTGAACGCCCTTCTCGCGGATGGCTCGCCGCACGTCGCCGTGCGCCGCCACGCGGATGCTTTCGTAGAGCTCGCGCTGCTCGCCGCCGAGATCGATCGGCCGCACGATTTCGGTCTTCGGCGGCAAATCGCGCGCGACCGACTCCTTCATGCGGCGGAGCACGAACGGCGCGACCGCGCTCCGGAGCGCCTCGAGGCGCAGCGGATTGCCCATCCGCTCGATGGGCACGCGAAATTGCGCGCGAAAGCCGTCCGCGTCGCCGAGAAAGCCGGGCATCAAGAAGTCGAAGAGCGACCAGAGCTCCTCGAGGTTGTTCTCGATGGGCGTCCCGCTCAGACACAGCCGGTGCCGCGCGCTGAGCTCGCGCACGGCGCGCGCGGCGAGGCTTCGCGGGTTTTTCACGGCTTGGGCCTCGTCGAGGATGAGCAGGTGGTACGGCTGGTTCTTCAGGAGCTCGAGGTCGCGCACGAGCAGCGGGTAGCTCGTGAGCACCACGTCGGCCTTCGCGAACGCAGCGCTCTCGCGCTTCGGGCCGTGGAACGCCACGACTTCGAGCGCCGGGGCGAATTTCTTGAACTCGCGCCGCCAATTGCCGACGAGGCTCGTCGGCATGACGATGAGCGTCGGGCGATCGGCGCGGCCCGACTGTTTTTCGCGCAAAACGTGCGTGATCGTCTGCAGTGTTTTCCCGAGGCCCATGTCGTCGGCGAGCACCCCGCCCGCCTCGTGCTCGACGAGCCCGGCGAGCCAGGCGACGCCCTGCTCCTGATACGGCCGCAGCGTGGCGCACAAACCGAGCGGCACGCTCGGCGCCGGCGCCTTCTCGCGCGTTTCTTGCGCGAAGCCACGCGCCTTTTCGATGGCGTCGGTCATCCCCGACCAGAGCAGGCGCGCCGACTCGCCGAGCGCCTGGTCGAGCTTGGCGACGCTGGCCGCGCCCGTGCGCGGGAAACGGAGCGTGCCGTCCTCGAGCTCCTCGCCGCGATAGAGCTCGAGCAGCACCTTGAGCACGAAGCGCAGGCGCGCCGGCGGAATGGTGACGTAGCGGTTCTCGCCCACCGCGACGGCGCGCAGCTTGGTCGTCACGTCGAGCAGCGTCTCGAGGCTCTCGGTGTCGCCGCGCGTCTCGAGCATGTCGAGCAGCGCGGGCAGGAGATTCACGCGCTTGCCCTCGATTTCGATGCCGAGCTCGAGGCCGAACCAGTCGGTGCGCTCGGCGTCCGGCTCGACGGCGGCGTACCAGGGCGCGTCGCTCTCGACGACCTGATACGGGTAGCTCGGATCCACCGTGACGACCCAGCCGAGCGCGCGGAGCTGCGGCAGCGCCACGGCGCCGAACGAACAATACGCGTGCACGTCGCCGTCGAACTGCACGAGGTAGTCCGCGTCGGGGTCGGGCCCGGCGCTCACGTGCTCCGAGCAGTCGAGCTCGAGCGCCCCGAAGCTCTCGAGCAAGCACTGCGCGCGCGCTTCGCCCGCGAGATCACGGCCGACCACGCCGACACCGTCGCCTTCCGCGACGAAAAACCGGGTCCGCCTGTCCGCGGCGCGAACCCGCACGCCGCCGTACTCGAAGGTCAGCGTGATGACGGGAACGAGCTCTTCACGCCCTTCGTCGAAGAGCCCTTCCCCGGCGCTCACCCACATGCGCTCGGTGTGCAGGTGCAGGCACGGCGTGAAGGCGAGCGGCTTTTCGCTGGAGCGTGACGATCCGTCCAAGGTGCGTCACGCGAGTTTCCGCGAAAATCAGCGCTTGTCCATCACGCCGAGCGACAGCCCTTTTCCTACGACACGCTGCTCGATGGACCCCAATCCATTGGGGTCCATCCCGTCGAGCCTCGGGGACTCACGGGTCGCAGGTGCCCGCCGCCGCGTCGCACGTGCCGGTGCCGCAGTCCATCGGGGACCCGTAGTGGCCGGTCGCGTCGCACGTGAGGAGGCTGTTGCCCGTGCATTCGTAGGAAGGCTGGGCGCACAAGCACTCGCCCGTCGTCGCGTCGCACTGCGCGGGCGAGTCGCACGCCTGCTTGTCGGTCCAGCCGTCTTGCGTCGTGTTGCACGTCTGGAGCTCGGCCATGTTGCAGTTGAAATCACCGGGCTGGCAGGTCGGCGGCGTGCACACGCCGTCCGTCGCGTCGCAGAGCGGCGCCGAGGTGCACGTCATCACGTCGTCCCAGCCCATCTGCGTCGCGTTGCATTTCTGGAGCTTCGCGCCGGAGCAGTTGAAATCACCCGGTTGGCACGTCGGGGTGATGCACTTGCCGTGCGACGCGTCGCACAGAGCCGGCGACCCGCACGCCATCACGTCGTCGAAACCGGTCTGCATGGCGTTGCACTTCTGGAGCTCCCCCATCGTCGTGCAGTTGTAGTCGGTGGGGTTACAGCTGAGACAGGTGCCTTGAGCCTCGTCGCAGAGCGCGGCGGAGCTGCACGTCACCTGATCCGTCCAGCCGTTCTGCGTGGTGTTGCACTTTTGCAGCACCGCGCCGTTGCAGTTGAAGTCCGTCGGCTGGCACGTGGGAGGCGTGCACATGCCTTGGCCCTGGTTACACAGGGGGGCCGAGACGCACGCCGATTTATCCATCCAGCCCGTCTGGGCCGCGTTGCACTGCTGGAGCTCGGCGCCGTTGCAATTGTAGTCGCCGGGCGAGCAAAGGAAGCAGATACCCTTGGACGCGCTGCAGAGGCTCGTCGAGCCGCACGCGGTCTGGTTGGTCCACCCGTTTTGCGCGCTGTTGCACTTCTGGAGCTCGGCGCCGCTGCAATTGAAGTCGCCGGGCAAGCACGTGACGCAGCGGTTGTTCGTGGCGTCGCAATGCGCGGCCGAATCACAGGTCGTCGCCGTCTCCGTCATGCCGTCGCTGTTGCAGGTGTAGAGCGTCGCGTTCATGCAGCGCGACGAGCCCGGCATGCAGCTGTCACAGCGATTGTTCGCCGCGTCGCAGAGCTTCGGACACGTGGTCGATTGCAAGCTCTGCCCGTCGCTGCTGCAGTGCTGGAGCACGTTGCCGCTGCACATCGACGAATTCGCCGGCGTGCACACGTCGCATTGCGCGTTCGTCGCGTCGCACAGGTTCGCCGCGCCGCATTGCCGCGTCGCGTAGGCCTTCTGGTCCGGCGGGCAGATTTGGAGGGTGGGGCCGTTGCACTTCACGTCGCCGGCCGGGCACATCGCGCAATAATCCGACGTGCCGCTGTCGATGCAGCCGAGCGACGTGCAGGTGGACGACGTCATCCACGACGTGCGGTCGGGCGAGCATTTGCGCACCGTCGCCGGGTTCGTGCCGTTCACGCACTGCGTCTCGCCCGCCTGCGGGCAAACGGCGCAGTAGCCGTTGTTGAACGCGGGCGACGCGCCCGGGTAGCAGAGCGTCGGATCCCCGCAGTTCGCCTGGTCGTTCCACGCGTTCCGGCCGTCGTCGCAGCGCTCGAGCTCCGCCCCGCTGCACTCGTAAATCGGCAAGCTCCCGCCGCAGAGCGCGACGCCGCAGCCGTCCGAGCCCTTGCCCGCGGCGCAGCTTCCGTCGAGCGTGCAGGTGCACAGGTCGCTCGTCGCGCACGTCGCCTGGTGCACCCAGCCGCTGTCGGCGGTGCACGCTTGGAGCTCGGTGCCGTTGCAGCGCGTGGAGCTCGGGCACGTCGTCTTGCAGCCCGGATCGCTCGCGTCGTTGCTGCAGAACTGACCCACGGGGCAGGGGTCTCCCACGTCCACCCAGGCGGTGAGCCCGGCGTTGCACTGCCGGAGCTGGCTCTGCACCGCGCCGTTCACCGAGACGTCGAAGCACTGGTACGTGCTCGCCGGCATGCACACGGGGTCGTTGCAGCGCTTGTCCGTCGCGTCGCACAGATCCGGCGAAGCGCAGACGGAAACCTGCGTGTAGCCCGAGAGATCGTCCGCGCACTTCGAGAGCGTCGCGCCCGAGCAGGTGTAGTCGCCGGCGTGCGGGCAGCCGGGCATGAGGCACTGGCCGCTCGAGCCGTCCGCCGCCGTGGTGCAGAGCGCGGCCGAAGCGCAATCCGAAACGTCTTCCCAATGCTGCGTGCTCGAGCAGTGCCGCAGCGTCTTGTCGTTGCACTGATATTGGCCCGGCGTGCAGAGCGCCGTGCAGGCGCCGACGACCGGATTGCACTCCGTGCCGGTGCCACACGTCATCACCGTGTCGAAGCCCGTGAGATCGTCGCGGCATTGCGTGAGCGTCATGCCGTTGCAGAGGTACGCGCCGGCCGTGCTGCAGCCGGTCGGGCACATGTCGAGCGACCCCATCGTCGCCGCGCTGCTCGCGAGCGCCGTCGTGCAGAGCGCCGTGGTCGCGCACGTGTCGACCACGTCCCAGGCCGTCTGATCCTGCCGGCAATGGTCGAGCGTCGCGCCGTCGCAGCGATAAGTGCCGGCGTCGCACAGGGCCGTCATGCACTTGCCGGCGAAATTCGGGTCCGCACGCGCGGCGTCGAGCGTCGAGCTGCAGAGCCCCGGCGTGCCGCAGTCGTCGAGATGCACCGACCAAGTGCCGTCCTTGCCGCACTGCCAGAGCTCGCTGCCCGCCGCCGCGTCGTCGCCGCGACACGAGTACTCGCCGGGCGAGCAGTTGCCGCAAAATGTCGGGTTGCAAATGTCCGCGGACGCGCACGCTTCGATCTCTTGCCAGCCCGTGCCGTTCGCGTTGCAGCCCTCGCGCGACACGCCGTCGCAGCGCTGGTCGCCCGGCTTGCACACCTCGCAGACCTTGTTCTTCGAATCACAGAGGTCGCTGCTGCCGCACGTCGCCTTGAGCAGCCAGCCCGCGTCCCCGGAGCCGCACCCGAGCAAGTACTCGCCGTTGCAGCGGTAGTCGCCGACGGTGCAGGCCGCCGTGCCCGAGGCGCTCTGGTCCGGCGGCTCGATCTTGAAATCGCCCGCGACGAGCTGACAGCCGAGCGCGAACCAAGCGACGAGCACCGAGAGCACGACGCCGAACGCCCTCCGCCGAGCGCTCGCGCCCCTGAAGCCGCGCGCCACCATGCCTTCTTCGCGTGCTCGCCTCACGCGCAGGCCCTCGAAATCGACTCCTGTAACCAAGTGTAGGGAAAAGTATCACGGCTTACGCCGCGCGCATTAGGCTTTCCTTGATTACTCCGCGCGCGATTTCCGCCGAGACGGCGCCCGGGCCTCTCGGGTTTTTCAGCGGCGTGGCAGCTTTGCCTCGCGCCTGCGCCGAGATTTTGCGCACGCCCGAGCTCCGGGTCTTGTCCGTCGTCCCGACGCTCGTCTTTTTGACCCTCACGGCGGCGTTCGGCGCCCTGTCGGTCTCCGTCGCGCGAGCGTGGCTACTCGTGCGTCTGCCGCGAGCGACCGACGCGTTCGGTCGAGCCGGCGTCGGCGTTGCGGCTTGGGCTTTCGCGGCCCTCTGCGCGCTCGCCGGCTTTTACCTGGCGCTCGCGCTCGCGCCGGCGTTGAGCGCGCCCGCGCTCGAGCGCATCGTCGCTCGCGTCGAACGGAGCGCCGGCGCGCCGCCGCGGACGCGGCTCGGTTTTTGGCGCGAGCTCGCGTGCGGCCTGCGTTCGCTCGCCGGCGCCGCGCTCTTCGCGCTCGCTGCGAGCAGCCTGCTCTGGCTCGTCGGTGTGCTCGTGCCGGCGGCGACTCCGGTGACGGTCCCGCTCGGCTCGCTGCTCGGAGCCTGGCTGGTCGCGTGGGGTCTGCTCGATTATCCGCTCACGCTCCGCGGCCTCGGTTTTCGCGAGCGCCTCCGCTTGATGCGCGCGAACCTGCGCGTCGTGACCGGCTTCGGCGCCGCCTTCGCGCTGTGCTTTTGGCTGCCGTGCTGCAGCGTCGTGCTCTTGCCGGTCGGCGCCGTCGCCGCCGCGCGACTCGCTGCTGCGATTCTTCATCGAACGGCGCCGTGACCGCGCACGCCCGTTGACGGCGTCGTGCCCGCGCGGCGATGCTCGCCGGCATGCGACGTCGGGTCCCGCTCGCGGTGACGTGCGTCGCGTGCGTGCTCGGTTTTTTGGGGGGTGCGCGCCGCGCGGCGGCCTACGAATCCGAAATCGACGCGTCCGTCGCCGCGCAGTTCTACACCCTCGAAAGCCCGTACGGCGAACCGCTGCTCCGGCGCCGCCGCTACACGAACACGCTCGGCATCTCGCTTTACGACCTGCAGGGCGACCGCAGCACGAACGGCCCGGTGCTCTCGTTTCGCTCGCGCGTGCGCCTCGACGCCGATCTCGGTCAAGATCCCGCCGAGCGCGATCCGACCTCGTCGCGCTTCGTGCCGGGGCTCGAGCAAGCGCCGTTCGACTTGATGTACGCCTACCTCGAGGGTGAGCGCTACTTCGGCGGCGCGTTCGGCTTCCGGCTCGGCCGCCAATACGTCGCCGACGTGCTCGGCTGGTGGTCGTTCGACGGCGCGGAAGTGGCCCTCCGCACGCCCGCGTATCTGCGCTTCGAGGCTTACGGCGGGCTCGAGCAGCGCTCCGGTTTGCCGATGCTCACGACGCCGCGTTTTCAGGCGGACGGCGTCGCACGCGGCTCGCGCGACGATCTCCGCGCCGACCAATGGACGAGCTACCTCGAACAATCGCAGGTAGCGCCGGCGTTCGGCGTCGCGGTCGAGACGAGCGATCTCTGGTGGCTCCACGCGCGGCTCACCTACCGGCGCGTGACCAACCGCGACAGCGTCGTCATCTCGCCCTTCTTGCCCACCGACGGCGTGATCCGCACCTACTCGCAAGATCGCGTCTCGACCGAGCGCTTCGGCGGCTCGCTCCGGCTCTCGCCCGTCTCCTTCGGGTCGCTCTCGGGCAGCATCGTGTACGACTTTTACGCGGGCCTCGTCAGCGAGCAGTCGCTCGCGCTCGACGCCTACGCGACGAGCCGTCTCACGTTCGGCGCCGACTACGAGCGCGTCGTGCCGACCTTCGACGCGGACTCGATTTTCAACTGGTTCGCGCACTCGGCCGTCACCAGCATGACCGGACGCGCGGACGTGCGGCTCTCGCGCCGGCTCGACGCCGCGCTGAACTTCGGCGCGCGGCTCTTCGAAACGCTCGGTGATCCGACGACCTTCGCCGCCACCTCCGACCAAGCGGTCGTGAAGCGCGAGCTCGACCCGTTCACGATGCTGTTCGGGCGTTACCGCTACAACGACGGCTCCGTCTCGCTCCGCAGCCAGGCCGACTACGGCGCGCGCGGCCACCGCATCGGCGCCGACGTGACGCACCGCCAAGAATACTCGCGCGGCTACTACGACTCGCTCGTCGTGCTCTCGCTCTACGACTTCAAGGACGAGCTTCGGCCCGACCGCTACGCGACGAGCTTTTCCTACGTGCTCGGCTGCGGGATGAAGCCGGGCGGTCTCGGCGACCGCGCGCGCCTCGGCGTCGAGTGGGAGCACGCGATGAACCGGCTCGTCGGGCAACGCTACCGCGTGCTCGCGACCCTCGACCTCTCGGTGTTTCGATGAGCGCGCCGCGTGACTTCGGTCCGTGGCTGCTCCTCGTCGCGTGCGCGCTCGCGCTCGTTTGCGGCTTGCGCGCGCCCGTCGCCGCCGAGACGACGCCCGCTCCGGAGGCGAGCGCGAGCGCCGCCGTCGTCACGCACGGCCTCGGGCCGCTGCCGAACGGCGCGAGCGTGCCCGAACGGCTGCGCCCGCCCGGAGCGGAGGTCGACGACGGCGGGCCGAGCCCCGTGATCTTCCCGGTGCAGAGCATCGGCATCCGCTTCGATCATGCGCGTCACGTGGGCCTCGGGGCCACCTGCACCACGTGTCACGACCGCGCGCGCACGAGCCGTTCGAGCTCGGATTCGCTCCTACCTGCCGGCACGCGCTGCGACGCGTGTCACGGCACGAACCACCGCGGCGACACCGTCACCGCGAACGGCGACCCGCTCTCGGCTTGCGCGACGTGTCACCTCGGTTATCGGCCCGCGGACGGCCAGCGCGTGCTCCGAACGTCGCTGCCTCCGCCGCACCTCCGCTTCGATCATGCGGTGCACGCCGAGCGCGGCATCGCGTGCGCGTCGTGTCACGGCGCGGTGGGTTCGCTCGAGCTCGCGACCGTCGATCAGTTGCCGCGCATGCGCGGCTGTTTCTCGTGCCACACGAGCGACGCGCCGAAGGGCGCGAAGCCGTCGCGAGCGTGCCCCACCTGTCACCTCACCGAGCACGGCACGCTCCTCGTCACGACCTTCGCCGAAGGCAAGCTCGAGCCACCCGCGTGGCTCCACGACGCCGAGCACGGCCCGGATTGGCTCGAGCGCCACAAGCGCGTCGCCGGCGACGACAGCGCCTTCTGCGCGAGTTGCCACGCCGAGCGCTTCTGCACGAACTGCCACGACGGCCGCGTGCGCCCCCGCCAGGTCCATCCGAACGACTTTTTGAGCATGCACGCCGTCGCGGCCCGACAAAACAGCCCCACCTGCACGAGCTGCCATCAAGAGCAGTCGTTTTGCTTGAGCTGTCACCAGCGCGCGGGCATCACCATGTCCGGTCCGGTCGGTAACCTCACCCATCAAGGTCGCTTTCACCCTCCGCCGGCCATCTGGACGGAAGGGCCACGCGGTCCCGGCCATCACTCGTGGGAGGCCGAGCGAAACCTCAATGCTTGCGTGAGCTGTCACACCGAGCGTGATTGCGCGACGTGCCACGCCACCGCCGCGATGGGGGGCGTCGGCAGCGGCTCCACGTCCGGCCGGCATACCGACCCGCATCCGCCCGGCTTCGTGACGCGCTGCGGTCGCGCATTGCGACAAAACGCGCGGCCGTGCCTCGTTTGCCACGATCCGACGGATCCGGACCTGTCGTCATGCCGCTAGTTGAGCGAGAAGTGCGGGCAACCTACGGAAAATCCAGGCCCATCGGGGGAATCCGCTTGCGCGGCGTTGCACCGCGTGGGTATGACTCCCCCGCGTCGGCGAAGGAGGCCCTTAGTGAAGGAACTGGTAAAGTACCTGTTCGGAAACCTGTACTTCGATTTTCAAGGCGAAGTCACAGTCGAGCAAGTGCGCGAATTCCTGAGGGAAGACGACAGTCGCGAAGCGCGACAGCTCCTGTCCAAGATCATCGAGGAGAACGGGGTGGACGATCTGCTCATCACCTTGGCCGACTGCCTCAAGGACCACATCCGCACCGGTGTGAGCGAGCAGATCATTCGCGAGCAGCTCTCCACCTACTCGGAAAGCTGAGTCCCGCCGCGCGCGCGGCCTGCCTCGGCGCGCTCCTGCTCGCCGGCTGCGATCGCGGTCCGCGCGCCGACGAAGCGTATCAGGGCCCTCCGCTCGAGCTCGTCGCCTCCGATCCCCCGGACGGCGCGGGAGCCGATTGCGATCGCTCGGATCCGGCCTGCGGCGTGCCGACCGACGTGAGCGTCACGCTGAGCTTCAATCGCTTCCTGCGCCCGGACACGGCGATCCGGCAGTCGATCCTCTTTTACACCGGCGACCCTTCGAACCCCGCGCCGCCCGTGAGCACGACGCGTCCCGAGATCACGCCCGAGTACGACCTGATGGAGCAGAGCGTGCGCTTCGTCTTGCCGCCGGGCTTCACGCTCGAGCCGCATGCGCTCTACACGGTGGAGCTCCCGATCGCCGACAACGACCAGGCGTTCGGCTTTCGTGCGTTCGACGGCGCACCGCTCGCGGGCACGACCAGCGTGCGAATCAGCTTTTTGACCGGCGCCGGACCGAGCTCCACGGCGCCCGCGAACGACGTGCCGAGCTGCGCGGATTTTCTCGCGCTCACGTCGCAGTGCGTCGGCGCGCCGTGCCACGGTGAGGGCGGCGAGGGTCCCGCCATGGGCCTCTCCTTCGAGACGGCCGACGCGCTCGTCGCCACGGCCGTCGGGCGCACCGCCCACGAAACCGAATCCGGCGCGAGCCTCGGCGAAGTGGACCAGGATCCGGAGCGCTTCGGCGTGAACATGCCGATCATCGATCCCGGTCGTCCCGAGAACAGCTACCTCATGTACAAGCTCCTCATCGGCAGCGCGCCGTACGAGCTCGCGCCGGGCGAAGCGTGTCCCGCGGGCGAGCGTTGCGCCGTGCCCGACTCCGCGGAGCTCGACCGTTTGCGAGCGTGGTTCGTGCGCGGCGAACCGATGCCGTGGCTCAGCGCCGAGGAGCAGTTCATTCACCACGACGAGCTTCGCGCCATCCAGACCTTCATCGCGCAGGGCGACGCTTGCGCGAACGGACCCTGAACGGCGCCGGGCGCTGCCTTCCCGCCGTGACGGAGGCAGGCCGCTTCGTTCGTGTTTTTTGGGTGATTGGGGGGCACCCCCGAAAAAAACGTGTCGTCGTCGTGTCTCGGTGAGCCGTTCTCGGCGGGGACCCACACTGACATCAACGTTGACAGCATTGGTGGAGTCACGGGTTTTTTCGGCTAAACTGGGGGCTACCGTGGAGGCAACTCAGTTGGCGCTGCGGGGGCGACAGCTCCGGCTCGAGCGAGAGCTCGGCAGCGGCGCCACGAGCACGGTCTGGCTCGCCCGCGAAGGTGAGCGCGTCTTCGCACTCAAGCTCGGCCGCGGTCGGGCGCAGCGGCCGCGCTTTGCCGAAGAGTGCGAGCGGCTGTCGTGGGTCGATTCGCCGGCCCTCGCCGCCGCTGTCGACGCCGGCCTCTTGCGCGAGGGGTTGCGGCTTCCGAACGGCATGCAGCTCGAGCCGGGCTCGCCGTTTCTTCTGCTCGACTACGTCGAGGGCGCGCATCTCGACCCCGCGAGCGCGGACAGCGCCGAACGGGCGCTCGCGCTCGCGCTCGTCGTGGCGCGCGACATCGGTCGAGCCCTCGCGGATCTGCACGCGGCCGGCCTCGCGCACGGCGACGTGAAGCCGGCGAACGTCGTCGTCACGGCCGACGCTGCGGGCGCGCCCGGGGTCGCG
>DATJXW010000005.1:0-7949 GCA_035499895.1 Polyangiaceae bacterium | reverse complement strand
GACCGCGTCGATCGCGCGACGCAATGTCTCGAGCTCGTTTTCCGCCACGACGGGAGTCTAAGCGAGTTTCCCGTCACCGCACCACGGTGTCGCAGCCGAAAACCGCGCGAGCGTCGATCACGCTGCCCGACTTCAGCTCGTCGCAAGCGGCTCCGTTGACCTGAATCGTCGTGTCGCCGCTCCAGGACCAGCCGTCCGTGGGGTCGGCCGGCACGAGGACGCCGTCGAAGTAGACGTTCACCTGGTTCGGATCGTCGGGCGGCGCGTCGAGGTCGATGGAGCACCGAATCGCGACACCGGTCCCGATGGCGTAGAGCGCCGCCTGGAGCTCGTCCTCGTCCTCCGTGGCGTAATATTCGACGTCACCCTGCCGCGCCGTCCCGCCGGCTTCCGCGAATCCGTTCAGCACGTTCGCGAACGGCTCCGCCCCCGGCATCCCGACTACGTACGTCGGAATCCCGTGAGCGGCGAGCTTCGCGATCTCGCCGCTCGTCCTGTCCGCGTCGATGCAGTCGCTCCCGGCGCCGGCGACGGTGTTGGCCGGATCGCAGCAATTGAACGTCGCCGAGCAGGTGAGCTGCCCGAACGAATCGCCTTCGATGCTGTCGATGCACGTGCTCGCGTCGCACACCGCGTCCGGCTCGTTGCAGTTCGGCGCGCCGTCCGTGATGAGCACGAGGTAGGTGTCGCCCTGCAGCGCTTCGAGCTCGGGGCGCAAGTCGAGGAGCGCGCCGTAGGTCGGGGTCTCACCCGTCGGCGCGTGGGCGCCGAACGCGTTGAGGAAGCTCGCGACGGTCGGGTCGAGTGAGCCGTCGCACGGCGGCAAGCCCCCGAGCGTCGGCGGAAAGATCTCCTGGCCGGGACCGCACGTCCCTTCGTCCGTCGGAAAAATGGTGGCGCCGAAGCTCACCCGATGCCCGATCACCGTCAAAAGCTCGCCGAGCACCTTGCGCGCCGTCTTGTACTTGCTGAGCGTCGGAATGGGCACCGACATGCTGCCCGAGCGATCGACCAGGAAGTAGAGATTGGGCGGGTCGTCGATTTCGTGCAGGAACGTCTGCCCGCAGAATTGCCCGCAGCCCGCGTCGGGCGTCTCCGGCGGGGTGATTGGGCTCGTGCCCGCGTCGGGGTCCGAGTCCGGCACGTTCGGCCGCGCGAGGCCGCTCGGGTCGTCGTGACCGCCCAAGGCACAAGCCGTCGCGCACGCGAGCACGAACGAAAGCACCCCGACGAAACGCGTCACCGTTCTCGAGACTAGCTCGAACGACCGGGTCGCACTACCAACGACGGTGAGACCCGCGGTTACACCGCCCCGGGAACGAGCTTTTTTGCATGAACGCCCGCCGGGTTCTCGACACCGCCACGCTGATTTCAGCGGCGCTCGCGTGCGTTCTCTTGCTGCTCGGCCTTCACGACACGCCGCGACGCGAGCTCGAGATCGCAACCGCGCCGTTGCCGGCGAGCGCCGGCAAGCGCGACGCTTCACTCGCGCTCGAGGTGACGACGAACGCAGGCGGCGCGCTCGGGAACGCGAGCATCGCCGTCTTTTGGGAGCAGAACGGCACGGAGTACCCGGTCGGTGCCGCGCTGACGGACTTGAGCGGGCGCGCGAGCATGCGTGAGTTGCCCCACGGCTTCGGCTGGGTGCTGGTCGAGAGCGCCGGGTTTGCCCGCGTGTCGCGCGCGGTGGCGCTCGAAGCCGGCGAGACGAAGCTTCACGTCGAGCTCAGCCGGGAAGCGAGCGAAAGCGTGCGTGTCACCGACGAGCGCGGCGCCGCGATCGCCGGCGCGACCGTCCTCGTTCACACGAGCGATCCGCTGCCGTTCGGCGCACTCACCGACGCGAAGGGCACGGCCGTGCTCGGCCGCTTGCAGGGCGCGCCGTGGACGGTCACGGCGTCGGCGCGCGGCTACGAATCCGCCGAGCGCGCGGGCGTGAACGGCCCGGTGACGCTCGTCCTCCGGCGCTTGAGCTCGATTTCGATCCTCGTGACGCGCGCCGGCGCTCCCGCCGCGGGCGCCACCGTCGCGATCGCGGGCTCGAGTCTCTGGCCCGCGCGCCGCACGCTGACCGGCGCCGACGGCCGCTGTCGCATCGCCGGTCTGCTCGCCGGCGCGTACGACCTCGTCGCGACGCAAGGGAGCGACGTTTCCGAGCCCCTCGTCGGCTACGGCCTCGAACGCGGGAGCGACGCCGAGGTGACGCTCGTGCTCGAGCCCGGTCACTTCGTGAACGTGACGGTCACCGACGGCGACGGCGAGAGCCCCGCGCTCGTCCCGGACGCCGAAGTCGTGCTCGCCCCCGGCGGCGTCGGCTCATTTCCGTTGCTCGGCCGCACGGGCTCGAACGGCAAGGTGACGCTCGGACCCGTCGGGCGCGGCATGGCGAGCGTGGGCGCCCGGGCGGACGGCTTCGTTTCGAGCGCGCTCGTCGCGCTGCCGGCGGACAAGCGTGACGTGACCTTGCCGCTCCTGCGCGGCGCGACCTTGCACGGCGACGTGGTGGACGGGCGCGGTTTCCCGATCGGGGGCGCCAGCATCGACGTGGTCGGCACCGACGCGTTCGGCCTGCCCGTCTCCGACTCGCCGCTCGCGGCCGCGTTTCGCGCCACGCACTTCGACTACGCGCTCGCCGGACCCGCCCCGCTCGTGCCCGCGGGCGAGCTCGGCGTGATGCCGGGACCGGTGCCGCCGATCCCCGCTCCGGGCACGCACGTCACGCCCGGTGCCGATCTCTGGACACTCGCGCAAGCGCCGCCACCCGCCGTCGAAGCGTGGATCACGAATCCGAGCGGCTCGTTCACGGCGCGGCCGGTGACTCCCGGCCGCGTGCGCGCCGTCGCCCGCCACCCGGACTACGTCGAAGGCTCGAGCGCGAGCGTCGTGCTCACGCCGGGCGGCGAAGCCCACGTGAAGATCGTGCTGCTCGCCGGCGGCACCGTGTTCGGCCGCGTGCTCGACGATCGCTCGTTCCCCGTCGAAGGCGCGGAGGTCGAACTCGCGAGCTCGCGCACGTCCTTCACGCGCAGCACGCTCACCGCGCGCGACGGCGCGTTCGAGCTCACGGGCATTCCGGCCGACGTGACGGTGAGCGTCCGGCGAGCGGGCGGTGAGCGCCGCGTCGCGCTCAGACGCGAGCTGAAGGTCCCCGAAGACGAACGCACCGAGCTCGACCTCGTCTTGCCGGCGCCGCGCGAAGCCGTGCGCTTTCAGGTCACGAACGGTGACGACGCGCCCGTCGAGCTCGCGAGCGTCACCGTGCTGTCGATCGATCCGGACGCGCCGCTCCGGGAGACGCTCTTCACCGACGCCGAGGGCACTGCCGAAATTGCGGACGCGCGGGGGCTCGCGCTCCGCGTCGTGGTCGAAGCCGCGGGCTATCCGCGCAAAGTGACCGTCGTCGAGCACGCGCCGGAGCTCGTGCGCGTCACGCTCGAAGCCGGCGTCCTCGTCGAAGGCGAGATCACGGCCGTGCGCGGCCGCAAGGACGTGGCCGGCGCCCTGGTCACGCTGGTGACCGGCGGCGCGCGGCGCGTGAGCCGCACCGACTCCGAGGGCCGCTATCGCTTCGCGGACGTCGCGATCGGCGCGGTGCACCTCGCCGTGAACCATCCCGACTACGCGCGCGCGGAGCTCGACGCGACCGTCGCCGCGACGGGCCGGGCGGATCGCGCCTTCGAGCTCCCGCCGATCGACCTCAGCGAACCGGGCGGCGTCGAGGGCGACGTGGTCGACGCGGACGGCAATCCCGTCGCCGGAGCGCGCGTCGCGGTCGGCTCGGCGCCCGCGTTTTTGCCCGCGGGTGCGCTCCCACCCGGCGTCACTCAAACGGATTCGAGCGGGCATTTCGTACTCGACGGCATCGCCGAGGGTCACGCCACGCTCGAAGCCGTGTCGGCGCTGTCCGGGCGCGGCCACACGACCGTCGACGTGCGCGCGGGACGCGTCGCCGATCGCGTCCGCATCGTGCTCGCCGCCAAAGCCAGCGAGGAGATGCCGGAAGGCGGCAACGTCGCCGTCACGCTCGGCGAACGCGGCACGGGCTCGGCGCTCGAGGTCGTCGTCGCGAGCGTCGCGCCCTCGAGCGAGGCGGAGCGCGCCGGGGTCGCGGTCGGTGACGTGCTCGTCGGCGTCGACGGCGCCCGCCCGACGAGCATGAGCGACGCGCGCCGCCGACTGACCGGGCGCCCCGGCTCGGACGTCGTGCTCGAGCTCGTCCGCGGCGGCACGCGCGAGGTGCTGCGCGTCGCGCGTGAGACCGTGCGCGAGTGACGGACGGCTCGGCCGGGGCTTATTGGGGCTTCGCCGTGAGCTCGATCTGCACGGGCGCTTCGCTCTTGATCTTGCCCTTGAGCGTCGTCGCGATCGTCTCGGTGATGCTCTTCACGAGCTTGCCGGCGCCGTCCCGCGGGTGGATCTCGAACTGTTCGAGGTTCACGTCGAACGGCTCGAGCGTCTTCACGCCGACCGAATCGAAGTGGTCGCCGCTGAAGTGGAACGTGAGCTCGACCTTCGCGCTCTTCGGCGCCTGGCGACCGTGGAGGCGCAGCGTTCCCGACACGGTGGCGGTCACCTTGCGCTCGGCCCCGGTCATGGCCGAAACGTCCTTCGCCGAAGGCTCCACCTTTTCGATGCGAAGCTCGGCGATGCGATTTTGGGCGGCTTGTTCCGGCGTGACCTCACCCTCGTGCGGCACGAGCTGCAGCCAATCACGCGCGTGCTGATTTTGAAGGGGGTTCTTGGTGCGCGTCTGGTACTCGCCCGTCCCGTCGGGGCGCTTCTGTTGATAGAGCGTGAGCTTGTCGAGGTCGATGCGGACGAGCCCCGTCGTCTTCGTGAGATCGGAGAGGTCGAGCGAAAGCTCGCCGCTCGCGGAGCCGGGAGCGTCGCCGTCGATCTTCTCGAGCGGCGAGTCCATCAAGAACTTCACCGAGCTCGTCGGCGCGTCGACCTTCAGCGCGAGCGCGCCGGCGGCGGCCGTCTTCGGCGCCTCGAGCGCGGCGCTCGATACCGGAGCAAGCTCAGTCGGCGGCTCTTTCTTGCTGCAACCGAACGCCAGACCGAGCGCGACGATCCAAACGGCGTTCACGCGATGGCTGAAGTGCATGGCTCCCTCTCTACGCCGTCGCCCCCTGGGCGGTTACGTTGGCCGCTCAGTGATGCTGATCGCCGCCGGTCTCGTCCTCGGCCGGCTCGCTCGAGTCACCGGGCGAGAGCAAGAAGATCCAGGGGACGAGCCCCATGGCAAAGAGCAGAGTGCCCACGATCTTCGCGAGGGTGACGAGTCCAGCTTCCATGTGCGGGGCGGACCATAGCTCCCCGTCCGGCCCGTGGGAAGAGCCTGCACACCGATTCGCGGCGCGGGCCTAGGCCGCCCGCGGAACCGCGGTCACGCGCAGCCCGGTTCCCGCGCCCGGGTATTCGCGACGGTTCGCGCCCGGGCAGCAGAAGCCGTTGATGAAGACGCGCCGCGACATGGTCCCCGCGTTGAGGCCGCTCCCGTGCACCGTGAACGGACCGAAGAGGATGGTGTCCCCGGCGTCGACCGAGATGGGAACGGCGTCGGAGCGTTTGAACGCGCCTTCGGGCAAGCGACCGTCTCGTGTCGGGATGTGCCCCCCGACGTGACTCTTCGGCACGACCCAGAGTCCGCCGTTGTCCGCGTTCATCGCGTCCACGGCGGTGAGCGTCTGCACGAAGCTGCCGCGGCCGTTCACGTCCCGGAAGAGATCGGTGCCGTAGCGGCGGTGGTAGCTGTCCTGATGAAAGTGGAAGGACACGCCGTCGCCGGGATTTTTGATGTGCGCCTGGTTGATGAGCTGGTCCATCTCCGGACCGCCGAGCAGTTGCGCGGCGGGCAGCGTGAGCTGCGCTGAGCGGCCGAGCCGCCCGAGCTCCGGCTCCGCGCCGCCGCACCACACGATGCGCTCGATCCTGAGCGGCCGGTCCGGCCGCCGCTCCACGACGAAGAGCGAGCCGTCGACGAGCGCGGTCTCCGACAAGCGCTGCGCCCGCGCCTCGAGCCTCGAAAACGCGGCGTCCGCGACCGCGATCTCGTCGGCCGTGAACACCCCCCGCAGCACGAGGTACCCCGCGTCGAAGAATTCCTCGATCTGCGCGTCGCTGAGCACGTGAGAAGCGTAGCGCGCGCGCTTCGGACCGACAAAAAACTCGGACTCCGTGGCGAAACGGAGCGTCTCCGCTCGCCGGCGCCGAGCCGCGACTCACGCCTTCGAGACGAGCCCCTTCGCTATCGTCTGCAACTGCATGTTCGTCGTGCCTTCGTAGATCTTCCCGATTTTCGCGTCGCGGTAGAGCTTCTCGGCGGGAAACTCCTGGGTGAAGCCGACGCCGCCGAGGAGATCCACCGCCTGCGACGCGGTGCGTTCCGCCACTTCGGACGCGAAGAGCTTCGCCATCGCCGCTTCGTTCACGAAATCCTTCCCGGCGTCTTTGAGGCGCGCGGCGTTGTAGACGAGGAGCCGCGCGGCCTCGATTTCCATCGCCATGCGTGCGAGCTGAAACTCGACGCCCTGAAATTCGACGATGGCTTTGCCGAATTGTTTGCGCTGCCGCACGTGCGCGAGCGCGTGTCCGAGCGCGCCTTCCGCGAGCCCGAGCATCTGCGCGCCGATGCCGATGCGGCCCTCGTTCAAGGTCAAAATCGCGATTTTATAGCCGCGACCGAGCTCCCCGAGCACGTTCTCGGCGGGCACTTCACAGTCGTCGAGCAAGAGCTCGCACGTGCTCGACGCGCGAATGCCGAGCTTGTGCTCTTTTTTGCCGATCGAAAATCCCGAGAAGCCGCGCTCGACGAGAAACGCGGTGATGCCCTTGTAGCCCTGACTCGGATCCGCGTTCGCGAACACGACGAACAGCGAGCTCTCCGCGGCGTTCGTGATCCAGAGCTTCCGGCCGTTCAAAATCCAGCGATCGCCGTGGCGTTCGGCGCGCGTCTTCAGCGCGAAAGCGTCCGAGCCCGAGCCGGCTTCGCTGAGCGCGTACGAGCCGACCCACTCGCTCGCGAGCTTCGCGAGGTAGCGCTCCTGCTGCGCGTCGGTGCCCCAGCGCAAAAGCGCGTTCGTGACCAGCGTGTTCTGCACGTCGACCACGACGGACACCGCCGGATCGACGCGCGCGAGGGCCTGCACGGCGAGAATCGCGTTGAAGAAGCTCGAGCCGCCGCCGCCGCGCTCGGCCGGGGTCTCGATGCCCATCAAGCCGAGCTCGAAGAGCCCGCGCAGCACGGCGGGGTCGAGCGTGCTCGCAGCATCCATCGCGGGCACTTTCGGCGCGACGCGCTCGTTCGCGAAGCCGAGCACCGTGTCGAAGAACAATCGCTCGTCGTCGCTCAAAGTCGTGAGAGGAGTCATGCGTGAAGGGCCCTCGATTCGAGTCGAGTCGTCGTGGGGAGCAACTCGAGGCTCGGCGCCGATAGTAGCAACCACCCTCTCGGCGTGCGAAACTCGAGCGCGAGATGTCGGGAAATAGCTTCGGCCAAGCCTTCCGCGTGACGACCGCCGGCGAGTCGCACGGCCCGGGCAACGTCGTCGTCATCGACGGCTGCCCGGCGGGCATACCGCTCAGCGTCGAGGATTTGTCGCGCGACCTCGACCGCAGGAAGCCCGGCCAGAGCCACATCGTCACGCAGCGCAAGGAAGCGGACGAGCCCGAAATCCTCGGCGGCGTTTTCGAGGGCAGGACCACCGGCACGAGCATCGCGATTCTGGTGCGCAATCAAGATCAGAAGAGCCGCGACTACGACGACATCAAGGACAAATACCGGCCCGGCCACGCTGATTTCACCTTCGATCAGAAGTACGGGCGGCGCGACTACCGCGGCGGCGGCCGCTCGAGCGCGCGCGAGACGGTGTGCCGCGTGGCCGCAGGTGCCATCGCGAAAAAGCTCCTCTCCCAGCACGGCATCCGCATCCTCGGCTACGTGAAGC
>DATJXW010000004.1:0-4392 GCA_035499895.1 Polyangiaceae bacterium | reverse complement strand
TGATTGTTGAGGGGGTTCGAGTCCCAAATCTCCACGAACAGGGTGTCGCTCGGGTGAATGCGATAATTCGCGCGGTCCTGATCCCCCCAGGTCGGACGGATCGTATCGCTCTCGACGGAAGTGACGACGAGGTCCTTTCCGTTCACGATGAGTTTCGCGAACGGGTCGGGGGCCCCACCCCCGGTGGAATCCCAATGCCGGCCGTCGCGCGTTTTGGTGGGAATGTCCGCGCCGCCGAAGCGAAAGTAGAAGAGGTCGCTCGGCGGCGGCGGTTCGAGGTGAAAGCCGCTCGGCGGCGAGCGGAGCGGCGGCGAGAGCTCCGGGTAGACCGCGCTGCAGCCGAGCGCGAGGAAGGGCACCGCCAGGGCGAGTGCGGTCACCTTCGACCGCGAAAGGATCCGCGTCGTCGCGAGGGCAAGCTGGGAGCGGTGCATCGCCGCGAAACATACTCCTCCGCTCGAACGTTGTGGAGAGAGGATGCGTGCGCGGCGGCGAGCGGCTAGGATAGACATTCAGGCGAGGCAAGACGACAGATGGCGCGCATGTTCGGCTTCATCGGCAACCGGGCTGACCTCGGAGCGCTGGTGCTCGCCTCGAGCGCCGACGTTCTGAAAGAGCGCCGCGCCCCCGATCAACCGCTCGGCTGGGGCATCGGCTTCTACCAAGCGGGCGAAGTGCTGCTCCGGCGCCGCCCGCTCGACGATCGTGAAGTGATCGATCTGGCCGAAGCCGCCGACGACGTGCGCGCCGACGTGCTGCTCGGTCACGTGCGACTCGCGAGCGTCGGCGCGCTCCGCACCGAGAACACGCATCCCTTCCGCTACCGCTCGTGGCTCTGGGCGCAGACGGGAACCATCGCGGGCTTTTCGCACCTGCGTGAACGGCTCCTCGAGGCGCAGCCCGAGTTTCTGCGTCGCAACGTGCGCGGTGAAACCGACAGCGAGCTCTTCTTTTATTTGTTTTTGTCGTTCTTGCACGACGCCGGCCACCTCGAATCGGCGCATGCGAGCTTCGAGGCGATCTCCGCGGCGCTCCGCGCGTCCATCGCGCTCGTCGATCGGCTGTCGGCCGAAGAGGGTCAAGGTCCGAACGGCGGCGACATCCTGGTCTCGAATGGGGAGCGCATGGTCGCGGTGCATCGCAACGGCGTGATGGCCTACCGCGTGCTTCGCGGCCGCTACGACATCGAGGGCCTGCTCGGCGAGGACACCATGCGCAAGGCGCGCATCCCGAGCCTCGACAGCACGCACTTCACGCTCATCGTCTCCGAGGCGTCGAACGTCCCGACGAACTTCCGCACCATCGAGGGCCGATCCCTCGTGTCGCTCACGCGTACGGAAGACCCGGTGATCGAGCCGCTCTGACGGCACGGCGCGCGCGTCACGCGGAGGGAACACGCACGATGCCTTCGGCTCGGCTCGTCGCTCGGCTGCTGCTCGTTTCCGGCACGCTCGGCGCGTGCGCGGGTTCCGGGGCGGCGTTCGAGACCGTGACGACCTTGCCGCGTCCCGCACGGCATCCGGCCGGCGCCGATCTCGAGCCGGAGACGACGTTGCCCGAGCCCGAGCGCCACGGCACGACCGCGGACGGCGTCGTCGTGCTCGAAACTCCGGCCGATCCGAACGCGGCGCGCGCGGTGGTGGCGGCATTTTTTCGCGCCGTCGTCGATGAATCGCCGCACGCGCTGAACGCGGTGCTCGCGGAAAACGCGCACATGCTGAGCGGCTCGCGTCGCGAAGCCGCGCTGAGCGTCTGGAGCGGACGCTTCGCGCGCTTCGACTATCGAAGCCTCGGCGGCGAGCCGCTCTACCGCGACTCCGACGTGCAAGTGACGGAAGAGGAGCGCGACCTCCTCGTGCGCGTGCCGCTCGGGGTCGCGTGGGGCTCACGGCCGCGCATGCTCGGCGACGAGTTCACGTTCCGACTCGTGCCGAGCGGCGCCGGCTTCTTGATCGACGAGATCGTCGAGGACTACCGCAGTCCTTAGACCGCCGTCACATCCCGGAAAGGATCTTGAACGTCTCGCCCGTGGGCACGAGCGCCAGGCGATTGTCGGCCACGGTGCGCCGCCAGACGTCACCCTTCGAGGTCGGGATGAGGTAGCTCGCGCTGTACGTGTAATCGACGTAAATCTCGTTGTTGCGCCCGAGCGAGACGTTCCGATACCGGATCTCGTAGCGGATAGACTTCACGTCCTTGAACTTGGTCTCGAGGTACTCCCTGAGCCCCGCGAGATCGAGGTCGTCGCTCGTGTCGATGGTCGCGCCGTCCTCGTAGTAGCGCTCGTCGGCGAGCTTCAATAAGAGGCCGACGTTCTTCCGTTCGACGGCGTGCCGGTAGTCCTCACAGAACTCGATGACGCGCCGATTGAAGTCGGTGTCCTCGACGTCGGTGTTGGGCAGGTATTCACGCGAACAGGCCGCGCCGGTGAGGCTCAGGCCGAGCACGAGCAAAAGAGCAGAACGACGCAGCATTCGGGCCAGCAGTAGGAACGCCGCCGGCGGGCGGCGCATTCCGCGCGGAAGCTAGCATTCGCCGGCTTCGCACCGCCAGCCGCGTTTTTTCCGGCCACCGGGCCCGCGGCGCGCCCGCGTTCGCGAAGAGCTTAGCGAAGGGCGAACACCGGTGGCTCGACGAGACGCCCCACGTTCCCGGCGGCGAGAACCCGCGCGCGCGCGCCGGACGCCGGATTGGCGATGCCGGCCGCCGCGCAGAGGTCGCGCGTGACCGCGCCCGCGTCGTCGCACAGCACGACGAGCGCGTGCTCGGCGTCTCCCGCCGAGACGAGCTCGTAGGCGACGAGCGCGGCTTGTTCGGCAGCGCCCGGCCCCCCGCCCACCGCGACGCTCGGACCGCGAAGGCCGAATGCGATCGTGCACCAGCCCGCGGGGAGGTTCGGCGAGGTGGCGGGAAACCGACGTGGCTCGACGGCGCCCGCGCCGCGCTCACGCCGACGCGCGTCGAACTCCTCGTCGGCTTCGAGCGACGCGGCGAACGTTCCGACGACGACCGCCGTCGTCTCCGGATCGAGGTCGGGGACGGCTTCGAACGCGCGTGCCACCGCCGTCACGGCGAGAGCGCTCGCGCGGTCGAGCCGCGTGCGGCGGATCTCGTCGAGCCGAGTCTTTGCCGCGATGAGCTCGGCATCCGGTTCGGTGACGAACGGCGTTTCGTGGAGGAGCCGCACGGCGCGGGGACTCCGTGCGGCGGGCGGCTTTGCGGGCGCTTCCGGCGCGAGCACGAGCGCGGCATTGGCTCCGCCGAAAGCCGCCGAAAGCTTGAGGCAAGAGCGCGCCGAGCCGGCTTGGTTCGTCTCGAGCAGGCGCGCGCCGAACGCCGGCTCGAGCGCGCCGCTCCCGACCGCGGCGGGCACGATGCGAGCCTGCATGGCGTCGAGCGCCGCCAGGCTTTCGAGCGCACCGGCCGCGCCGAGCGTGTGTCCGATCACGGCCTTGAACGGATGCACCGGTACGTGCGGCGTGCGCGCGCCGAAAAGCAGCGCGAGAGCCCGCGCTTCGGCCGCGTCGTTGTGGGGCGTCGCCGTCGCGTGCGCGCTCACGAGCTCGACGGCGTCGGGCGTCGTGCCGGCGTCGAGCAGTGCCGTGCGTGCGGCGCGCCACAAGCCCCGTCCTTCGGGATCCGGAGCCGTGACGTGCGCCGCGTCGCTCGTCGTGCCGAAACCGAGGACGAACCCGCGAGCGGACGGCGCCTCGCTCGCGCGCATGAGCGCGACGAGCGCCGCGCCTTCCCCGAGCGCCATGCCGTCGCGCCCGGCACGAAACGGAGCGGGCTCGCCGGCGGTCGTCGCGCCGAGCGCCTCGAAGCCGCTCGCGAGAAAAAGCGTGAGCGCGTCGTACCCACCGGCGATGACGAGATCGGCGCGGCCGGCGTCGAGAAAGCGTGCGCCGAGCCCGAGCGCGAACGTCGAGGCGACGCAGGCGCCGAGCAGCGTCACGCGCGGTGCCGCGGCGGCGAACCAGGCGTCGAGCTCCGCGAGCGGCCCGTCGTAGAACGCGGCGCGCGCGAGCGAGCGCGGAACCGGGACGCCCGCCGCGCGGAGCGACAGCGCACGCTCGAGACTCCCGACACCGCCGGCCGAAGTGCCGACGCAGAGCGCGAGCCGGAGGGCACGCCAGTTCGGAACCGTAGCGTCCAGGTTCGCGACGAGCTCTTCGGCCGCGCGCGCGAGCAACGCCCGCGCGCGATCGACGTCCGGGGCCGACGCGCCGAGTGCCCGGGCCGAACGCGGTTTCTTGAGGCCCGCGGAGCGCCACGCCTCGTCGTCCGCGACGCGGGTCTCCGGCCGCTCGCCCGCCGCACCGACGCGAGTTGCCGCCTCCCTCTCGCCAAGGGGAGAAATTGCGCCGCGCGCCACGACCGCGACGGGTCTCA
>DATJXW010000003.1:0-6586 GCA_035499895.1 Polyangiaceae bacterium | reverse complement strand
TTCTGCTCGACCGCCGCGCGCACCTTGTCGCTGTAGGTGTCGTGGTACTTCGCCGCCTCGAACGCGTCGCTCGTGAGCTGCTCGATGAGCTTCTCCGCGAGCTCGCGTTCCTTGTCGCTGATGGTCACCTTGGCCGTCGGGTCGACCTCCGCGAACGAGCGCACTTCGTTCGAGTAATAGAGCTGATGCAGAATCAGGCCGTCCTCGTACGGCCGCACGAGCACGAGCTGCTCCTTGCCGCGCGCCGCCCAGCGCCCCACGGCGACGACCTTCTTGTGCGTCATGGCTTCGGAGAGGAGCCGGTACGCCTTGTCGCCGCCCTTGTCGCCGCCGAGGTAATAGCTCTTTTCGACGTACACGAAGTCGACGCTCGCGAGCGGGACGAATTCCGTGATCTCGATGGCGTTCGAGCGTTCCGACTCGAACGCCTTGAGCTCCTCCTCCGTGAAGAGCACGTATTGACCCTTCGCGTGCTCGTACCCCTTCACCATGTCCTTGCGATCGACGACCTCGTTGTTGTCGGTCGGGCAGATGTATTGCTGCTTCACGCGTGTCCCGCACTTCTTGTGCAGCATGTTGAAGCTCACCTGCTCGCTCGAGGCGGCGGTGTAGAGCTTCACGGGGATCGACACGAGGCCGAAGCTGACGGTTCCGGAGGCGATGGCGCGGGCGGGCATGAGGGTTTTCTCGGGCTCGAGGCTGGGTTCGTCGAGGCCGGCGACGCGATCCTAACAAGAGCGCGCGCCGACCTCGAAAAGTTCGGCGCCGATCCTCGCCCCGACCTGAACGCAAGACCAGGCCGAGCTCGTCACGAGCGGCCAATCAAAGTCCGAGCTCCGAGCTCGTTTCAGTGAGCGTGCGTCAGTTGAAATCCGGGCAGCCGCCGGCCGGGCTCCCCGTCGGCACCGGGATTGGGCTCGTGAACTCGGCGGCGAGCGCGGCGACGTTGTCGGCGCTCAGCGAAAGGAAGCCGTCGAGCGACGCCTTCGGCCAGACCTCGACCGCGCCCGCGCCGAGCGAAACACCGAGCGCAAGCGTCCCGGTCCACTGGCAATCCATCACCTCGGGCGACTGCGTCTGGAACGTGATCGGCGCCTCGAGCTTCTGAATCTCGTCGTAGACGGCCTGCACGGGTGTGCTCGCGTCGAGCGGCCATGCGAGGGCGTGGTTCGCGATCACGCAGCGCGACCCGAGCTTTGCGCGGCACGCGTCCATCACTGAAATGGTGAAAGCGGAGTCGGCCACGCCGCCCGCGAGGTTATTGAAAGGATTGAAGGTGAAATCGACGAGCGTGCGCTTCCACGCCGAGTAATCCTCGACCGCGCCGCTCAGGCAATCCTTGCCGGCCTGGTCCGTGTAACCGGCGCCGCTCAGGTTGTCCTTGCTCGCCTGATCGGTCGTCGGGACGAACGGCTCGTCGGTTTGCGACGCGCACGACGTGACGGCAATCTGGTGAATCAACGGCTCGTCGTCGTAGCGCGCGGCGAGCTGCTTCTGGAACGCGCGCCACGCGTTGACGTACTCGGGCGTCCAGTATTTGCCGACGTGGACCGTGCAATCGGTCGTGTTGCAGCCGTTGTCGTTCCGCTGAATCGGCACCGGCCCTCCGTCGATGTTTTTCGCCCAATCCGGCGCGGTCGAACCGCCGTACACGCGGAGTTTCACGCCGACGGGCGCCGTCGGGTTGTCGTCGTTGTAGGCGCGCACCTGGGCGAGCGCGTCGTCGATGTACTTCGTCTCGATCGGGCCGCACTCCGTCGGCTGCAGCATGTTCCACGCCGCGTTGATCACGACGCCGCCGAACACGCCGGGGAACGCCGTAAGATCGTCGATCAAGAACGTCGGCACGCCGTCGTCCGTGTTGTGCCAGCTGATGATCTGCATATCGACGAGCCCGGCGAGCGGAGTCTTCGCGTCCGGCGGCACGGAGGGTCCACCGCCTTCGCCGCCCGCGCCGTCGCCCGCCGCGCCCGCCGGCGAGCTCAAGCAACTCGTGTCGACCGGTCCCGCGCCGCCTTCACCCGCGCTGCTTTCGCCCGCGCCGCCCTGCGCGTTCGAGCCGCCGACGCCTTGAGCGCCGCCGCGCCCGCCCGTGCCGCCGCGCCCCGCCGACGTGCTCGAGCCGCCCGAGCTCGTCGTGCCGCTCGAGCCGCCCGAGCCGCCCGAGCTCGTCGTGCCGCCGGACCCGCCCGAGCTCGTCGTGCCACCCGAGCCCGCCGAGCTCTTCGTTCCACCCGAGCCCGCCGTGCCGCCGCGCCCCGCGGTGTGACCCGCGCTCCCGCCCGACCCGGGCGTCGAATCATCGTCGCCGCCGCCGCAGCCGACGGCCACGCCACCCACCGCGAGCACGCTCAACGCGAACATCGTTCGAAGACGCATGGCACGAGCAGTAGGGCCCGTGCCGGCAGGGCGCAATCACCGCGTCTTCGTGCGCCGGATCGAGCGCGACGCGCGAAGTGCTAACAAACCTTGCATCAAGTCTCCCAAAGCCTCCACGAACGAGCCCGCGGCGGCCGCCGACGCGCTCGACGAGTATCGCAAGAAGCGCGATCCGCTGCGCACGAACGAGCCGTTCGCCGCCGAGCGCAAAGCCCCCGTGCGCGAAACGCGCCAGGGTCGCTACGTCTGCCACCTGCACCACGCGACGCGCGTGCACTACGACCTCCGCCTGCAAATCGGCGGCACGTTGAAGAGCTTCGCCGTGCCGAAAGGGCCGTCGCTCGATCCGGCGGTGAAGCACCTCGCGATGCTCACGGAGGACCATCCGCTCGAGTACCTCGACTTCGAGGCCGTCATCCCCGAGGGTAACTACGGCGCCGGCCCGATGATCGCGTGGGACCGCGGCCGCATCAGCTACCTCGAGACCACGGCCGAAGAAGGGCTCGTCAAAGGCAAGCTCGATTTCGTCCTCACCGGCTTCAAGTTGAACGGCCGCTTCGCGCTGATCGAAACCGGTCACCGCCAGGGCAAGGGTAGCAAGGAAGACGGCCGCCAGTGGCTGCTCGTCAAAAAGCAGGACGCCCACGCCGCCAAGCGCGACATCATCGTCGAGGAGCCGCGCAGCATCCTCGGCGGCCTCACCATCGACGAGCTCGAGCGGCGTGAAGAGCTCTCCGCCGAGCTCACCCGAGCGGCCGCGGAAGCCGGCGCCGTGCAGGCCGACGTCAAAGCCGAAAGCATGACGCCGATGCTGTGCGCCACCGAAGGCGGCCGGCTCGACGACCCCGAGCGGCTCTACGAGCTCAAGCTCGACGGCGTGCGCATCGTCGCCGACAAGCATCGCGACGCCGTGGCGCTCCGCTATCGGAACGGACGCTCCGGCACCGCCGCGTACCCCGAAATCGCGCGCGCCGTGGCCGCTCTCGCGCCGGACCGCGTCGTGCTCGACGGCGAAATCATCGCGTTCGACGAAGCCGGCCGCCCGAGCTTCCACAAGCTCGGCCCGCGCATCCACGCCGAACGACCGCTCGACGTGCTGCGCGTGCAGGGCGAAGTGCCCGTGACTTACGTCGTGTTCGACGTGCTCGCGCTCGGCGACCGCGACCTACGCGACGTGCCGCTCCGCGAGCGCAAGGCGCTGCTTCACCGCGTCGTGCAGGGCAAAGGCTTCATCCGCGCCCTCGATCACATCGAACGGAGCGGCGACGCGCTCTTCGCGTTCTGCACGGAGCAACGCCTCGAAGGCGTCGTTTCGAAGCGCCTCGCTTCCGTGTATCGCCCCGGGCCGACGCGCGGCGACGACTGGATCAAAATCAAATGCGATCGCGACGACGAGTTCGTCGTCATCGGTTTCATGACCGGCAAGGGCAACCGCAAGAGCCTCGGCGCGCTCTGCGTCGCGAGCTACGGCCCGGACGGCTTGCGCTATCGCGGCCGCGTCGGGAGCGGCCTCGACGACGCGACGATCGCCGCGCTCTTGCCGCGCTTGGCGGAGCTCGCGACGGACACGTTTCCGGGAGTGGGGGGTATTCCCGCCGAAGCCAAGGATGCTCGCTGGGTCGAACCCGAGCTCGTGGTGAGCGTGCGTTTCCAGGGCTTCACGCCCGACGCGCACCTCCGTCATCCCGTCTTTCGCGGCTTGCGGAACGACATCGCGCCGAGCGCCTGCCGCTCCATGCCGCCCGAGGAAATGCTCGAAGCGGAAGAGTCCGGCGCGAACGCGCCGCACGGCGCGAACGCGCCGCACGGCGCGAGCACGCCGCGGCACGGCGCGAGCACGCCGCCGCACGGCGCGTCCGCGACGAGCGGTGAGGGCGCGGCGGCGGACGGCGTGCCGGAAGCGAGCAGCGACGGCGCTTCGGAGCTCGACGTGGCGGTGCGCGGCGGCGTGCGCCACGCGGTCACGGCGACGCGCGTGAAGGTGTCGAACCGCGACAAAGTGTTCTGGCCCGACGAGGGTTACACGAAGGGCGATCTCATCGAGTACTACGCGGCGCTCGCGCCCGCGATGCTGCCGTTTCTCGCCGATCGGCCCGTCGTCATGGTGCGCTACCCCGACGGCATTCGCGGCAAGAGTTTTTACCAGTGGAACGTCCCGCAAGGCACGCCCGACTGGCTCCGTCGGACGACGCTCCGCGACTCGAGCGACCCCGACAAGCGCGAGAAAGTCGTGTTCCTCGTCGACGACGTCGACGCGCTCGTCTACCTCGCGAACCTCGGCACGATACCGCTCCACGTCCTCGCGTGCCGCGAAGAGACGCGGCACGCCTGCGATTTCCTCACGGTCGACTTCGACATCGGCGAACGTCCGTTCGAGCACGCCGTCATCCTGACGCTCGCCCTGAAAGACGTCTTGGACGAGATCGGCCTCGTCGGTTACCCGAAGACTTCGGGACAGAAAGGCCTGCACGTCCTCGTGCCGCTCGGTCCCGGCGTGCCGTTCGAAGCGGCGAAGCTCCTCTGCGAGCTCTTCGGCCAGCTCGTGGTCGCCCGCCACCCGAAGCTCTGCACGCTCGAACGCCGCGTGGAGAAGCGCGGCGGCAAAGCGCTCGTCGACATCGGCCAGACCGGCCCGTCGCGCACCATCGTCGCGCCGTATTCGGTGCGCGCATGGCCGGGCGCCACCGTGTCCACACCGCTCTATTGGGAAGAGGTGCACGTCGCGCTCGATCCGAAGCGCTTCACGCTCCTCACCGTGCCGACGCGCCTGGCCGAAAGCGGCGATCCGCTGCTCGGTTTGCTCGATCAGACACCCGACATGGCGAGCGCCGTCGCGAAGCTCGAAAAGCTCCATCGCGCGAAGTAGTCCCCGTTCGCGACTGGCAGAACTCGAACACTCCGTCGGCGTGCCTCGGAGCAACACGCCCCCGACCCTGATCGCACTGCCCTGGTCGAGGTGCGTGAATTGCGCGTCACGCCGTGGATTCACGCGGTGGCACGTCGCTTGCTGGTGCAACGGCTTCCGTCGCCGCGACGCTCCGTCGCATGATAAGGTGACATGTCATACGGTGAGGAGGCAGCTTATGTCGGTGGGTCATGCAAGAAGAGCGCTCCTAGGCGCGCTCGTCGTCTCGTCAATCGCCGTCACGGCGCACGCCCAGAACGCGGCGCCCGCTCCCTCGACCGCCGCGCCGCCCGTCGCGGCGCCGGAGCCCGCGCCGGTCGCCCCCGCGCCGCCCGCTTCACCGCGCCCCGCTCCCTCGACCGCCGCCGCGCCCCCCGGCTACATGCTCGTCCCGATCCCGCAAGGCAATGCGGAGACACGCTACGACGTGCAATACCCCCAGACGCGCGGCGCGCTGCCGCCCGGCATGGAGCTCCCGTACGAGGACGGCGATCCGGTCCCTCCCGGTTATCGCCTGCTTCACCAGCGGCGGCGCGGGCTCATCATCGCCGGCTCGATCGTGACCGGAGTGCCGTGGGCGCTCGGCCTGACCGTCGCCACCAGCGCGAACTTCGGAGACAATAGCGGCCTCCTCGTCGTGCCCGTGCTCGGGCCCTGGCTGATGCTCGCGACGAACCCCGTCCGCGAAGACAACGGCAAGGCGGGTGAGCGCGGGGTGCTCGTGCTCGACGGGCTCATGCAAGGCGCCGGCGCGGCCATGTTCTTCGCCGGCATGTTCGTGCCGCGCGTGCGCCTGGTCCGGAGCGACGTCGTCGTGAGCGTGGTGCCGCTCGAGCTCGGCCACGGCGCGCACGGCCTCGGCGCGGTCGGCACGTTTTGACGATGAAAGCCGCTAGGCGCGTGACGCAATCGAGCTGGAGCAGCATGCGGCTGAATGGCGCTCGGTCGCGTCTCGCCGTGCCGGCGCTGAGCTTCGCCGTCGCTTGCGGCGCGAGCACGAAGGGCCCGGCGGGCGAGGGCAACGGCGGGAGTCCGGCGCAAGCGTCCGCGGGAACGAGCGGCGGCGCCGGTGCGGCCGCCGGAGGTCGTGAGTCGGTGTCCAGCGCGGGCGCAGCGAACAGGCCGGAGACCGGCGGCGTCGCGGAGAGCGCCGGCTCACCCGCGCTCGCGGCCGGCACGTCGGGCGACGCAGGGCTCGGCGGCGCGTCGGGCGACGCCGGTGCGGCAGGCGATGCGGGCGCGCCGGGGTCCGTCGCCGTGGCGGGCCGAGCAGGACTTGCCGGGAGCTCCGGAAGCGGGAGC
>DATJXW010000002.1:0-6739 GCA_035499895.1 Polyangiaceae bacterium | reverse complement strand
CGCACCTCCACGATCGGCGCTCGGAGGTGTATTTCTACTTCGGCCTGGGTGAGAAGGATCGCGTCTTCCACTTCATGGGCGAGCCCGACGCGATCCGCCACGTCGTGCTCGAGAACGACCAGGCCGTGATCTCGCCGCCCTGGTCGATTCACATGGGCGCGGGCACGCGCAACTACGGCTTCATCTGGGCGATGGCCGGTGAAAACCAGGACTACACCGACATGAACGTGCTCGATCTCTGTCAGCTTCGCTGACGCGCGGGTGTTCGGCCGCGCTCGAGTCGCTCAGGGGCGGAGGCTCGCCGTGATGAGCTCGTCCGCGAGCTCGCGCGCCTCGGCGGCGGCGGTTTCCCGCCCGTCCATCGACGCCCCGACCGTCGCGCCGTCGTAAAGCAGCGTCAGGCGCGAGCCGAGCCGCTCCGGATCGCGCGCGCCGAGCTCCGTCGCGAGCGACGTGAACAGCCCGCGCAGCCACGCGCGCGTGTCCTCGCACACGCGCTTCGCCTTGCCCTCGCCGCGCATCCCCTCGGCGCTCGCGTTCACGAACGCGCAGCCGCGATAGTTCGGTTCGCGCGCCACCTCCCCGAGCACGTCGTACACGGCGAGAATGCGCGCGCGCGGGTCGGCGTGCTTCGCGAGCGCGGCGTTCACGCGCTTCCGGCGCCGTTCGTGACGCGCCTCGAGGTAGGCGCGCACGAGATCGTCCTTGCTGCCGAACGTGCTGTAGAGCGACGCCTTGGCGACTTGCGCCCGTTCGAGCACTCGATCGATGCCGACCGCGTGGATGCCTTCTTCGTAGAAAAGCTCGTTGGCCGCGGCGAGGAGTCGGTCGCGGACCGAGGCGTCCGATTTCGTGCTGACCATGCCTTGACCATACAGACTGGTCTGTCTATAGTCAAGGGCCAGACAGACTGGTCTGTACGGAGGTCTTCACGATGTCCCTTTCACGAAATAAGGCGTTTTTCCTGCAAGCCTCGATCGTGGTTTCGTTCTTGGCTGGCTCCAGCGCTCCCACCCCGCTCTACGCGGTCTATCAAGCCGCCTGGGGCTTCTCACCCATCACGACCACCGTCGTCTTCGGCGTCTACGCGCTCGCGGTGCTCGCGGCGCTGCTCGTCCTCGGCTCGCTCTCCGACTACGTCGGCCGGCGCCCGGTGCTGTTCGGCGCGGCGCTCCTCCAAGCCGCGACCATGCTCGTCTTCGCTACCGCGCACGGCGTCGCGTCGCTGCTCGTGGCCCGCGTGATCCAGGGACTCGCGACGGGCGCGGCCGTGAGCGCCGTGGGCGCCGGCATGATCGACATCGACCGCGCCCGCGGCGCGACCGCGAACGCCGTCGGCCCGATGCTCGGCAGCGCGACCGGCGGGCTCGTCTCGGGGCTCTTCGTGCAATACCTGCCGGCGCCCACGGTGCTCGTCTACGCGGTGCTCGGGGTCGTGTTCGTGGCCCAGGCGTTCGGCGTGCTCGCCATGACCGAAACTTCGGCGCGTCGCTCGGGCGCGCTCGCGTCGCTCCGGCCGCACGTCGCTTTGCCCGCCGCGCTCGCGCGGCCGATGTTGCTCGCGGCGCCCGCGATCGTCGGCACCTGGGCGCTCGTCGGCTTCTACGCGTCGCTCGGCCCGACCCTCTTGCGCGAGCTCGTCGTCGGCGGCTCGCGCCTGCTCGGCGGCCTCGCGCTCTTCACGCTCGCGGGCACCGGCGCCCTCGCCGTCTTCTCCCTGCGCGCGTTTTCGCCGCAAAATCTGATGAAAATCGGCACGGCGACGCTCATCGCCGGCGTCGGGCTCACGCTCGCGAGCGTGGCCGCTCACTCCGTTCCCGCGTTCTTCCTCGGAACCGCGCTCTCGGGCGCGGGGTTCGGGCCCGCGTTTCAGGGCGCCGTTCGCAGCGTCATTCCCCTCGCGGCCGCCCATGAACGCGCCGGCGCGCTCTCGGTCCTCTACGTCGTCGCCTACCTCGCCATGGGCTTGCCCGCCGTGCTCGCCGGCGTCGGGGTCGTCTTCGGCGGCGGCGTGGTGCGCACGGCCGACGCTTACGGCGCCGCGGTGATGCTGCTCTCCGCGCTCGCGCTCGCCGGGAGCGTCTTCGCGCGCGCCTCGTCCGCGCTCGCGCGCCCCGTGGACGCGATACCTTCACGCCCGTGACCGCGCCCACGCTCGCCGAGCTCCGCCGCTTCGCCGTTCGCCGCAGCCTCTTCGCGCCGACGACGCTCGAACGGGCCATTGCGCGGCTCGGCTTCGTGCAGGCCGATCCGATCCGCGCCCCGGCGCGCGCGCAGGACCTCGTGCTCATGCAACGCGTCCGCGACTACCGCGCGGGCGACCTCGAAGCGCGTTACGAAAAACTCGCCGTCGAGGAGGATTTCTTCGTCAATTACGGCTTCGTCGCGCCGGCGCTGAGCGCGCTCATGCACCCGCGCTCGGGCCTCGAACGTCACACCCGCGCCCGCGCGAAGAAGGCGGACGAAGTGCTCGCGTTCGTTCACGCCCGCGGCTCCGCGCACCCGCGTGACGTCGAACGCCACCTCGGCGGCGGCACCGAGAAGAATTACTGGGGCGGGAGCTCGAACCTCACGACGCGCCTGCTCGACGCCCTGCACTACCGCGGCGAGCTCCGCGTCGTGCGCCGCGACGCCGGTGTTCGCGTCTACGCGCCCGCGCCGTCGCGCCTGCTCGCTCGCGGCGTGAGCGAGAGCGTCGACGCCCTCATCGACGTGGCCGTGCACAAGTACGCGCCGCTCCCCGCGCAAAGCCTCGCGTCGCTCGTGGGCCGGCTCCGTTACGCCGCGCCGCAGTGGCGCGGCGAGCTCGCCCGCGGCCTCGCTCGCGCGAAGGAGCGGCTCGCGCACGCATCCGCGAGCGGCGTCGAGTGGTTCTGGCCCGCCCGCGAGGACCCGCGCCGCGCCGCGCACCGCGGAGCCGCGAGCGACGACCCCGACGGTCGCGTGCGGCTGCTCTCGCCGTTCGACCCGGTGGTCTGGGATCGCCGGCGTTTCGAGCTGTTTTGGGGGTGGGCGTACCGTTTCGAGGCCTACACGCCGGTGAAGAAACGCAAACTCGGCTACTACGCGCTGCCTTTGTTGTGGGGTGAGCACGTCGTCGGTTGGGCGAACCTGACCCACGACGCGAACGGGCTCGCGTCGACGCTCGGTTACGTCGCCGGCAAGCCGCCGCGCGACGCTCGGTTCCGGCGCGCGCTCGAGCTCGAGCTCGAGCGCTTCGCGCGCTTTCTCACGCCGCGCCGTCGCCCTTGAGCCGGCCGCTTCGAGCCTCCGATCGTCGCGCACGCGACCGTGAAGTCGCTTCGCGAGGCCCGCGAGCGCGTCATAAGTCGGTCATGACCCCCCGCCGCAAGATGCCCGAAACGGCGTCGCACCGTCGCATGTCGTCCGATGTGGGTTGCGTCAGTTTGCCGCGCAGAAACGTAACCCTCAAGTGTGATTGGCTCAACCACGACGTGGCGGCTCTCGCGCGCTGAGCTCGAACGAGCGCGACCTAGCGTCGCGCGCTGCAACTTTCGAACATCCGCGCGCGCCCGTGAACGGACGTGGGTTCGCGGACTTGAGTCGACGGCGTGTGACGTCGTGCCACGCCGGTGCGCGCGTCATGACGCGGCTCTGACAATCGAAATCGAGCCGAATTCCCGCGGCGAGCGCGGGCGCACGCTGCTACTCGCCTCGACATGGCAAAACACCACCGGCGCTTGCTGGCGTCTTCCGTACTCGCAACCATCCCGCTTCTCACGCTCGCCGCTCAAGCGGCCCCCTCCGGCGCGCACCCGCGGCTCTTTCTGGACGCTGCGACGAAACAAGGGCTCGTCGCCCAGGCCGGCGACGCGAGCAGCCCGGTCGCGCGCGGCGCGGCGCGTTGCAGCGCGGCGCGTGCGAACCCGTCCGACTACTCCGACGGCGGCTGGCAAGGCTTCGAGTTCTTGACGACGCTCTCCGGTTGCCTCGCGTCGTGGGAGGCGTCCGGCAACAGCGACGACCTCGCGACCGCGTTCAAGTACTTCAGCGTCCTGCTCGACGACTACCAGACGGTCGGCGACGGCGCGGGCGGCGACGACGTGGTGAGCCACGATTCCGGTTACGCCATGCGCACGTTCGCTCCGTACTCGGCCATCGCGTACGACTGGCTGCACGACGCGCCGGGCATGACCGACGATCTGCGCGCCCACGCGCTCGAGCGCTTCAACGCGTGGATGAGCTGGTACCAAACCAACGGTTACCTGCCGGATCTCGCCGGCGCCAACTACGAGGCCGGCTACGCCTTCGCCGCGACCATGATCGCCATCGCCGAGGGCGGCGAAGCCGGCGCGAACGGCGACGCCCACTGGGCGACCGTCACCAACACGATCTGGGGCAAGGACATGAGCGGCGGCCTCTCCGCGACCGGCGTGCTCCAGGGCGGCGACTGGGCGGAAGGCTGGCAGTACGGCCCGCTCAGCGTGCTCGAGCACGCGCTCTCCATGCGCGCGCTCGCCGACAACGGCGTGAACGTCCCCGGCGCGGGGCCCTGGGCGGACTCGCTCGTCACGCGCTTCGCGAACGATCTCACGCCGGTCAGCCATCAGGTGTACGCGGCGGGCGACTCGGACAACACGTCGCCGAACCGCGACCCCGACAACGGCCCGCTGCTCGCGACCATCGCGGGCCTCGGCAGCGACCAGGCGAAGTCCTGGGCGCGCAAGCTCGACGCGGACCTCGGGTTGCAGAACGACAATCCGCTCTTCGACGCGCTCGCCGCCGCCCGCACGGGCGCGAGCAGCGACTTGCCGAGCGACGCCCCGACGAACGATCTCGCGACGGGGACGGGCAACTGGTACCTGCGCGGCAACCACACGCAGGCCACGATTTGGGGGGTTTTCCAGTGTTCGCACCGCCTGGTCGACGACCATCAACACAACGACGCCGGTAACTTCGTGCTCACGCGCGGCGCCGACGACCTCGTCGTGGATCCGTCGCCGTACGGCACCGTCTCGACCATGAGCAGCAACGCGCCGGCCGTCGACTCGAACTCGCTGCCGAGCGGCTACTCGCCGAGTCAGGGTTACTGGGGTCAGACGACGAAGCTCGATTGGGCGCGCCAGTCGGGTTCCGGAGTCGCGGCCGCGCGCTGCGACTACGCCGATCAGTTCCGGAGCGACGACGTCGCGAGCGACGTGGCGCACGCGCTCCGCGACTACGTGCTCGTGCCGGACGGCGACTCGGGAGAGGTCGTCTTGATCGATCGCGTGGTCACGGGCGACGCCTCACGCGCCTTGCACCTGCGCGTGCGCACGCCGGGCTCGCTCGCGCTCGGCTCGAACCGCGCGACGGCGACCGTCGGCGCGTCCACGCTTTCCGTCGAGGAGGTGTACGCGTCGAGCGGCTCGCCGAGCGTGCGCGACATGCCGCAGGGCACCGAGTGCGATTCGTCGGATCACACCTGTGATCTCTCGCGCATTCCCGCGGGCACCGAGTACCGGCTCGACGTGAGCGGTCCGAACGCGAGCGCCATCCACGTGGTGGCCGCGCGCGGCGCGAACGCGAGCGTGACGCCGCACACGGCGCTCTCCGGCGACGGTTATCGCGGCGTCGTCATCCCGCGTGCGGGCTCGAACGTCGCGGTCGTCGCGAACACGACGCCGGACGGCAGCGCGGGCGGCTCGTTCGCGTACACGGCGCCGGCCGGCGCGCTCCACGTCGTGGTCGACGCCCCGGTCGACGCGAACGGCAAGAGCGACGTGAGCGCCACGCAGGACGGCTCGAACTGCGACGTGGTCGTGACGCCGCACGCCGGCGCGTCGGACGGCTTCGACGGCGCGCCGCTCATCGTCGCGCTCGACTCGAAGTGCGGCGTGAGCGACGACGGCAGCCAGGCGACGTCCACGCCGTCGGACCCGACGGGCGGCTCCGGCGGCGGAACGGCCACGGGCTCGGGCGGCACCGGCGGCTCCGCCACGAACACCGGCGCGCAGGGCGGCACCGCGACGACCGCGACGGGCGGCACCGACTCGAGCACGGGCGGCGCCGACGACGGTAGCGGCGCGCAGGGCGGCAGCGCGTCGAGCAGCGGCGGGTCGTCGAGCAGCGGCAGCGGCGCGCAAGGCGGGAGCGCGTCGAGCACCGGCGGCACGAGCGGCACGAGCGGCACGAGCGGCACCGGCGGTTCGAGCAGCCACCGGCGGCGCACGTGGTTCGCGCAGTGGATCGCCAGCATCTTCGGGACGGAGAGCACGAACCTCTCGACGCTGAGCACGGGCGACGCGGCCAACTCCGGCGCCGTCGCGACGAACGCACCCGAAGAGCAGGAGAGCGGCGGCATCTCGTGCAGCGTCGCCTCGAACCCGACCGGCAATCCGGGCGGCGTGCTCGCGGGCGCGCTCGTCGGCCTGGTCTTCGTGTTGCGCCAGCGGCGACGCCGCCTGCTCGCCGACTGAGGCACCGCACGCGAAAACGCGCGCTGTCGCTCGAGGACGACAGCGCGCGCTCCCGGCGCACGCCGTCGCTTCATCGCGGCGGCGTGCGTCTCTTTTTTGTCGCTTACTGCGAACCCGGCTGAATGACCTGGAACTCGATGCGCCGGTTCTTTTCGCGGCCTGCCTTCGTCTTGTTGTCGGCAATCGGCTGCTCGGAGCCGTAGCCGTGCGTCTTGATGCGCTTCGGATCGATGCCCTGATCGACGATGTACTGCTTCACGGCGTCCGCGCGATCCTGCGAGAGCTGATCGTTCGTCGCCTTGTCGCCTTCGCTCGAGGTG
>DATJXW010000001.1:0-4325 GCA_035499895.1 Polyangiaceae bacterium | reverse complement strand
GAGCGCATCGAGTGCCTCCGAAGTGACTGGTCTGCTCGGTTGGATGAGACCTTCGGGGAACGGAGCCCCAGACGAGCGTCAAGATCGGCCGGAACGAACCATGCCCCTGCGGGAGCGGGAAGAAGTACAAGAGGTATTGCGGAGCGTGACGAGCTAGATTGGTCCGGCACCGCAAGCCGCCGAATCTCTCTGGATGGGCCGCAGGGTGGGCCATTCAACGACTGACGCGTGTCGCTGCGCGCGGTCGACTTCCCCAACAGAATCAACTCAGTGCACGAGGAGGGACTTGAACCCACACACCTTGCGGTACCGGAACCTAAATCCGGCGCGTCTGCCAATTCCGCCACTCGTGCGAGAAGGCGGACTTTAGTGCGAGATGCAGAGGAGCGCTAGCTTCGTGCCCGGACGCCGGGACGGCGCGCGCGTGTGCGGGCGACGTGGGGTCAACGCATGCGCAAGGTGGCGAGGACGTCGCGCATGTCGGGGGGCATGGGTTGTTCGAAGTGGAGCGGGGCGCCCGTGGTGGGATGTTCGAAGCCGAGCTCGAAGGCGTGGAGCATGAGGCGGGGCGCGGAGATGAGCGCGCCGCGGAAGGTTTTGGAGTAGACGCGCTCGCCGAGCAGGGGGTGGCCGCTCTCGGAGAGGTGGATGCGGATTTGGTGGGTGCGGCCGGTTTCGAGACGGCATTCGACGAGGGTCGCGCCGTGGAGTTTTTCGAGGACGCGAACGTGGGTGATGGCTTCGCGGCCGAGGTTCTGGTTTTCGGTGGAGCCGCGACGGCCGTCGCCGCGATCTTTGACGAGGCGGGACGCGAGCGTGCCGGGAGCGACGACGCCGTGCGCGAGCGCCCAGTAGCCGCGCCGGACGCTGTGCACCCTGAATTGCTGCTTGAGGACCCGCTTGGCGGCGAGCGTGCGCGCAAAAACCACCAGCCCGCTCGTCTCTTTGTCGATGCGGTGCACGATGCCGAGCGGCGCGTGCGGGCCGCCTTTGCGCCGGAGCGCCGCCTCGACGAGCTCGGCGAGCGTGCCGGTTTCGTTTTCATCGTAAGGGACGGTGCTGATGCCCGCCGGTTTGCGCGCCACGACGACGTGCGCGTCGACGTGGGCGAAAAGATCGGCGGGTAGCTCCGGACCTCGCGCGCGCGGCGCGCGCATCGCGACGCGGATCTCGGCGCCGGCGCGCACGACGTGATTCGGCGCGCGCACGACCTCACCGTCGACGCTCACTTTGCCGCTTTCGATCAGCGCGCGCACCGCGTTCCAGCTCGCGCCCGCGAACACGCCGCGCAGCTGGCGATCGAGCGGCTCCGCGTGGACGGCGACGTGCGTCGCATCCTCGAACGGGCGCGCTGGTTTAGTGTTTGGCTGCACGGGGCGGCTTCCAGCGCGGCAAGAGGTGCACTTTCAAGACGTCGCGATAAAGGCCGACTTGCGCGCAGTGGTCGAGCTCGGCGTTGCCGGCGTAGCCGCGCACGTGGAAGCCGCCCTGGTCGTAGCGTGAGACGAGCTCGAGCCCCATCGGATCGGTGGGGCGCGGTTTGGCCGGGTGCGGACGGCCACCGAGCTCGTGAATCAGATAATTCGCCGTCTCCGTCGTCGACGCGTAGCCCGGCGGAATGATCGACGAATGGCTCACGACCATGAGGCGCTTGCCGTCGGCGGCCTCGTGCGCGAACCAGACGAAGGGCTCGAGCGTCGCCTCGACGAGGCCGTCACCCGCGTAGTCGCAGTGGAGACCGTCGAGCAGAATCACCGTATCGACGCGCTCGCGCCCGAGCGGCTGCCGCAAAATCTCCTCCGCGGCGCCGTAACCCGCGCTCCAGGAGCTCAGCGCGATGCGGCGGGCATGCGCGTCCGAGCGCCCGACGTGCTCGGCGACGGTCGCCTCGGCCGTCTTCAACAAGTGCTCGAACGCGGCCGGATCGCGAAAGGTGTTCTCGTAGACGCCGGAGCCGACGCCGAGCGTCACGCCGACGAACACGACGCCGCTCATCGCCTGCACCCATTCTTTGCGCGCCGGCTCGTGGCCGTGAAAGTGAAACACGACGTCGAACTCGCCCGCCGCGTTCACGGCGCCGCGATGCGGCACGAGCACCATCGCCATGCCGTTCTTGATCCAGCGATCGTACGAGCCGAAGCCGGGGTCCGGCGTGTTGCACGGATTCACGCCGCGCTCGGTCGACGACTTCTGCACCTGCGTCGACGGCGCCGGCTTCTGCATGAACCAGCGGCTGCCCGCCTCCGCGTCGCGCGCCGCCGCCACCGAGCTCGCGCCGGCGAGCCACAGCGCGCCCGCGAGCGCGACACCGAGCCGCGACGAGCGGCGGCGCTCGGACGAGCGTCGCGTACAAAGTGGGGGCGTCACGCGGGGAGTTTTTTCGCGGATCGCTCGAACCTTCAAGTTTTCGACGCGAACGCGCCCAAGTTGCCTCATTTCGCCGGGATCTCGACCCAGCCGTCAGCGACCGTCGCAGGCGCCTTCCGCACGCTCACGAACGGCGAGGGCGCGACGGGCGGCGACGCCGGCTGGCTCGTGCAGGCGGGCGCGTCGCTGAAGCGCTGCGCGTAGTCGCCGATGAGCCGGCCCGTCGCGTCGTCGTCGTAGAATTCGTAGTGGTCGTAATCGGGGTAGCGCGGCACGGGCTCGCCGCCGTTCGGCTCGTCCGTGCCGGCGAGCATCCACGCCAGGGCGCCGCTGCCGCCGCCGCGGAGCATGATTTCGTTCCAGCGCGTGTAGGCGCGCTCCCGCGTGGCCCAGCCTTCGACGACAGGACCGAGCGCGCCGCCCCGGCGTCCGACCTTGACGCCGTACTCCTCGAGCACGCTGGGCTTGTCGAGCTCGCGCGCCACGGCGAGATGATCGCGGATCCACTGTTCGCCCCACCCCACCTCCGTTCCCCAATCTTCCGGATAGAGATGGAACGTGCCGAAATCGACGGCCGGGAGCGCGGTGAGCGCCCGGTTGTCGACGCCGTCGTTCGCCTTGTACGCCCAATGTTCGCCGCCGCCGTTCAGGAAGCCTTCGTCGCCCACGGAGACGAGATGCTTGCCGTCGAGCGACTTCACGTAACGCGACATCTCGTCCGCCCAGTCGGTGAGCGTGCTCGTGCTCCAGCCGCTCGGGCGATCGAACGCGCTGCCGTTCTTCATGCGCGGCTCGTTCGCGAGCTCCCACGCGAAGACGGTGGGGTCGTCGGCGTAACGGCGGCCGTTCAGGCCGTTCACGCGCGTGACGACGTGAGCGACCCAGTTTTCGTAGGCTCGTTTGAGCTCGGGCGCGCTGAAGAAGGCCTGGTGTTCGTCGCGGCCGTACCACATGAGGTATTGGTCCACGCCGCCGAACTCGCGCCAGTTGTTCACGAGCACGACGATGACTTTGAGGTCGAGCTCGGCGGCTCGGGCGAGCACGTAATCGAGGTGCGCGAGTCCCGTCTCGCCGTCGTTGTAGGCGGGCGCTTTGCTCACCGGATCCCAATATTGGAAGTAGACGCCTTCTTTCGCGCCGCCGCCGGGATCGGCATCGGGCACGCTCCAGTCGAGCGAGCCGCGATCGAGCATGCCCCACACGCGGAGCACGCGCAGGTGGAGCGAGCGCGCCGCGCGGAAGAGATCGTCGACGACCGGGCGCGGTTTGTAGATGGGATAATAAGCGTTCGAGCCGGCGAAACAGAACGGCTTGCCCTCGAGCTCGAAGGTCGCGGGCGGCTTCACGCCGGCCTCGAGCGGCGCCGCGGCGGGGCGTTCCGGTGCCTTCACGCACCCGCTCGCGACGAGCGCGGCGCACGTCACGGCGACCGCGCGCGCGGCGCAAGGGCGCGTGAGCTCAGCGAACGGTCGCACGGACTCCGTGGCTCGGCACGAGCGTTAGGGGGCGAGAAACACGGGGTTCGGTCCGGCGCTGAAGCTCGTTTGGATTTGCGCGGCACTGAGCGCGGCGTCGTAGATGCGAAATTCCTCGATCGTCGCGCCGAGCTGCGGGTCGGCGGCATATTGCGAACGCCCGAGCCAGTCGTTGATGTCGTTGATGGCCGAAAGGTCCATCGGCACCATGTCGATGACCTGCGAGTTTTCGAGGCCGCCGTCGATGTAGAGCGCGAGGGTGGTCGTGGTCGCGTCGAACGTCACCGCCACGTGCGTGAGCTTGCCGGACGGCAGCGTGCGCGTCGCGTCGAGCTGGACCTCGGGGTACGACGTTCGCTGATACGCGACGCGCACGAGCCGCCCGCCGTCGTCCGTGATGCGCGGAGTGAGAAACAAGTAGGTCGAGCCGGACCCCTGGCTGCCCTCGATGCCGGTCTGGTCGTCGCCGAAATCGAAGATGCG